>NZ_JBEZKS010000026.1:0-100765 GCF_040651775.1 Streptomyces sp. NPDC048383
GGTGTTCATCGTGACGCCGTGGGTACGGGCCCAGCCGGCCAGCTTGGTGCTGGCCTCGGTGTTCAGGCCGAAGGTGACGCTCTCGGGGGCGGACTGCACCGGCCCGGCCCCCGGGGCGATCAGTCCTGGTTCCTCCAGGCCCGACAGGGATTCCGTCCACGCCTCGCGGGCCGCTTCGCGGTCCCGGCCGTCCAGCCAGGTCAGGTAGTCGCGGTACGGGCGCACCCGCGGCAGGGTCGACGCGCCGTCCCCGCCCGCCGCGTACAGGGCGATCAGTTCCTGCCAGATCAGCGGCATCGACCAGCCGTCGACAAGGATGTGGTGGTTCGTCATGACCAGTCGGACCCGGTTCGCGTCCAGCCGGACGATCGTGAACCGCAGCAGCGGCGGGCTCGTCAGGTCGAAGCGGCGGGCGAGGACCTCGGCGGCGGCGCGGTCCGAGGCGCGGGTCCGTTCGTCGGCGGGGAGAGCGGTCAGGTCCAGTTCCTGCCAGTCGAGTTCGGCCTCGGCCGGTACGACCTGCACCCAGGCGCCCGACGGGACCTGACGGAAGCCGGCGCGCAGGTTGTCGTGGCGGCGCAGCAGGTTCTCGGCGGCCGTGCGCAGCCGGGGCGCGTCGAACGGGCCGCTCAGGTCGAAGGAGATCTGCCCCACGTACACGTCGCGGGTGTCCTCGTCGTACAGGTTGAGGAAGAGGAAGCCCTCCTGGAGGGGAGCGAGCGGCAGGACGTCCCGCAGGCCGGGGACGGCGGCCTCCAGGTGCTCGATCTCGGCCTGGGTGATGCTCGGGTGCGTGACGTCCGACGGGGTGAGGCCGGCGGCGTCCGGGCGGCGGGCCTCCTCGACGAGGCGCCTCAGGGCCGCGAACCAGGCGTCGGCCAGCTCCCGGACGTCCTCGGGCGCCAGTACGGCCGCCGCGTACGTCCACGTCGCCAGCAGCCGGGTACCGGACGGGGTCTCGCGGGCCGAGGCGTTGAGGTCCACCGGGTGGGCCAGGGGCATGGCGCCGTCGATGCCGGCCACGTCCGCCCCGGCGACCGACCAGGCGGCGGCCTCGCCGGCGCCCTGACCGATCTGCCCCAGGTAGTTGAAGCCGAACTCGGGCACCGGTAGGGCGGCGAGCACGGCGCGGCCGGCGGGGTTCAGGTGGCGCAGCAGGCCGTAGCCGAGCCCGTTGCCGGGTACGGAACGGAGCTGCTCCTTGACGGCCTTCAGGGCCGGGACCAGGGCCGGAGCCGGGCCGGAGCCCGTCCCGCTGCCGATGGCGCCGATGTGGCCGCC
Organism: Streptomyces sp. NPDC048383; assembly: GCF_040651775.1. Classification (NCBI taxonomy): domain Bacteria; kingdom Bacillati; phylum Actinomycetota; class Actinomycetes; order Kitasatosporales; family Streptomycetaceae; genus Streptomyces; species Streptomyces sp. NPDC048383. Next base: position 1,282 of record NZ_JBEZKS010000026.1, read on the forward strand.
GACGCCGCTGCCGCTCCCCCCGGCGGCCGGGTCCAGGAGCACCGGGTACATCGAGGTGAACCAGCCCGCCGTGCGGCTGAGTTCCACCCCGGGTACGGCGTCCTCGTGCCGGCCGTGGCTCTCCAGGTCCACCACCACCGGGGCACCCGCCTTCGCGCCCCGCCCGCCCCGCCAGTCGGCGACCGCGACCGCGAACGCGGTCAGCAGCACGTCGTTGATCCCGGCGTTGACGGTGCCGGGCACCCAGGTCAGCAGGGCTTCGGTCGTCTCCGCGTCGAGCTCGGCGGTGACCTGCCCCGCGTCCGCGTGGGTGTCGCGGGTCCGGTCGATCCGGAGGGCCGGGGGCGTGCCGCCGAGGACGGTGCTCCAGTGGTCGAGCTGCGCCTCGGTCCGGACGTCGAGCGCGAGGTCCGCGAGCGAGCGGGCCCAGTGCCGCCACGGGGTGCCGACGGGGGCGAGGGTGCCGTCCTCGTAGGCGGTGACCAGGTCGGGGAGCACGGTCCGCCAGGTGACCCCGTCGATGACGAGGTGGTTCGCGACGAGGACGAGGAGTCCGTCCCGGTCCGGGCCGCGGTCGATCCAGACGGCCAGCAGCATCCGCCCGGCCGTCGGGTCGAGCCGGGAGCGGGCCTCGCGGGCCCGCGCGGTCACGGCCGCGCGGACCGTCCCGTCGTCGAGACCGGTGGCGTCGTACCGGGTCAGGCAGTCGGCGGCGGTCACGGAACCCGGCTCGGGCACGGTGACGGTCCAGTCGTCGGCGACCCGCAACCGCAGGGCGTCGTGGTGGTCGAGTACGGTCCCCAGCGCGCGGCCCAGGGCCTCGAAGTTCAGGCCGGCGGGCGTGTGCAGCACGGCCGACTGGTTGAACGCGGCCCGATCGGAGCCTAGTTCGGCGAACCAGCCCATCATCGGCGTCATCGGCGCTTCCCCGTACGGGGACACCCCGGCCCCCGACACGAGCCGATCGGCGCCCTCGGCGCCTTCCGCGTCCTGTGCGGCCGTCGCCGCCTCGGCGAGCAGCGCCGGCGTCTGGTGTTCGAAGACGTCGCGGACCGACAGGACGAGTCCGGCCGCGCGGGCCCGGCCGACCAGCTGGATGGAGAGGATGCTGTCGCCGCCGAGGTCGAAGAAGCCGTCGTCGGCGCCGACGGACTCCTGGCCCAGGACCTCGGAGAACAGTGCGACCAGCTGGCGCTCGCGCGGGGTGCGCGGGGCGCGGCCCGAGGTCTGCCCGGTGTAGTCGGGGGCGGGCAGCGCCGTGCGGTCCAGCTTCCCGTTGATCGTCAGGGGCAGCGCGTCGAGGGACACGAACGCCGTCGGGATCATGTGGTCGGGCAGGATGCCGCGGAGGTCGGCGCGCAGTCCGCGCACGTCCGGGGCGTGTCCGGGCTCCGGTACGACGTACGCGACGAGCCGCCGGTCGCCCGGGGTGTCCTCGCGGACGATCACGGCCGCCCGGGCGAGTTCGGAGCGTTCGACGATGACCGACTCGATCTCGGCCGGCTCGATCCGCAGCCCGCGGATCTTGACCTGGGTGTCGACGCGTCCCAGGTACTCCAGCTCGCCGCCGGGCAGCCAGCGCACCAGGTCGCCCGTGCGGTACATGCGGGCGCCGGGGGCGCCGTACGGGTCGACCACGAAGCGTTCCGCGGTGAGCGCGGGCCGGCCGTGGTAGCCGCGGGCCAGGTGGGAGCCCGCCGCGTACAGCTCGCCGGGGACGCCGGGGGGCACCGGGCGCAGGGCGGCGTCCAGGACGTAGACGGAGCTGTTGGCGATGGGCGCGCCGATGGGTGGGGTGACGGGCCCGGACAGCGGGCGGCTCATGGTGGAGCAGACGGTGGTCTCGGTCGGGCCGTACGAGTTGAGCAGCGTACGGCCGCCGGCGGACCAGCGTTCGACCAGTTCCGGCGGGCTCGTCTCGGCGCCGACGACGAGGGTCGTGACGGTGGGCAGCGCGTCCGCGGGGAGCAGCTTGAGGACCGCCGGGGTCAGGCTGAGGTGGGTGGCGCCGAAGCGGTTCGCCAGCGCGGCCAGCTCCGGTCCGGGGGTGAGGCCGGCCGGCGCGACGATCAGGGTCGCCCCGGTGAGGAGGCCCATGGACAGTTCCCAGAAGGCGGCGTCGAAGCTGGGGGAGAGGTGCTGGAGGACCTTGCTGCCGGGGCCGGTGGCGCAGTCGCCGGTGAAGATGTCGAGGAGTCCGGGGAGTCCGGAGTGGGTGACGACGACGCCCTTGGGCCGGCCGGTGGTGCCGGAGGTGTAGATCATGTACGCCGGGTGGGCGGCGCGGCGCGGGCCGCGTCGTTCCGCGTCGGTGACGTCGTGCGCGGGCAGGGCGGCGATCTCCCGTCCGGTGTCGGGGCCGTCGAGGAGGAGCCGCGGGACGCCCGTGTCGGGCAGGCCGGCGGCGACGGCGGTGGTGGTGACGATCAGGGCCGGGGCGGCGTCCTCGACCAGGTGGGCGATGCGTTCCGCGGGGTAGGCGGGGTCGACCGGTACGTAGGCGGCGCCCGCCTTGAAGCCGGCGAGGGTGGCGGTGATCAGGTCGGCCGAGCGCGGCAGGGCCAGCGCGACGAACTGTTCGGCGCGTACGCCCCGTTCGATGAACCGGCGGGCCAGCCGGTTGGCGCGGGCGTTGAGTTCGCCGTACGTCAGGTCGCCGTCCTCGGACCGGACCGCCAACCGCTGCGGTGCGGCGGCGGCATGGGCCTCGACGTATTCGGCGAAGGTCCGGGGGTCGGTCGGGCGCGGGGTGTCGTTCCATTCGACGAGTACGCGGCGCAGTTCGGCGGCGTCGAGTACGGACGGCTCGCTGATCCGCAGGTCCGGGTCGTGGGTCAGGGTGTCGAGCAGGCGCAGGAAGCGGGCGACGAGGGAGCGGACGCCGGCCTCGTCGAAGAGGTCGGCGCTGAACTCGGCGGCGCCCGCCAGGCCGGCGGGGGAGCCGTCGGCGGCGGGGACCTCGACGAGTTCGAAGGCCAGGTCGACCTTGGCGACGCCGCTGTCGACGGTGACCGGTTCCACGGCGAAACCGGCGGCGGACAGCGCGTCGAACGCGCCGCGCCGGGTGGTGTCCAGGCTGAGGAGCACCTGGAACAGGGGGTTGTGGGAGAGGGAGCGGGTCGGGCTGAGCGCGTCGACGAGCCGCTCGAAGGGGAGGTCCTGGTGGGCGTAGGCCGTCAGGTCGGTTTCCCGTACGCGGTCCAGCAGTTCGCGGAACGTGGGGTCGCCCGCGGTGTCGGTGCGCAGGACCAGGGTGTTGACGAAGAAGCCGACGGCCTCGTCGAGGGCGTCGTCGGAGCGGCCCGCGACGGGGGTGCCGATCGGGATGTCGTCGCCCGCGCCCAGCCGGTTCAGCAGGGTGGCCAGGGCCGCTTGGAGGACCATGAACACGCTGGTCCGGGACGTGCGGGCCAGGGACACCAGCCGGTCGTGCAGCTCGGCGGGGACGTTCACCGGGACCCGGCCGCCCCGGTGCGAGGCGACGGCCGGGCGGGGCCGGTCGGTGGGCAGCTCCAGCAGGTCGGGGGCGCCCGCCAGGGCCTGCTTCCAGTGGGCGAGTTGGCGGCCCGCGACACTGGCCGGGTCGGCGGCGTCGCCGAGCCGGTCGCCCTGCCACAGCGCGTAGTCGGCGTACTGGACGGGCAACGGCGTCCACGCGGGGGCGCGGCCCGCGGCGAGGGCGGTGTAGGCGGTCGCCAGGTCGCGCACCAGCGGACCCAGTGACCAGCCGTCGCCCGCGATGTGGTGGACGGACAGCAGCAGGACGTGTTCGGTCGGGGCGAGTCGGAACAGTTCGGCGCGGACGGGGACGTCACGGGTCAGGTCGAAGCCGTGCCGGCCGGCGCGCGTCAGGTCGGCGTCGAGGCGTTCCTCGGTGGTGTCGGAGACGGGCAGCTCGAACCGGACCGCGTCGGGCGCCAGAATGCTCTGGCGGGCGCCGAGGGCGTCCTCGGTGAAGACCGTCCGCAGGCTCTCGTGGCGGACGATGACGGCCCCGAAGGCGCCGCGCAGCGCCTCCGGGTCGAGCGGGCCGGTCAGCCGCAGCGCGCCGGTGATGTTGTAGGTGGCGGAGGGCCCTTCGAGTCGGTGCAGGAACCACAGCCGCTGCTGTGAGGAGGACAGCGGCAGCCGGTCGGGGCGCGGACCGGCGGTCAGCGGGGTGCGGGCCCGCTCCGCGTCGTCCAGGGTCGCGGCGACCCCGGCGACCGTCGGCGTCTCGAACAACTGCCGCACGGAGAGTTCCACGCCGAGTGCGCCACGGATCCTGCCGGCGAGCCGGGTCGCGAGCAGGGAGTGGCCGCCGAGGTCGAAGAAGCTGTCGTCGATGGTGACCCGGGGGACGGCGAGGACCTCCGCGAAGAGGGACACGAGGATCTCCTCGCGGGGGCCGCGCGGTGCCCGTCCGGCGGTGTGCGCCGTGTAGGAGGGGGCGGGCAGCGCTGCGCCGTCGAGCTTGCCGTTGGGGGTCAGCGGCAGCGCGTCGAGGGTGACGAACGCCGACGGCACCATGTGTTCGGGGAGTTGGGCCGCGGCGTGGTCGTGCAGGGTCCCGGCGGGCGGGGCGGCGCCGTCGGTCACCACGTAGGCGGCGAGCCGCAGGTCACCGGGGGCGTCCTCGCGCAGCCGCACGGCCACGTCGGTGACGGCGGGGTGCGCGGCCAACACGGCTTCGATCTCGCCGAGTTCGATGCGGAAGCCGCGGATCTTCACCTGGTGGTCGGCGCGGCCCAGGTAGTCGAGTCCGCCGTCGGCGCGGCGCCTGGCCAGGTCCCCGGTGCGGTACATCCGGGTGCCGTGCTCGCCGAACAGGGCGGCGTACGGGTCGGCGGGGAAGCGGTCCGAGGTGAGGCCGGGCCGGCCGAGGTAGCCGCGGGCCAGGCCCGCGCCCGCCACGTACATCTCGCCGGTGACGCCGGCCGCGGCGGGCCGGAGCCGGCCGTCGAGCACGTAGACGCGCAGGTCGGGGATGTTGACGCCGATGGTGCTCGCGGTCGCGGCCTCGGCGGTGGCGCGGTCCACCGGGAAGTGCGACACGTGGACGGTGGTCTCGGTGATCCCGTACATGTTGACGAGCGCCGGGGCGTCGTCCGGGTGCCGTTCGTACCAGTCGCGCAGCCGGGACAGGTCCAGGGCCTCGCCACCGAACACGATCGTGCGCAGCGCCAGGTCCGGGGCGTGCTCGCGGTCGGCGGCGGCCAGTTGGTGGAACGCCGACGGGGTCTGGTTCAGCACGGTGACGCGTTCGCGCTCCAGCAGCCGCAGGAACGCGGCGGGGTCGCGGGCGACGGCGTGCGGGACGACGACGAGCCGGCCGCCGTGCAGCAGCGCTCCCCACAGTTCCCAGACGGAGAAGTCGAAGGCGTAGGAGTGGAAGAGCGTCCACACCTGCTGTTCGTCGAAGTCGAACCAGTGGTCGGTCGCGGAGAAGAGCCGTACGACGTTGTGGTGCGGGACGGCCACGCCCTTGGGGCGGCCGGTGGAGCCCGAGGTGTAGATGACGTACGCGGTGTCGCGCGGGTCCAGCCGCCGGGTCCGTTCCGCCTGGCCGAGGTCGCCGCCCCCGAGGTCGCCGTCCCCGAGGGCGGTGCTCCCGTCCGGGCCGGCGTCCGGGCCGCCGACGACGAGGCGGGGCACGTCGTGGGCGGGCAGTCGGGCCGCGGTGTCCGGGTCGGTGAGCAGGACGGCGGGAGCGGCGTCGGACAGTACGTACGCGAGGCGGTCGGCCGGGTAGTCGGGGTCCAGGGGTACGTAGGCGGCGCCGGCCTTGACCACGGCGAGCAGGGCGGTCACCAGCTCGGCGGAGCGGGGCAGGGCGAGCGCGACCAGGGAGTCCGGGCCGATCCCGCGCGCGGTCAGCAGCCGGGCGAGCCGGTTGGCGCGGGCGTTGAGCTGCGCGTAGGTGAGGGAGGTGTCCTCGAAGGTGAGGGCGGTGCGGTCGGGGAAGCGGGCGGCCTGCCGCTCGAAGAGCTCGGGCAGCGTGACCCCGGCGTCCGGGGCGTTCAGGGCGTCCGGGGCGGCCGGGAAGGCCGTCGGGTCCGGTCGGTTGGCGTCGACCAGCAGCCGGTGCGCCTCGCCCGGAGCCAGTACGTCGACGTCGGCCGGCCGCACCCCGGGGTCCGCGGCGACGGCGGCGAGGAGCCGCAGCAGCCGGTCGGAGAGGGCGCGGGCCGTGTCGGCGTCGAACAGCTCGGTGCTGTACTCCACGGCCAGGCGCAGCCCGGCCGGCGTCCCGTCGGGGTCGCGGCTCTCGTCGAAGGCGAACGCCAGGTCGAACTTGGACAGTCCGGTGTGCAGCGGCACCAGCTCGGTCCGTATCCCCGGCAGTCGGCCCAGCGCGCCGAGGGCGTCCTGCTGGGTGGTGTCGAAGGTCAGCATTACCTGGAACAGCGGGTGGTGGGGCGCCCCGCGGTCCGGGTTGATCGCCTCCACGAGCCGCTCGAAGGGCACGTCCTGGTGGTCGAAGGCGGCGAGGTCGGTCTCGCGGACCCGGCCGAGCAGTTCGCGGAACGTGGGGTTGCCGGAGGTGTCGGTGCGCAGGACGAGGGTGTTGACGAAGAAGCCGACGAGGTCCTCCACCCCGGCATCGGTGCGTCCCGCGATCGTCGAGCCGATCGGTACGTCCTCGCCCGCCCCGAGCCGCGTCAGCAGGGACGCGAGGGCGGCCTGGAGGACCATGAACACGCTGGTGCGCGTCTCGCCGGCCAGGGCGGCCAGCGACCGGTGCAGGTCGGTGGGGACGGACAGGTCCAGGCGGGCCCCCGCGTTGCTGCGGCGGGCCGGGTAGGGCCGGTCGGTGGGCAGTTCGAGGCGTTCGGGCAGCCCGGCCAGGGCCGACCGCCAGTGGGCGAGCTGCCGGCCGCCCTCGCTGTCGGCGTCGTCGGCGTCGCCGAGCAGCTCCCGCTGCCACAGCGTGTGGTCGGCGTACTGGACGGGCAGCGGCGCCCGTTCGGGGGCCGGCGCCCCGCCCGGGCGGGCGGCGTAGGCGGTGCCCAGGTCCCGGGCGAGGGGGGCCAGTGACCAGCCGTCGCCGGCGATGTGGTGGAGCACCAACAGCAGCACGTGTTCGCGCGGGCCCACCGTGAAGAGGGTGGCGCGCAGCGGGGTCTCGCGGGCCAGGTCGAAGGGCCGGCGGGCGGCCCGGGCCAGGTCGGCGTCGAGCCGTTCGGCGTCGGTGGCGGTGACCTCCAGGCGGGCCGCCGCCCGCTCCGGGGACAGGACGACCTGGTGGGGGCCGTGCTCGTCCTCGGCGAAGACGGTCCGCAGGCTCTCGTGCCGGGCGACGACGTCGCTGATCGCGGCGGCGAGGGCGGCCTCGTCCACGGTCCCGGTCAGGCGCAGCGCGGCCGGGATGTTGTAGAGCGGGGAGGGCCCCTCGTACTGGTGCAGGAACCACAGGCGCTGCTGGGCGAAGGACAGCGGCAGCCGCTCGGGCCGCTGCCGGGCGGTGACCGCCGTACGGGTGCGGCCGGCGCCGGTGAGCGCGGCGAGGGCGGCCACGGTCGGGGACTCGAAGACCTGCTGGAGGGACAACTCGGTGCCGAGCGCCGTGCGGACGCGGCTGATCAGGCGGGTGGCGAGCAGGGAGTGCCCGCCGAGTTCGAAGAAGTCGTCGTCGATGCCGGGCGCCTCGACGCCGAGGACCTCCGCGAACAGGGTGCGGAGGATCTCCTCGCGCGGGGTGCGGGGGGCGCGCCGGCGCGCGCGGGCCGAGTACGAGGGCGCGGGCAGGGCCTTGCGGTCCAGCTTGCCGTTGGGCGTGACGGGAAGGGAGTCCAGGACGACGAACGCCGAGGGGATCATGTGGTCGGGGAGCCGCTCGCGCAGCGGGCCGCCGAGCGCCCCGGGATCGGGCCGGCCGCCGGCGGCCGGTACGAGGTAGGCGACGAGGCGTTGGTCACCGGGCTGGTCCTCGCGCAGCAGCACCGCGGCCCGGCCGATTCCCGGCAGGCCCAGCAGCACGGATTCGATCTCGCCGAGTTCGATGCGGAAGCCGCGGAGCTTGACCTGGTGGTCGGCGCGGCCGAGGTACTCCAGGTGCCCGCGGTGGTTCCACCGGGCGAGGTCGCCGGTGCGGTACATGCGGGCGCCGGCGGGCCCGTACGGGTCGGCGGTGAAGCGTTCGGCGCTCAGGGCGGGGCGGCCGAGGTAGCCGCGCGCGAGCTGTACGCCGGCGATGTACAGCTCGCCGGGCACGCCGGGCGGCGCCGGCCGCAGCGCGGCGTCCAGGACGTACATCCGGGTGTTCCACACGGGCAGGCCGATGGGCACCCGGCCGTCGTCGGCGGCGCACTGCCAGTAGGTGACGTCGACGGCGGCTTCCGTCGGTCCGTACAGGTTGTGCAGCGGGGTGTCCGTCGAGGCGATGAAACGCGCGGCGAGTTCGGGGGAGAGGGCCTCGCCGCTGCAGAAGACGCGGCGGACCCCGGCGAGGGACGCGGCGGCGGCCGGCTCGCCGAGGAACGCGTCGAGCATCGAGGGTACGAAGTGCAGGGTGGTGATGCCCTCGCGGGCGACGACGTCGCTCAGGTACGCGGGGTCCATGTGCCCGTCGGGCCGGGCGACGACCAGGGTCGCGCCCTCGGTCAGCGGCCAGAAGAACTCCCACACGGACACGTCGAAGCCCGACGGGGTCTTCTGCAGGACCCGGTCGGAGGCGTCGAGGCGGTAGGTGTCCTGCATCCAGGCGAGCCGGTTCACGATGGACTCGTGGGAGACCACCACGCCCTTGGGGCGGCCGGTGGAGCCCGAGGTGTAGATGACGTAGGCGGGGTGCCGGGGGTCGAGGGTCGGGCGGAGCGCCGGGGCGGCGTCCGCGTCGGTGCCGGCCGGCGCGGGGTCGTCCAGCAGCAGCCGGGGGGTGCCGTCGTCGGGCAGCCGGTCCGCGGTCCCCCGTGAGGTCAGCACCAGCATGGCGCCCGCGTCGCCGAGGATGTGCGCGATGCGGTCGGCCGGGTACCCGGGGTCGACGGGGACGTACGCGGCCCCCGACTTCAGTACGGCGAGCAGCGCGACGACCAGCTCGGCGGACCGGGGCAGGGCCACGGCGACGAACTTCTCCGGCCCGGCGCCCCGGGCCGTCAGGGCGCGGGCGAGGCGCTCCGCGCGGGCGTCCAGCTCGGCGTAGTCGTACGAGGTCCCCTCGAAGACGAGGGCCCGCGCCGACGGGGTGCGGGCGGCCTGCGCGGCCAGCAGCTCCGGCAAGGTGGCCGCGGGGACCTCGTGCGCGGTGGCGTTCCAGTCGGACAGGACCCGCCGGCGTTCCTCGTCGCCGAGCAGGACGGTCCGGCCGACGGGCGCCGCCGGATCCGACGTCAGGTCCGCGAGCAGCGCGACGAACCGCTCCTGGAGGGAGCGGAGTTCCTCGGCCTCGTAGAGCTGGGGGTTGCCCTCGAAGTCGACGCGGATCCCCGACTCCGGGGTGCCCGTCAGGACGAAGTTGAGGTCGGTGGTCGGCCCCGATCCGAGGCTGCGCATCACGCCGGGCGAGCCGGCGAAGTCCACGGGCCGGGTGTAGGGCAGGACGTTGACGGTGGGGCCGAGCACGCCCGCGCCCCCGGACACGCCGAGTGCGCGGTTGAGGTCCTCGCCGCGGAAGCGGCCGTGCGCCATCAGGGCGCTCAGTGCGGTGGAGACCTCGGCGATCAGCTCGGTGAACGCGGTGTCGGGGCGGACCGTGAGCCGCAGCGGCAGCTGGTTGGAGACCATGCCGGGCGTGGTGCGGGCGTTGGCGCCGTAGCGGCCGGTCACGGGCACGGACACGACGATGTCCTCGGCGCCCGTCATGCGGTGCAGGAACGCGGCGACGCCGGCGATGACGACCCGCGCCCAGGAGGACTCGTACGCCCCGGCGACCTCGTCGAGGATCCGGGTCCGCTCCGGGGGCAGCCGCAGGCCGACCCGGGTGCCCGCGAGGGCGAGGCGGCTGCTGCGGCCGGTGAGGGAGACCGGGTCGGGGCGGTCGGCGAACAGGCCGGTCCAGTGGGCGCGGTCCCGTTCGTACCGGGCGGAGGCGCGGTAGTTCTCCTCGACGGTGACGAGCTGGTCCATGTCGCCGAACGAGGCGGGCGGCACGGCGGCGCCGCCCAACAGGGCCGCGTAGACGGCGGCGAGCCGCTCGTAGAACAGGGACATGCTGGTGCCGTCGAGGACGATGTGGTGGACGCCCAGGTAGTACATGTGCCGGTCCGGGCCGAGCGTGAACAGGGCGTGGCTGCTCAGGCCGGGCCGGTCCAGGGCCACGGGCGTCGCCCGGTCGGCCTCCATCCGACGGAGCGCCTCGCCCAGCGGGTCCTCGTGCCCGGTGAGGTCGATGTGCGGCAGCCGCACCGGGGTGAGGGGGCTGCCGTCGGCGGCCGTCGGGGCGTCCTCGTCCGCGCGGTCCGCCGGGGCGAGCGGGCAGTGCACCCGGTGGGGGCCGTCCTCGTCGACGAGGAAGCGGGAGCACAGCGTCGCGGTCTCGGCCAGGGTGTGGCGCAGCGCGGCGCCGAGCACGGCGTGGTCGACGGGCCCGCTGATCTCCAGGCTCGACCCGGTCTTGTAGTGGGTGCTCCGCGGATCCATCTGCTGGGCGAGCCACACCTCGTGCTGTGCGCTGGTCAGACCGTGCCGAACGGCAGCGAACTCAGACACTGTCCCTCACATTCGTCCGCCGGAGCACCCGGCCATCGCGTGGTGCGGTGCAATCCAGGAAAAGCAGCTGGAGCATCATTCGATTAATGGGAACTTGGACGCTAACAACCTGCTGACATGCAGGTCAACCGGTTGTTCGGGCTTATCCAGGGGTCTTGAGGATTTGGATATCCGGTAGATAGCCGGGGTATATGGCAGATTTGTAGACTGTCGCTCGAATTCACATCCAATTTTGCCGGCAGAGAATGCCCGAGCCCTTTTCGATCGGGGCCCTTCCGGGCATTCACCCGTTCTTGGAGCCGCCATGCCGCCGAGTGCCATCGCCTACGCCGAGCTGTACGTGTCCGACGACCGGGAGGCCGCGGGCTTCCTCATCGACAGCCTCGGTTTCGCGCCCGTGGCCGTGGCCGGTCCGGCCACCGGGACGCGCGACCGCAGGTCCACCGTGCTGCGCCACGGCTCGGTCACCCTCGTCGTCACCCGTGCCCTGCGACCGGAGGGCCCGGTCGCCGCGTACGTGGAGTCGCACGGCGACTCCATCGCCGACCTGGCCTTCACCTGCGCCGACGTGACGGAGACCTTCGACCGGGCCGTGCTCGCCGGCGCGGCCGTCCACCACCGGCCCGAGCCCTCCCGGGTGCGCGGCCAGGGCGGGGAGTACGCCGTCGTCTCCGGCTTCGGGGACCTGCGGCACACCCTGCTGCCCGATTCCGGCGGCCCCGCGGGCCACCTGCCGCCCGACCGGGACTGGGCCCTGCTGCCCGGCGCCGACACCGCGGCCGCCGTCGGCGGCGGCGCCCGGCCCGTCCTCGACCACGTCGCGGTCTGCCTGGAGGCCGGCACCCTGCGCGGCACGGCCGCGTTCTACGAGGCCGCCTTCGGCATGCCGTACTACTCGTCCGAGTACATCCAGGTCGGCGAGCAGGCGATGGACTCCATCGTGGTGCGCAACGAGGGCGGCGGCATCACCTTCACGCTCATCGAGCCCGACGACTCCCGACTGCCCGGCCAGATAGACCGGTTCCTGGCCGCCCACAACGGCGCCGGTGTGCAACACCTGGCCTTCCTCGTGGACGACATCGTCGATTCGGTGCGCACCCTCGGCGGGCAGGGCGTGGAATTCCTGAACACCCCGTCCGCCTACTACGACCTGCTCGCCCGCCGGGTCGACGGCCTCGCCGACCGGATCGCCGAACTGCGCGGGACGAGCGTGCTCGCGGACCGCGACGAATGGGGCTACCTGCTGCAGATCTTCACCCGCTCGCCCTACCCGCGCGGCACGCTCTTCTACGAGTACATCCAGCGCAACGGGGCCCGCGGCTTCGGCAGTTCCAACATCAAGGCGCTGTACGAGGCCGTGGAGAGGGAGCGGGAAGTGGCGGGCCGATGACGGCCGAGGCCCACCCCCACCCCCGCACCCCGCCCGGGCCGGCCGGTCCCGGGCGGGCGGCGCCCCGCCCCCAACCGCCGCCCCGCCCCCGCACCCCGGCCCACCCCCGCACCCCGGCCCGGGCCTTCACCCCGGTGGACTTCGCCGCCCAGGCCCGCGCCCAACTGCCGTCCGAGGTATGGGACTTCATAGCTGGTGGGGCGGGCCGGGAACGGACCCTCGCCGCGAACGAGGCCGTCTTCGACGCGGTGCGGCTGCGCCCCAAGGCGCTGCCCGGCATCGCGGAACCCGACACCTCGGTGGAGGTGCTCGGCTCCCGCTGGGCCGCCCCCGTCGGGATCGCCCCCGTCGCCTACCACGGCCTCGCCCACCCCGACGGGGAGTGCGGCACCGCCGCGGCCGCCGGCCGGCTCGGCGTACCGCTCGTCGTCAGCACGTTCGCCGGGCAGCTGCTGGAAACCGTCGCCGCGGCGGCCACGGCCCCGCTGTGGCTCCAGCTGTACTGGTTCCGCGAGCCCGGTCTCACCCTGGGGCTCGCCCGCCGCGCGGCGGCCTGCGGCTACCGCGCGCTCGTGCTCACCGTCGACACCCCCTTCACCGGCCGCCGGCTGCGCGACCTGCGCAACGGCTTCGAAGTCCCCGCCCACATCGCCCCGGTGAACCTGGCCGGTTCCGCCGCCGCGGGCGCGGCCACCCCCGGCGCGCACAGCCGGCTGGTCTTCGACCGCGCGCTGGACTGGAGCGCGGTGGCCCGGCTGCGGGAGGAGAGCGGCCTGCCCGTCCTCGCCAAGGGCGTCCTCACCGCCTCCGACGCCGAAGCGGCCGTCGCCGCGGGAGTCGCCGGGATCATCGTCTCCAACCACGGCGGTCGCCAGCTCGACGGCGCCCCCGCCACCCTCGACGCGCTGCCCGAGGTGGTGGCCGCGGTCCGGGGCCGCTGCCCGGTCCTGCTGGACGGCGGCGTCCGCGGCGGGGGCGACGTCCTGGCCGCCCTGGCCCTCGGCGCCCGCGCCGTCCTCGTCGGCCGCCCCGCGCTGTACGCGCTCGCCGCCGGCGGGACCGAAGGCGTCCACCGCATGCTCACCCTGCTGACCGAGGAGTTCGCCGACACCATGGTGCTCACCGGCCACGCCACGACCGACACGATCGACGCGGCCACCGTCGTCCTGCCCGGACCCGGCCGGCCCGCACCGGACAGGAGCCCCGGATGACGACCACCGCCGAGACCGCCCACCCCGAACGGGCCCCGGCAGGGCCGGCCCGGGGCGGCGGCCCGGTCCTGCGCCGCACGTCACTGCACGCCAGCCTGTCCGATCCGACGCTCGACACCATGAACTTCCTCAACGAGGTCACCTCCCGCTACCCGGACGCGATCTCCTTCGCGCCGGGCCGCCCCTACGAGGGCGACTTCGACGTCGCGGCGATCCCCGGCCTCATCGAGACCTACCTCGACCACCTGCGGGGCCTCGGCCACTCCGAGGAACGCATCCGCACCGCCCTGTACCAGTACGGGGAGACGGCCGGGCAGATCCGCGACCTGGTCGCCCGCATGTTGGAGGTGGACGAGGACCTGACCGTGGACCCCGCCGCCGTGGTCGTCACCGTCGGCTGCCAGGAAGCCATCGTGCTCGCCCTGCGCACCCTGTTCCGGGACCCCCGCGACGTGCTCCTCGTCGACAGCCCCTGCTACGTCGGCATCACCGGCGCGGCCGGCCTGCTGGGGATCCCGGTCGTCGCCGTCCCCGGTGGCGACGACGGCATCGGCGCGCGGGCGCTCGAACGCGCCGTACGGGAGATCGAGGCCGGCGGCCGACGGGCCAGGGCCCTGTACGTGGTGCCCGACTGCTCCAACCCCTCGGGCGTCAGCATGAGCCGGGCGAAGCGTACGGAGCTGCTCGACGCGGCGGCGGAAGCCGACCTCCTCATCCTGGAGGACAACCCGTACGGCGTGTTCAGCACGGTCCGCCACCCCACCCTGAAGTCCCTCGACACCGACCGGCGGGTCCTCTACCTGGGCTCCTTCGCCAAGACCGCCTTCCCCGGCGCCCGCGTCGGGTTCGTGGTCGCCGACCAGCCCGTCGAGGGCGCCGACGGCGGCCCGCCGACGCTGCTGGCCGCCGAACTGGCCAAGGTCAAGAGCATGGTGACGGTGAACACCTCCAGCCTGAGCCAGGCCGCCGTCGCCGGCCTGCTGCTGCGCGGTGGCGGCGGGCTGCGGCGCGCCAACGAGGCCTCGGCCCGCCACTACCGGCGGACCATGGCCCTGCTCCGGGACACCCTGGCCGAGGAACTCCCCTCGGGCGCACCGGAGTCGGCGGGGGTGAGCTGGAACGACCCCCGCGGCGGGTTCTTCCTGACCCTCGACGTGCCGTTCCCGGCGGACGAGGCGGCGCTGCACCGCTCCGCGCAGGAGTACGGGGTGATCTGGACCCCGATGCGCCACTTCCACCTCGACCGCGCCGGCGACCGCCGGATCAGGCTCTCGTGCAGCTACCTGACCACCACCGAGGCCGTCGAAGGAGCCCGCCGGCTGGCCCGCTTCGTCCGGGACACCGGGGCGCGAACCGGCTGAGCGGCAGCGGCGCGGAAGCAAGCGCGGGTGCGGGCGCGGGTGGGCGTGGGCGCGGGCGCGGAAGGCGGGAGCGGCGTGCGGCGGCGGCCCTACCGGGGGCCGCCGTCCTCCACCAGGCCCGCCTTGTAGGCGATGATCGCGGCCTGCACCCGGTTGCGCACGCCCAACTGGGCCAGGATCGCGCTCACGTACGTCTTGATGGTGCCCTCGACCAGGTGGAGGCGTTCGGCGATCTGCGCGTTCGACAGGCCGCCGCCCACCATCCCGAGGACCTCGCGCTCGCGCTGCGTCAGCAGGTCGGTGCGGCCGCCCGGGTCCTCGCCGCGCTGCGCGGGCGCCCGGCGCAGGTCGGTCATCAGCCGGCGGGCGACGAGCGGGGACAGGCAGGAGCCGCCGGCGGCCACCGCCCGCACCCCGGCGATCAGGTCCCGGGGGTCCGAGGCCTTCAGCAGGAACCCGGCCACCCCGACGTCCAGGGCCCGCTCGATGTACTTGTCCTCGCCGAACGTGGTCAGCATGATCACCCCGGTGTCCGGGTTGGTGCCGCGGAGCTCCCCGGCGGCCGTCAGCCCGTCCATCTCGGGCATCCGGATGTCCAACAGGGCGACGTCGGGCCGGTGCTTGCGGGCCAGTTCGACGGCCTCGCGGCCGTCGGAGGCCTCGGCCACCACTTCGATGTCCGGGTCGGTGGTCAGGATGGAACGGACCCCCGCCCGAATGATCATTTCGTCGTCGGCGAGAAGTACGCGCATCGTCCGCTCCTCGGGCTTCGTTGTCACAGACTGTCCTTGGCCACCAGCAGATCATCCCTGAAGCACAACCGGTACATCCGGTTGGTGAGTTGGAGGACGTTGCCGCCCGTCCGGTAGTACTCGCAGGCGGCCCCCGGCGGCACCGGGGGTTCGGAGACGACCGGCGGCGGCTTGCTGATCCGGCGCGCGGGCAGCACCCCCGCCAGTTCCGTGCGCGGCTGGCCCGGCCGGATCCGCGCGTAGTCCCCGGGGTCGAGCGAGGTGAGCGCGGACGTGAAGACGTAGAGTCCGGCCAGCAGGGCGACCAGACCCGCGCCGATCAGTACGGGGATCCGCCCGGCCCGCCGCACGTCGCGCCGCAGCCGGCTGCGGGCCCGGCCGAGGGCCGCCCCCGAGTGGCTGCGGCCGGGCGCCGGCGCCGCGTCCGGGTGCGGGTACGGCTCGGCCCCCTCGAACCCGCCGGCGTTCCCGTCCGCGGCGGGGGGCGGCGCCCCCTGCGGATCCGCGCCCGCCGTCGGGGTGCGGGGCAGCCGCGCCAGTACCTCGAACCCGCCCGATCCGGGTCCCGTCCGCAGCGAGCCGCCGGCCAGCCGGACCCGTTCGTCCAGCCCGATCAGCCCGGAACCGCTGCCCACGGCCGGGGCGGCGGCCGGCCGGTCCGGCAGCTTGTTGAAGACCCACACGACGCACTCGCGGGGGCGGTGGGTGAGCCGTACGGTGATCTGCGCGCCCGGCGCGTGCTTCGTCGCGTTCGTCAGGGCCTCCTGCACCACCCGGTAGGCCGCCCGATCGGCGAGCAGCGCGAGCGGCGGGGCGTCCTCGCCCTCCTCGACGAACCGCACCGCCATCCCGGACCGTTCGAAGCGGCGCACCAGATCGGCTATCGACTCGTCGGAGGGGCTCAGCGGGGAGGGGCTGTCCTCCTCCCGGAGCAGTCCGATCACCTCGTGCAGTTGCTCGGCGGCCCGTGTGCACCGCTCGCGCAGCTGGGTGATCGTCGCCCGGTGTTCCTCGGGGACCCCCCGGGCCAGTTCGAGGGACCCGGACAGCAGGGCCATGACGCTCAGTTCGTGCCCGAGAGAATCGTGGATGTCCTCGGCGATCCGCGAGCGTTCCTTTAGCCGGGCCTGCTCGGCGATGTAGCGCTGCTTCCATTCCAGCCGCTCCGCGCGCTCCCATCCGGCGTGCATGAGCGCGGCGCGCCGGCTCCACCAGTAGCCTACCCACCACGGCAGGACGGAGGTCGCGAAGCCCACCATGAGCAGGCTGAGCCAGTCCTTCACCTCCGCGAACCCGGTCGTCACGGCCAGTCCGGCGAGGGCCACGAGGGCGAACACGGCGTGCGCCCGGGCGGGCGCGGTCAGCCTGCTGCCGGCGAGGAAGCTGAGGACGAGGGCGGCCACGGCGGTCCACACGCTGGTGCCCAGCCAGGGGTAGAGCCCGCTCAGCGAGGCCGCGAGCAGCAGGGACAGCAGCGGGACGGTCCGCTCCACCGCGACCGCGGCGGTGATCATCAGCAGGGCCGCGAGCCAGGGGCCGGGGGCGGAGACGAGCCGGCCGGCCTCCAGCACCGCCGGCGCGAGGAGGACGGCGAGCAGCACCAGGGTGCCGCGCTCGCCGAAGGGGCGGGCCCCGGGGCTTCCGGAGACCCGCGCCGTCAACCGCTCCGTACGCCGCCGAACGGCACGCCATCGCTGCATGCCGGCACGTTACAAGAGGGTCGGCGCCGCGAAGACCTGTCGAAAGTCGTGTGCGTTCGTTGCCGATCGCCAGATGTCCGGGGTCCGCGGAATTCCTAGTCTCCGGGTATGCCCTCGGAAGGAGCCAGCAGGCGATGATCACTTTGGACCGACTCACGAAGCGGTACGGCGACAAGACGGCCGTGTCCGACCTTTCCTTCGAGATCCACCCGGGCAAGGTGACCGGGTTCCTCGGCCCCAACGGCGCGGGCAAGTCGACCACCATGCGGATGATCGTCGGCCTGGACTCGCCGACGACGGGCCGGGCGCTCATCGGCGGCAAGCCGTACGGGGCGCTCGCCCACCCGCTGCGGGAGGTCGGCGCCCTGCTCGACGCCCGCGCCGGCCACCCCGGTCGCTCCGCCTACCACCACCTGCTGGGCATGGCCCGCAGCAACGGGATCCCGGCCTCGCGGGTGAACCAGGTGCTGGAGACCGTCGGCCTCTCCGAGGTCGCCAAGAAGCGGGCCGGCTCCTTCTCGCTCGGCATGGGCCAACGCCTCGGCATCGCGGCGGCGCTCCTGGGCGACCCCAAGGTGCTGCTGTTCGACGAGCCGGTCAACGGCCTCGACCCCGACGGGGTGCGCTGGGTCCGCGAGCTCATGCGCTCGCTGGCCGCCGAGGGCCGTACGGTCTTCGTCTCCAGCCACCTGATGAGCGAGATGCAGGAGACCGCCGACCACCTCGTGGTCATCGGTCGGGGCAAGGTCATCGCCGACGCCCCCATCGAGGAGGTCATCGCGGGCAGTTCGCTGAACGCGGTGAAGGTGCGCACCACGCGGCCCGACGTGCTGCGCCAGGAGCTGGTCCGCTTCGGGATGAGCGTCGAACCGCAGGACGGCGCGGAGTACGGCGAGTTGATCGTCGTCGGCGGCAGCCTGGAGCAGATCGGCGACGTGGCCTTCGCGAGCCAGGTCCCGGTGCACGAACTCTCCCTGCGCAAGGCCAGCCTGGAGCAGGCCTACATGGAACTCACCGCCGCGAGCGTCGAGTACACCACCCCCGCCGTATCCCTCGCCGCCGACGCCCAGAAGGTGTGATCGACATGACGACAGCAACCGCACCGCAGCTCGTCGGACCCGTCAAGGGCGGAGGTCTGCGCGGGGCCCTGGCCTTCGAGTGGACCAAGCTGTCCAGTGTTCGGGCGACCTGGTGGAACCTCGCCGTCGGCCTGGTCCTGACGGTGGGCTTCGCCGCGATGGTCGGGATGTCGGCCTCGGCCAGCGCCGCCAAGGGGGTCGACGTCGCCTCACCGGCCCCGCACGCCGCCGCCCAGGCGTTCCTGATCTCCCAACTCACCGTCGTGGTGCTGGCGACGCTCGCGCTGACCAGCGAGTACGCCAGCGGTTCCATCCGCACCACGCTGCAGAGCGTGCCGGCCCGCGGCCGGATGCTGCTGTCCAAGACCGGCGTGGTCGTGGCGGTCGTGGCGGTCGCCGGGTTCGTGTTCAGCGTGCTGGCCTCGCTGACCACCGCCGCCCTCATGGGCGAGGACGGCGCCTACACCGGCGGCGACCTGTTCGCGACGGCCCTCGGGGCGTCGGTCTACCTCGGTGCGCTCTCGGTGATGTCCATCGGCATCGGTACCGTCCTGCGCAGCGCGGCGGGCACGATCACCACGCTCATCATGGTCCTGCTGGCCCTGCCGCAGCTGATGACCGTCGTCGGCGCCAAGTGGCTCGAAACGGCCAGCGAGTACATGCCGAGCGTCGCCGGCACCGTCCTGATGACGCAGGACACCTCGCCGTACGGGAGCGGCACCGCGGTGCTGGTCCTGCTGCTCTGGTCCCTCGTCGCGGCCGTCGCCGGCCACGCGGTGCTCCGCCGGCGCGACGCCTGAGGTGCCGGGAGCGGGACCACGGCCCTGCGGGGGCCGCACGCCGAGGGGCGTGCGGCCCCTTTCCCGTGTGTCCGGGAGGGAGCGGCGGGTGGGCGGTCCGCGCCCGGACCGGAGGGCGCGCGGTCCGCGCCGGCCGTCGATAGCCGGGCGATACGCGCCCCATATCCCCTTCCACGACAGTGGTCGACGGTCAGGACCGACGGCTGAGAGGACGCCCCCATGCGCACCGTGGCGATCGTGGGCACCGGCCTCATCGGAGCCTCGGTCGGCCTCGCCCTGCGCAAGCAGGGCGTGACCACGTACCTGATCGACGAGGATCCGGCGGCGGCGCGCGCCGCGGAGGTGCTGGGCGCGGGGCTGGCGCAGCCCGTCCGGGAGCCCGCCGACCTCGCGGTCATCGCGGTCCCGCCGACCCGGGTCGCGACCGCCCTGGCGCAGCACCAACGCCGGGGCACGGCCCGCTTCTACACGGACGTCTCCGGGGTCAAGGTGCGGCTGCACCGGGAGATCGAGGACCTCGGCTGTGACCTGCCGGCCGTGGTGGGCGGGCACCCCATGGTCGGCGGCGGGTGGGCGGGCCCCTGGGCGGCCCGCGCCGACCTCTTCGAGGGGCGCCGCTGGGTGCTCACCCCGAACGAGCTGACCGACAACCTCGCGCTCAACCACGCGCTGGAGCTGGTGGCGCTGTGCGGGGCGGTGTCCGTCGTGCTCGACCCCGAGACCCACGACCGGGTGTTGGCGTTGGTCTCGCACGCCCCGCACCTCATCGCCAGCCTCGCCGCGGCCCGGCTGCTCGACGTGGACGAGGCGGCCATCCGGCTGGCCGGCCAGGACCTGCGGGACATCACCCGCGGCACGGGCGGCGATCCGGAGACCTGGACGGACATCCTGACGGCCAACGCGGGCCCGGTCGCCGATCAGTTGGACCTCTGGGCCGCCGAAGTGCGGTTGCTCGCGCAGGAGCTGCGGGCGGTGGACGGGTCCACCGAGGGCCTGCGGCCCGTACGGATTCCCGAGCTCCTCCGCTTCGGAGCGGCCGGCCGCGCCCGCATACCCGAGGATCTCGGGGCCCGCGAGGAGGGGAATGCCCCGGAAGGGCCCCTGGTACGGACGGCCCGGGGAATGTGAACGCGTTCCGTTTTGTCCCGGGGTGACCGCTCCGACCCTGTCGAACGTACCGGGGGAGTCGAGCGGAACCAGTGGCGAAAGGACCTGCGGGCGACAGGAATGAATTCTGGCCGGTTTCCCCTCGCCCGGAATGATGAAATAGGTGAACTGCGCTTCCGTTTCCTTTTCCGACTCCTAGCCTGTTCGGTGTTCGGATATCTCAAGGAGATGAACGCCGATGCCGTCGAACAGGTCAGGACATTCACCGCGCTCCTACGCCCTCGCCGCGCTGGTCGCGGCCGTACTGGCCCTCGCGCCGGCCGCCGACACCTCCCGGTCGGGCGCCCCGGCCGCCGAGGCCGGTCGGGCCCGGACCACCGGCCCGCGCCTGCCGGCCCCGACCGGCGGCCTCCCCGTGGGGCAGCGGACCCTGGCCCTGCGCGACGCGTCCCGCGAGGACCCCTGGGAGCCGGGCCGGGCCCGGGAGCTGATGCTCTCCGTCTGGTACCCGGCGCTGCCCTCCGATACCCCGCGCGCGCTCTACGTCACGCCGCGGGAGTCCGGGATGATCCTGCGGCAGCACCGCGTCGAGGGGGTCCCCGAGGACCTGTTGAGCCGGACCGGGGTGCACGCCCGTACGGGGCCGCCGGCGCTGCCCGCCACCGGCGACGGGCTCCCCCTGGTCCTGCTGTCCCCGGGGTTCTCGTTGCCGCGCACGTCCTTGACGGCGCTCGCGGAGGACCTGGCGAGCCGGGGCTGGGCGGTGGCCGCGGTGGACCACGCGTACGAGTCGGCGGCGATCACCTACCCCGACGGCCGGGTGACGGGTTGCTCGGCGTGCCGGCCCGGCGTGCAGGGCCGGACGGTCGCGGCGACCCGGGCGGCGGACCTCTCGTACGTCCGCCGGCGCCTCACCGAAGGAGGTCCGGCGGTGGGGGCCGAGGGCCTCCCGCGGCTGGATCCCGCCCGGGTCGCGGTCGTCGGGCACTCCATCGGCGGCACCGCCGCCTTCGAGGCGATGCGCCGGGACCCGGCTTTCGTCGCCGGGGTGAACATGGACGGCACCTTCGCACCGTCGGACACGGGCCCGCTGGCGCGGCCGTTCCTGCTGCTGGGCGCGGACCGGCACGGCCGGCCGGGAGCCGATCCCAGTTGGGAGGCCACCTGGCGGCGGCTCACCGGACCGCGCGCGTGGTTCTCGGCCGCCGGGGCGGCGCACACCTCGTTCACCGACTACGCGGCGCTGACCCCGGCGAACGACCCCGCCCCCGCCCTGCCCGCGGCCCGGGCCACCCGCCTCACCCGGGAGCTCGTCGCGGCCTTCCTGGAGGGGCACGTGCGCGCCGGCGCCCCGTACGACGGCGTCCCGCCCGCCGGCCGCCCGCACCCCCGCGCCGACGCCCTGCTGGACGCCGCCCAGGCGCTCCATCCCCAGCTGCGCCGGCACCGTCCGTGAGGGCGAAGCCGGACGGATAACCGACGGAAACGCCGGCTGCCTAGGGTCGTGACGCTGGCCATCCGGCCACACCCGCCATCCGACGTTCCCGGAAGGAATCCGACGTGACCAATCCGTTCGAAGACGCCGACGGCCGCTACCTGGTGCTGGTCAACGACGAGGGACAGCACTCTCTGTGGCCGTCGTTCGTCGACGTGCCGGCCGGATGGACGGCCGCCTTCGGTGAGTCCGACCGGCAGTCCTGCCTGGACTACGTGGAGAAGAACTGGACCGACATGCGCCCCAAGAGCCTCGTCGACGCGATGAGCGCCGAGGGCTGAGCGGGCGGGCCCCCGCGGCCGCCGACATCCGGGTGCGGCCCCTCCGCCGGGGAGGGGCCGCACCCGTACGGCGCCGGGGCCGCCCCCGCCCGTCCACCGGGCGGGGTCAGAACACCAGGTCCGCCGCGCGCGGGGAGGCGGCCCGGGAGTGCACCGCGTGCAGCCGGATCAACTCCTGCCAGCGGTAGGACATCTCGCCCCAGGGGCTGCGCCCCACCGGGTCCAGGAGCTGCGCGTCCACCAGGATCTCGATCAGGTCCTCCGCGTCCGCCGCCCCCGTGGACAGCACCGACGCGGCCTGCGGCACGGTGAACTCGCCGCCGTCCAGCTCGCTCAGCCGCTGGTAGGCACAGGCCGCCTCGGGCTGGAGCTCCGCCACGCTGTCGTCGAGCCGGGCCCGCAGCGAGTCCTCCCCGATGCTCAGCTCGTCCAGGCAGTCGGCGGACTTCTCCAGGCGTCGTACGAGGTCGCTGACGTGCCAGTGCTGCTTGGTCAGCAGTTTGGCCGCGGCCGCCCGCAGCGCGAGCGGCATGTGCCCGCAGAGCTCGCCCAGCCGCCGCACGGCCTCCGGTGACTCCTCGGCCCGGCGGTCGCGCAGCACTCCGGCGAGCAGCTGCCCCGACTCCCCGGCCGACAGCGGTCCGATCCGCAGCACCAGCGCGCTGTGCGCCTGCAACAGCTCGTCCAGGCCGGCGCGCCCCGTGATCAGCACGCAGCTCCCGCCGCCGCCGGGCAGCAGGGGCCGTACCCGGGCGTAGGAGACGGCGTGGTCGAGGACCAGGAGGACCCGCTTGCCCTCCAGCCGGGCCCGGTACATCCGGGCCGCCTCCTCGACGTCCGACGGCAGCGGGCCCGTCGCGCCCAGCCGCCGCAGGAAGCCGTGGAGCACGGCCTCGGTGCCGTCGCGCAGGTCCGCGAAGAGCAGGCCGTCGGGGAACCGGGCGGCCGACCGGTGGGCCCAGTGGACGGCCAGGCTGGACTTGCCGATGCCGGGGCTGCCGGTGAGGTAGGCGATCGGCGCGTCACCGCGGGCCGCGGCGCTCAGCAGGACGTCGTCCATGACGGAGCGCTCGCGCGCGTGTCCGGTGAAGAGGGGATCGTCCTCGGGCATCCGGGACGCCGGCAGCCGCTCCGGCTTCGCGGGGGCGGCCGGGAAGCCGGGGACGGCGGGATGGGGCAGCTCGTCGCGCAGGATGGAGTCGTGCAGCATCTGCAGTTCCACGCTCAGTTCGAGGCCGATCTCCTCGATGGAATGACGGGTTCCCTCGCGGAAGGTGTTCAGGGCCTCGGCCCGCCGGCCCGCCCGGTATTGGGCGAGCATGAGGTAGAAGCGCAACCGGTCGCGCAACGGATTCGAACTCACCAGTACGCGGAGTTCGCCCAGTAAGGCGTGGTGCTCGCCCAACTGGAGCCGCAGCGCCATGTGCTGCTCCACCGCGAGCAGGCGCTGCTCGTCCAGCCGCGTCGCCTCGCTCTCCACGAATTGCGCGTACACCCCGCCGAGGGCCGGTCCGCGCCAGAGCGACAGGGCCTCGCGCAGTGCTCCCTCCGCCTCGGCGTGCCGTGACGCGGCGGCCCAACCGGCGGACCGGTGGACGAGTTGCTCGAAGCAGAGCGAGTCGAGGGTGTGCCCGCTCAGGCTCAGCATGTATCCGGGCGGGGCGGTGACGATGGTCTCCCGCTCGCAACCCGCGGCCCGGAACGCCTTGCGCAGGGCGGCGATGCAGATGGCGACCTGGGTGCGGGCGGTGCTGGGCGGGCGTCCGTCCCAGACCTTCTCGATCAGCGAGTCGAAGGACACGACCCGGTTGGGCGAGAGCAGGAGCACCGAGAGCACGGCCCGCTGGCGCGGTCCGCCGAGCGGCAGGCTCCGTCCGTCCAGCCGTACTTCGAGGGGACCGAGGGTCCGGAACTCCAGTACGGCATCGGGCACCGGCCCGGAGGTGTTTCGGGCCGGCCGTCTACTGCGCTCGAAGTCTGCTATTTCCTGCTCTGCTGCCATGGTGTCGTGACCCCCGTCATTGATGACACGCGTGTGAATCTCGTTCGTGGAAAATGGCCGAGGTGGAATATGCCGGATGATCAATGTTCCGCTTCGGCGACCGGGGAGGTCTTGGGGTGCCGCCCCTACCTTCGGTAAGGATACGGAACTGTCGTGCCGTCACCGCTCGACTATCGATAGGGGCGGAGTTGTTTTCGGATCGCGCGGTGGAATTATCCCGTGTTGTCGGCGCTTTATTCCGGTTGTCGAGATGAAAAGGGCGAAAGGGACGCCCGGCGGGTGCCGAACGTCCCTTTCGCGTGGGCGGAACGGGGGATTGCCGCCCGGTGGGCTCAACCGTCGATAAGACGGCGACGACTACGAGCCCACACGAATTCGAGCACCAGGCCGGCGGCGGCCGCGGCGGCCACCGCCGCTCCCGGTGCGGAGGTGCCGACCAGCTCCAGCTGGAAGAACTCCTGGAGGTACGGGACCACCAGTACGACGGCGAACGACGTCGCCATGGTCAGCACCAGCAGGACGCGCCACCAGGTGTACGGGCGGGCCACGATGGCCAGCGCCCACAGCGCCGTCAGGAACAGCGTCAGCGTCGCCGCCGAGGTCTCCGCGGGCAGGTCGTCCGCGTACACCGACCGGGCGTACAGGTACGACACGGACGTGGCGACGGCCGCCAACGCGCCCGCCGGCACGGCGAACCACAGGACCCGGCCCACGAAGTGCGGTCGCGCCCGCTCGGTGTTGGGGGCCAGCGCCAGGAAGAAGGCCGGGATGCCGATGGTCAGCGACCCGATGAGGGTGATGTGCCGCGGCAGGAACGGGTACGGCACCTGGGCGATGACGACGATCAGCGCCATCAGCACCGAGTACATGGTCTTGGTGAGGAACAGGTTGGTGACGCGCTCGATGTTGCCGATGACCCGTCGGCCCTCCGCGACCACCGAGGGCAGCGACGCGAAACTGTTGTCGAGCAGCACGATCTGGGCCACGGCCCGCGTCGCGGGGCTGCCGGCGCCCATGGCCACGCCGATGTCGGCGTCCTTGAGGGCGAGCACGTCGTTGACCCCGTCGCCGGTCATCGCCACGGTGTGACCGCGCGACTGCAGCGCGAGCACCATGTCCCGCTTCTGCTGCGGGCCGACCCGGCCGAACACCGAGTGCCTCTCCACGGCGTCGGCGAGCGCCTCGGGGTCGTCGGGCAGGTCACGGGCGTCCACCGGGTCGTCGGCGCCCGGCAGGTTCAGGCTCCGGGCGACGGCCCCGACGGACAGCGCGTTGTCGCCCGAGATCACCTTCACCGCGACGCCCTGCTCGGCGAAGTACCGCAGGGTGGCGGGCGCTTCCTCGCGGACGCGCTGCCTGATCACGACGAGCGCGCAGGGGACGGCGCTGTCGGGGACCGCCGACGGATCGTCCTGCAACTCGCCGAGCAGCCGCGAGGACCGGGCCAGCAGCAGTACGCGCAGGCCCTGCGAGCCGTGCGAGTCGGCGCCGGCCAGCACCGGGTGCCCGGCCGGCAGCATCGTCTCGGGGGCGCCCAGCAGCCAGGAGTCCTCCTCGCCCGTGGGTCGGGCGAAGGTCGCGCCGCTCCAGCGGCGGGCCGAGGAGAACGGGGCGTTCGCACGGCGCCGCCACCCCTCGGGCGCCGGATGCGCGTCGATGATGGCCCGCATGCTGGCGTTCGGGCGTTCGTCGGCCGCGCCGAGCGCGCCCAGCACCTCCTCGACGGGCAGGTCGGGCTCCAGCCGGATCACCCGGTCGACGTCCATGGCCGTCTCGGTGAGCGTGCCGGTCTTGTCCAGGCAGACCACGTCCACCCGGGCGAGCCCCTCGATGGCGGGCAGTTCCTGGACCAGCGCCTTGCGCTTGCCCAGGCGGACCACACCCACCGCGAAGGCCAGCGAGGTCAGCAGGACCAGGCCCTCCGGCACCATCGGCACCAAGCCGCCGACCATGCGCCGGATCGCCTCGGGGACGTCGTCGTCGTTCACCATCAGCTGGGTGATGATCAGCGCGATGCCCGCCGGGACGATCGCGTAGGTGACGAACTTCAGGATCCGGTCGATGCCGTTGCGCAGCTCGGAGTTGACCAGGGTGAACCGCCGCGCCTCATCGGCGAGTTGGGAGGCGTAGGCCTCGCGCCCGACCCGGGTGGCGGTGAACGCGCCGGCGCCGGCGACGACGAAGCTGCCCGACATCACGGTGTCGCCGGGTCGCTTGAGGACCGGATCGGCCTCGCCCGTCAGGAGCGACTCGTCGATCTCCAGGCCGTCGGCCGCGAGGACCGTGCCGTCGACGACGACCTTGTCACCCGTCCCCAGCTCGATCGTGTCGTCGATGACGACCTCGGAGGAGCCGATCGTGACCCACCTGCCGTCCCGCCGGACGCGCGGCCGGCTCTCACCGACGATGGCGAGCTGGTCCAGGGTCCGCTTGGCGCGCACCTCCTGGATGATGCCGATCATCGTGTTGGCGAGGATGACCCCGCCGAACAGGCCGTCCTGGACCGGGCCGACGACCATGACGATGCCGAACAGCACTCCGATGATCGCGTTGATGCGGGTGAACAGGTTGGCCCGCACGATCTCGCCGACACTGCGACTCGACTGGGCGGGAACGTCGTTGACCCGGCCGGCGGCGACGCGCTCGGCGACCTCGGCCGTCGTCAGCCCGACGATCTCCCCGGCGCGCGGCGTTCCCTGCGCGGGGACGGCGGCGCCGCCGAAACCGGTGGCGTCGGGGCCGGCCCCGTCGAGCCCTTCCAACCGTCTCTTCATCCTCCGGTGCCCTCCGTGCTCGTCACTCCGCGGTGCCGTTCGCCGTGCACCCCGACGGTAGGAGGTCCTCCCCGGTGGTCACCAGGTACTAAGGACGTCCTCGTGAATTGACTTTCGACAGGGTCGGACGCCGCTCGTGGCGGGTCCGGCGGGGCCGTGACGGCCGACATGCCGGTGCCGTACACCAGCAAGGGCCGATTGTGGGCCTGCCCGGCCTGTGCGCGGCCGGAGTCCGGCTGGAGCGGAACCCGATGCGGGGCCGGACGCGGGCCGGACGCGGGCCGGACGCGGGCCGGAGGCCGGGCGCGGCATCCGGGGTGCGGAAAACCGATGGATATCCAAGGGAAAGAGCCCACTCCTAGCGTCTGCGGCACATCCGGCCCGGACCTCCCGGGCCACCCCGACGCGGAGGAGCCCCACCCCATGCGGACCACGACGAGCGGATGCCTCGTGCGCGGCGACGACCTCCGCGGCCAGGTCGACGAACTGCACCGACTGCACCCCCGGTTGTACGCGGTGACCGACCCGGTGCGGCTCGCCGCCCAGGAGGCGGAGCCGCGCACCGGCCCCGTACGGCACGACGACTTCGGAGCCGACGCGGACACGAGCCGGGGCACCGAGTACGTCCAGGCCCAGACGCTCAACCCGTGGGCCCGCGCCACCGGAATCCGCAACCTGCTGGGGTTGGCGGGCACCGCGCGGCCCGCACCCGGCGCGGAGCGTCCGGTGCTCGTCGACCTCCTCGGCGGCGACGGACTCGTCCGCAAGGTGTGCGAGGAGCTGGGCATCGGCGACTTCGACATCCTGACCTGCGACGCCTCCGAGCACATGGTGGAGTCGGCGTGGGCCGCCGGCATGCCGGCCCTGCTCCAGCGCGCCGAGCGGCCGTTGCTGCGGGACGCGTCGGTCGACGCGGTGCTCCTTGCGTACGGCTCGCACCACGTGGACCCCTCGGCCCGCCAGGAGCTGACCTCCGAGGCCTTCCGCGTGCTGCGGCCCGGCGGGACGTTCATCCTGCACGACTTCCTCGTCGGCTCGCCCGTCGACGTCTGGTTCGAGCGGGTCACCGACCCCTACTCGGCGACCGGGCACAAGTTCGCGCACTTCACCCGGGAGGAGATCGCGGGCTACCTGGCGCGGGCGGGCTTCGACTCGTACGAGGTGGTGGAGATCGACGATCCGTACACCGCGGTCGGCGACACCCCGGAGGCCGCGGAGATCGAGATCGGCCGCTACCTGCTCAACATGTACGGGCTGGTCAAGGTCTTCGAGGGGCGCACCGAGGAGGAGGCCTACCGGTGGGTGACGGAGACCGCGAAGGCGATCTTCCGGTACCCGGCGCGATCCGACGGGCTGTCCGGCGACAGCGAACTGGTCCGGGAGGAGGCCACCGGCCTGTGGCGCCTGACCATTCCGCGCCGCGCGGTCGTCGGCGTCGGCCGCACCGCCCCCGCCGCCGGCTGACCCGGTCGCCGGGTCCGCCCGGATCCTCGGCCCCCACGCCCGCCCGGGCGCCCGGCGCCTCCGGTCGCACCCGTCCGGGGGCCGGGGCTAGCGTGGAGGGACCGGGGGGCCTGGCGTAATGCGGGCAGGAGGCCGGCCATGAGGACACGACGGTGGCGCGCGGCGGCGGCGGGCGCGTCGGTGGCGGCCCTGATGGTGGTGCCCCTGGGAGTCGGGGCGGGCGTGGGGTACGCCTCGGACGGGCCGGCCCCGCCGGCCGTCGCCGCCGCACCGGCCGCCGACACGTTCCCGCAGCTCACGCCCGCCGTGGCGGCGCAGCTCGACGAGGCGGTGAAGAAGGTGCTCGCGCAGGCCGCGGTGCCCGGGGTGATGGTGGCGCTGTCGGCGCCGGGCAAGGGGGAGTACGTACGCTCCTTCGGGGTCGCCGACAAGGCGACGAAGGCGCCCATGACCACCGACCTGAACATGCGGATCGGCAGCGAGACGAAGACGTTCACGGTGACGGCCCTGCTGCAACTGGTCGACCAGGGCCGGGTCGGACTCGACGACCCCATCGGCACGTACGTCGCCGGGGTGCCCGACGGCGACCGGATCACCCTGCGCGAGCTGGCCGGGATGCGCAGCGGACTGTTCAACTACTCCGAGGACGAGGGCTTCTTCAAGGCCCTGACCACCGATCCCCGACGGCAGTTCACCCCGCAGGAGCTGCTGGGCTACTCGTTCCGGCATCCGGTGGTGTTCCAGCCCGGGGCGCGGTTCCAGTACTGCAACACCAACCTGATCCTGCTCGGGCTGGTGATCGAGAAGGTGACCGGGCGCCCGCTCGCGGAGTACGTCAACCAGGGCGTCGTCGCCGAGGCCGGGCTCAAGCGGACGCTGTTCCCGGTCGGCGCGGAGTTCCCGACCCCGCACGCCCAGGGCTACACCGACCAGACGGCCACGGGCAGGACGGCCAACGCCACCGACTGGAACCCCTCCTGGGGCTGGGCGGCCGGCGCGATGATCTCCGACCTCGCCGACATGCGGAGCTGGGCGAAGACCCTGGCCACGGGAACCCTGTTGACCCCCGCCACCCAGGCCGAGCGACTGAAGGTGACCCCGGCGGGCGACCTCCCCGACACGGGCTACGGCCTGGGCGTCTTCAACGTCGACGGCTGGATCGGGCACAACGGCTCCCTGCCCGGCTACGAGTCGCTGACCGTGTACCTGCCCGAGGCGCAGGCCACGCTGGTGGTGCTGCTGAACACGGACATCCCGTACCGGGGCGGCGAACCCAGTGCGCTGTTCGGCGAGGCGATCACGCGGATCGTGACCCCCGAGCACCTCTTCCGGTTGCCCGCCCAGCCCGTCACCGCGCACTGACGGCCGGCCCCCGGGCCGGGTGCGCGGTCCCGGGGTCCGCCCGCGCACAATGGGGCCTCCGAACACGGCGGCGACCAGGGAGTTTTCATGCGGGACCAGGCAGCGGCGGAACACCGGGACACGGCGGGCGCCGTCGGCGCGCAGGACACGGCGGTCGTGCTGCGCGTCGCCGGGGAAGCGGACCTCGACATCGCGGCGGAACTCTTCAGCGGCTACCTCGACTTCTACGAGGTGCCGCCCGCCGACCCCGCCGGCCCGCGCGCGTTCCTCGCGGAGCGGATCGCGAAGGACGAGTCGCTCGTCCTGCTCGCCGAGGTCCCCGGGGTCGGCACGGTCGGCTTCGCGCAGGTCTACCGCGCCTTCTCCTCGCTCACCCTGAGCACCGCCTGGATCCTGAACGACCTGTACGTGGCCCCCGCCGGCCGGCGCACCGGCGCGGGCCGGGCGCTGCTGCGCGAGGTGGTGCGCCGGGCGGCCGAGGCCGGGGTGGCCGGGGTGCAGCTGGAGACGGCGTACGACAACCTCGTCGCGCAGGGGCTGTACGAGTCGGAGGGGTTCGTCCGGGAGGAGTTCCACGTCTACTTCCACGATCTGGGCTGAGCGGTGAAACACTGCGCGCCTACTTCGCGTCGGCGTAGCACTCCACGACCGCCGTGGTGAACGGGAAGCGGACCGGGGTGTCACCGAAGGTGATCCGGCCCGCCCGGTCACCGGCGGCGCGGATCGCCTCCGCGACCGCCCCGGCCTCCTCGGCGGGGCAGTGCACGATCACCTCGTCGTGCTGGAAGAACACCAGCTCGGCCCGCATCCCGACGGTCGCCTGGCGCAGCGCCGCGAGCAGCAGCAGCGCCCAGTCGGCGGCGCTGCCCTGCACCACGAAGTTACGGGTGAACCGGCCGCGGGCCCGGGTGTTGGTGGAGGCGTAGCTCGGGGTCCAGCCGTCCTCGCGGTCCTGCGGGACCCCGGCCTCGCTGTCGTCGTCGGCCGGTGCGACGGGCGGCGGGCAGGTGCGGCCCAACCAGGTCCGGACGAGCCGGCCCTCCTCGCCGGCGCGGGCCGCGTCGTCGACGTAGGCCACGGCGCGGGGGAAACGGCGGCGCAGTGCCGCCAGGTTCTTCAGGCCGTCGCCGGAGGTCTGGCCGTACACGGCGCCGAGCACGGCCAGCTTGGCCATGTCCCGGTCGCCGGAGAAGCCCTGGCGGGAGATGGCCGTGTAGAGGTCCTCGGGTCGGCCGGCCACCTCCATGAAGGCCGGGTCGCGGGAGATCGCGGCGAGGACGCGCGGCTCCATCTGGTCGGCGTCGGCGACCACGAGCCGCCAGCCGGGATCGGCGACGACGGCCCGCCGGATCACCTTCGGGATCTGCAGCGCCCCGCCGCCGTTGGTCACCCAGCGGCCGGTGAGGGTGCCGCCGGGCACGAACTCGGGGCGGAACCGGCCGTCGTGGACCCAGTCGGCGAGCCAGGACCAGCCGTGCGCGGTGTAGATCCGGTACAGCTTCTTGTAGGCGATGAGCGGCTCCACGGCCGGATGGTCCAGCTCCTGGATCTCCCAGCGGCGGGTGGACTTCAGCTTGATCCCGGCCTCGGCGAACGCCTTGATCACGTCGGCCGGGAGGTCCGGGCGCACCCGGCGCCCGAACGCGGCGGACACCTCGTCGGCGAGCTCGGCCAGTCTGCGGGGCTCGCCGCGCCCGGCGTACCGCTCGCCGAGCAGCTCGGTCAGCAGGGCCCGGTGCACGTCGGCCCGCCAGGGCAGGCCCGCGCCGTGCATCTCGGCGGCGACGAGGAAGGCGGCGGACTCGGCGGCGACGAGCAGCCGCATCCGGTCGGGGTGGGCGGTGGCGGCGAGCCGCCGCTCCTGCTCGGCGTGGACGGCGAGGAGGCCGTCGAGGGAGACCGGGACGGTGGGCCGCGGCTCGAAGAGGGAGTCCTGCGTGCCCGGCTCCGCGGCGCGCTGGGGCGGATCGGGCGGCACGGGGCCGCCGGTGAGCCGGGCCAGGGCGGCGGCCGCCGAACGGGGCTCGCCGATGCGGCCCTCGTGCCCGAGGAGCAGCAGCTCGGCGTCCTCGACGTCGTAGCACCGTTCGACGCGGGCGCCGGCGGCGAGCAGGCGGGGGTAGACGTCGGCCGTGGAACGCCACACCCAGCGGGTGCCGGCGGGCGCGGCCCGGACCGCCTCGGCGGGGTCGCGCACGGCGATCCGCGCCCCGGTCGCGGGGGGCACGGGCGCGGCGTGCCACCAGCCGTCGCCGTGCTCGGACTCGGCGAGGGCCCACCGGCCGGCTTGGTCGCTCACGGGTGCGAGTGTCCCACCCGGGTCCGACAACACCCGCCCCGCCACGACACCCACCCCTTGCCCCGCCCCCACCCCGCCCGGCTGCCGCCGGGGCCGGGCCCGTACCCGGGCCCGTACCCGACCCCGGCCCGGGCCCGTACCCGACGCGGCCTGCCCCCGCCCCGGCCCGCCTCCGGCCCGGCCCTTCCCGCCCCCGGCCCTTCCCGTCCCGGCCCGCCCGGCGTCCGACCCGGGAGGGCCCCCGCCGCCCCCGGGGCCCGCGCGGGGCGGCGGGGGGGACATGCCAAGCTGAGGGGGTGAGTGAGTTCGCCGAGACCGTCGACCGTGCCTTTGCCGCCGCCCTCCACGCCCAGGACGACGCGGGCCTGGACACGGGGGCCTCGCTGCTCGCCGCCGCCCCCGGCGGTTGGGGCGGGACCGGACGGGAGCTGCTGGCGCGCGGGCAGGCGTACGTACGGCAGGCCTGGGAGCGGGGTTGGCAGCCGGCGGACGTGCTGCGGCTGGTGCGGCGCGACCTGGAGGACCTCCACCTGCGCGTCACCGCCGACGTGATCGCCGCCGAGGCACGCCGCTACGCGCGGCTCCCGGAGCGTTGGACCGACGCCGAGGTCTGGTGGACCGGCGCCGGCCCGGCGGGCCCCGCCGACCGCGCGGGCGACGACGCGTGGGCCGAGCAGCTCGCGCGGCGCGCGAAGGCGGACCGGTTCACGCTGGCCACGGCCGTCCTGGAGGTCTTCCGGCTGCTGATCCGGCTGCCCTCGATCGAACCGGTGGGCCCGCTGCCGGGCGACCCGGTCGACGCCCTCGCGGCGCACGCGCACATCGAGCCGCGCATGCTGGCCCGCATCCGGGCCCTGCTCGCCAAGGCCGAGGCGACCACCTTCCCCGAGGAGGCGGAGGCGCTCAGCGCCAAGGCCCAGGAGCTGATGGCCCGCCACACGGTGGACGAGGCGCTGCTGGCCGTGCGCGGCGGGGCCCCGGCGCAGGTCCCGGGGGCCTGCCGGATCGGGGTCGAGCCGCCGTACGAGGAGGCCAAGGCGGTGCTCCTCGACGCGGTGGCCGGCGCCAACCGCTGCCGGGCGGTGTGGAACAGCGGCTTCGAGTTCTCCACGGTGGTCGGCTTCGAGAGCGACCTGGAGGCCGTGGAACTCCTCCACACCTCCCTGCTGGTGCAGGGCACGGCGGCGATGACCCGCGCGGAGGCCGCGCAGCGCGCCGGCGGACGCAAGCGGACCAAGACCTTCCGGCAGTCGTTCCTGCTCGCCTACGCCAGCCGACTCGGCCGCCGGCTCGCCGAGACCGCCGAGCACGCGGCCACCGAGCACGCCGGCACCGAGGCCCCCGACTACCTGCCCGCGCTGGTGGCCCGCGACGTCGCCGTCACCTCACGGGCCGACGAGATGTTCCCCCGCACCACGACCACCCGGCTGCGCGGCGCCACCGACCACGCGGGCTGGGAGGACGGCACGGCCGCCGCCGACGCCGCCCACGTGGGCGGCCGCCGGCGCCCGCTGCCCGGACGCTGACGTCCCCTCACGCCCCGCCACCCGCGCCGGGGCGGTCCTCCGCGCGCAGCTCGCGCGTCTCCGCCTTCAGGATGCGCGCCGAGCGGCCCAACGACCGGGCCATGTCGGGCAGCTTCTTCGAACCGAACACCAGCAGGCACACCACCAGGACGACGATCAGGTGCCAGGGCTCGACGGCGTTGCGGAGCATGGGTGTGCCACCTCTCGGATGATCCGGACGGTCTCTTCGAACATCGGGCCCCATGGAACCGCCCCGCACGACCCCTGACAAATCTGAAGAAGTCCTGAAAACCGGCGGAACGTCGATCCGGACCGCATCGAGGTTACTGTCGGTGCCATGAGCTGGCTCCGGGCCCTGAAGGACACCGCGCGCTCGGGCATGACGGTCACCCGGACCCCACTGGAGCCCCTCGTCGCGCTGCGGGCCGCCGTCGGGCTCGCGCTCGTCATCGCCGCCGGCCTCGCCCTCCTGGGCCCGGGCGCCGCCGTCAGTTCCGCCTTCGGCGCCTTCATGGCCGCCATCGCCACCTTCCAGCAGAGCTGGCGTCCGCGCCCCGTGCTCGCCCTCGCCTCGGGGCTGACCCTGGCCGTCTCCACGTTCGTCGGCTACCTGGTCGGCGCCGCGCAGACCGGCCTGTTCCTGCTGCTGCTCGCCCTGTGGGCCTTCGTCGCGGGCCTGCTGTGGGCCGCCGGCCCCACCGCCGGGATCATCGCCTCCGGCAACGTCGCGATCATGCTGGTCACCGTCACCCTGCCGACCTCCGTCCCGCAGGCTGCCGGGCACGCGGCGATGATCGCCGCGGGCGGGGTGGTGCAGGCGCTGCTGATCGTGCTGTTCCCGATCCGCCGCTGGGGCGCCCACCGCGACGCGCTGGCCGACGCGCTCGCGGCAGAGGCCGACTACGCCCGTAGGCTGCGCCACGACCCCGTGGCCCCCTTCGACCCGGAGCCCCTGATGAAGGCGCGGGCCGCCGCCACCGTCACCGTCCGCCAGGCCCGCCGCCGCCCCGCCGAGCTGCACGGGGCGCGGGGGCTCGCCGAGCGGATCCGTCCCGTGCTGGCCTCGCTCGCCGACCCGGCCGTCGGGGCGCCCGCCGAGGGCCCGGCCCGGGACCGGGTACGGGAGCTGCTCGCCGCCGCGGCCGCCGTACTGGACGCCGCCGCGCGCGCCATCCGCCAGGGGGAGCCCGTCCGGCCGCCCGCACCCGAATCGGCCGTACTGAAGGCCCCCGACCTGCCGGAACTGCTCGACGGGGCGCCGCTGCGGGCCGCCCGCCGGCTCGCCGCGCTGCTGGACGACGTACTGGAGACGGCCGAACCGGGCTCCGGGCGCACCGCCGACCCTGGCGAGGCGATGCTGCGGCCCACCCTGCCGCGGATGGTGCCGCACGTGCTGCGGGCCGTACGGGCCGAGCTGCGCCCGGGCTCGCCCGTGCTGCGGCACGCCGTGCGGGTGACGGTCGTGGCCTGCGCCGGGTACCTCATCGGCGGCGCGCTGCCGTTCGGGCACGGCTACTGGGCGCCGATGGCCTCGGTGATGGTCATGCGGCCCGACTTCTCCCAGACCTGGTCCCGGGCCGTGGCCCGGTTCGGCGGCACCCTGGTCGGCGTCGGGGTCGCCACCGCGATCGTGCAGCTCGCGCAGCCGGGGATGTACCTGTCGGGGTTCCTCGCGGTGCTCAGCGCGGGCCTGATGTACGTCCTGATGCGCACCGGGTACGCCGTCGCGCAGACCTTCGTCTCCGCGTACGTGGTGTTCCTGCTCGGGATGGGCGGCGTCCGCTGGGACCAGACCGTGCCGGACCGCATCGCCCTGACCCTGGTGGGCGGGGTCCTCGCCATGGTCGGCTACGCCCTCTACCCGGCCTGGGAGACGCCGAGGCTGCGCACCCGGCTCGCCGACTGGGTCGCGGCCGTCGGACGGTACGCGGCCGCCGTGCTCGGGCAGTACGCCGACCCGGCCGGGGCCCGCCGCGCCGACGTCCGGGAGGCCCTGCTGGAGACCCGGGACGCCCGCATCGCCTGGCAGGAGGCGCTCGCCCGGGCCGAGGGGGAGCCGGTGCGCCACCGGGGGCTGTCCCGGGCCGCCGCCGACGGGGCGGGCGACGCGGTGGCCGCCTTCGGCCGCAGCGCCATGCTGCTGGAGGCCCACCTCCCGGACCGGGCCCACGCCCCCGTTCCCGGCGCGGCCGAACTGGCCGAGGCCCTGCGCGCGGCGACGGAGGCGGGCGCGCGGGCGGTCCGGGAGCGACGGGTCCCCGACTGGGAGGCGGTCCGGCGACTGCCGGCCGAGTCGAATGCCCCGGAATCGGATGCTCTGCGGGCAGCGGCGGAGCGATTGGTGGATTCCTTGGACGACATCACGGACGCTCTTCGCCCCTGACAGTGATCAATTCGCCACCGCGCGTGCACGTGCATCTGCCCATGCATGCGCTTATGAACACAGCTATGATCCGGTGGAGTTGACATCTGCACTATCGGGGGCTTCCTGTGGACCACGCGTACAACGGGATGGCAGCTGCAGAACTCGCTTCCATGTTTGAGCTGACCTGGCAGAAGAGCCGACACAGCAACTCGCAGGGATCCTGCGTGGAGTTCGCCAGACTGCCCGGCGGCGACGTCGCCATGCGCAATTCGCGCTTCCCGGACGGGCCGGCGCTCGTGTACACGCCGGCCGAGATAGAGGCCCTGCTCCTGGGCGTCAAGGACGGCGAGTTCGATCACTTGATCGGCTGACGGAACAGCGCATCGTTTCACGCCATGCACGTGCACTGGCCGGGACTGATCCAAACGATCAACCCCGGCCAGTGGCCCCGCTTCGTGTCCTGATCACGCGCCCCGCGCACGGGACCCGCCGATCCCCCCGCGCGTCAGTCCCGGAGCAGGAACAGCGCCCAGACGACCTTGCCGGTCAGCCGGCCCGCGAGCGGGTGCCAGCCCCAGCTGTCGCTGTACGCGTCCACCAGGAACAGCCCCCGACCCGACTCCAGGTCGCAGTTCTCGTCGGTCCGCTCCGGCACGAACGACCCGCCGGGCCGGTCCTCGCTGGGATCCCGTACCGCGCACACCAGGCGGGTGCTCCACCGCATCAGGTGCAGCCGTACCGCGGGCTCCGGCTCGCCGCAGGGGCGGGCGTCGTCGGGCAGGGCGTGGCGCAGCGCGTTGGTGACGAGTTCGGAGACGACCAGGGAGACGTCGTCGAAGCGGTCGTCGAGGTCCCATTGGGACAGCGTGGACCGGGTGAACGTACGCGCGCCGCGCACCGCGTCGAAGCGCGCGGGCAGACCGCACGAGGCGGATCCGGAGACAGCCGTGGGGTCGACCGGGGGCAGCCCCTGCCGTAACGGCTCGAGCATGGTCGATCCATTCGTCCCCATGCGAGGCACTCCCGGGATTCGCGGACGAAGCGGCGGCTCTGTCCATGGAGAACTGCGGGGTGGGTCCCGCGCCGGCGCGAAGAGCACGCAGGTGCGCGGCACCATCGTTCCGAATGCCGAAGCCGGATGCAAGGGCAGATGCACGTGCACGCGCCCGACCCGTCCCCTCCCGTGATGGTTCTTGCTCATTTCTTCCTACGCATACTTACGGACTTCTTTTCCGGGACGCCGAATTCCGTTACAGAACGAGTACGGGCGGATGCGTTTTGGTGGCAGACTGCGGCACCGGGGTGCGGGGGCCCCGCCGAGCACGCGCACACCACGCGCACACCATCGTGACGGGGAGGGCAGGACAAGTGACCGCAGAAGCCAGCGGTTCTGTGGTGCGACGCATCCTCCTGGGCTCTCAGCTCAGGCGACTCCGAGAATCCCGCGGCATCACCCGTGAGGCGGCCGGCTACTCGATCCGCGCATCCGAATCGAAGATCAGCCGCTTGGAGTTGGGAAGGGTGAGCTTCAAGGCCAGGGACGTCGAAGACCTCCTCACGCTGTACGGGGTGACGGACGACGCCGAGCGCGAGTCCCTGCTGGGGCTGGTCCGGGAGGCCAACGCCACCGGCTGGTGGCACAGCTACGGCGACGTGCTCCCCGGGTGGTTCCAGACGTACGTCGGGCTGGAGGGCGCCGCGTCGCTCATCCGGATTTACGAAGTCCAGTTCGTCCACGGGCTGCTGCAGACCGAGGCGTACGCCCACGCCGTCGTCAGCCGGGGCATGCCCGGTGCGAGCGCCGCCGAGATCGATCGCCGCGTGGCGCTGCGCCTGGAACGCCAGAAGGTCCTCGTCTCCGAGAACGCCCCGGTCTTCCACGCCGTGCTCGACGAGGCCGCGCTGCGCCGCCCGTACGGCGACCGCGACGTGATGCGCGGCCAATTGGAACACCTGATCGAGATCAGTCAGCGGCCGAACGTGCAGCTCCAGGTGATGCCGTTCTCCTTCGGCGGCCACGCGGGCGAGAGCGGGGCCTTCACCCTGCTGCGCTTCCCCGAGTCCGATCTCCAGGACATCGTCTATCTGGAACAGCTCACCAGCGCCCTCTACCTGGACAAAGAAGAGGAAGTGGCGCAGTACGCGCGGGCCATGCGCAGGCTCCAGGCCGATTGCCCGGATCCCGACAGCACCCGCGATCTCCTGCGAGGACTGCTCCAACTGTCTTGATCCGCACGTACTATGACGTCTGATCAGTGTATGACGACCGACCGGTCTCCGGTGCAGCGCAAGGGTGCGCGCTCGCAGTAAGGGATGGCATGTCCATATTCACCGACCTTGCTCACCAGTACATAGACGGCGAATGGCTGGCCGGCACCGGTTCGTGGGACATCATCGACGTCAACCCGTACAACGGGGAGAAACTCGCCGCCATCACGGTGGCCACGGTCGAGCAGGTCGACCTGGCCTACCGCGCGGCCGAGCGGGCGCAGAAGGAATGGGCGGCCACCAGCCCGTACGCGAGACGCGCGGTCCTGGAACGCGCCCTGCGGATCACGGAGGAGCGCCAGAAGGAGATCGTCGAGGTGATGATCGACGAGCTCGGCGGGACCCGTCCCAAGGCCGAGTACGAGGTCCACCTCGCGATGGAGTTCCTGCGCGAGGCGGTGCAGCTGGCCATCCGCCCCGAGGGGCGCATCCTCCCCTCGCTGGTGCAGGGCAAGGAGAACCGGGTCCAGCGCCTGCCCGTCGGTGTCGTCGCCGTGATCAGCCCGTTCAACTTCCCGCTGCTGGTGACCCTCAAGTCGGTCGCCCCGGCGCTGGCGCTGGGCAACGCGGTGGTCATCAAGCCGAACCAGAACGCCCCGGTGTCCGGCGGCGGGATCATCGCCAAGATATTCGAGGACGCCGGTCTGCCGGCCGGACTGCTGAACGTCCTGGTCACCGACATCGCCGAGATAGGCGACGCCATCCTCACCCACCCGGTCCCCAAGGTGATCTCCTTCGCCGGGTCCGACCGCACCGGCCGGCACGTGGGAGCCGTCGCCGCCCGCCACTTCAAGCGGACCGTCCTCGAACTGAGCGGCAACAGCGCCCTGGTCGTCCTCGACGACGCGGACCTCGATTACGCCGTCGACGCGGCCGTCTTCAGCCGGTTCGTCTTCCAGGGTCAGGTCTGCATGGCCGCCAACCGGATCCTCGTCGACGCCCGTGTGGCCGAGGAGTTCACCGAGAAGTTCACCGCCCGGGTACGCGCCCTGAAGACCGGCGATCCGCGCGAGGCCGACACCCACATCGGCCCGCTGATCAACTCCTTCCAGGCCGACGCGCTGACCGCGCTCGTGGACCGGGCCGTGGAATCCGGCGCGCGGGCCCTCGTACGGGGGTCTACGCGCGGCAACCTGGTCGAGCCGACCGTGCTGGCCGGGCTCCCGGAGGATTCCCCGCTGCTGACCCAGGAGATCTTCGGCCCCGTCGCGCTCCTCGTCGTCTTCGACGGCGAGGACGAGGCGGTGCGGCTGGCCAACGCCACCCCGTACGGGCTCAGCGGCGCCGTCCACACCCGCGACGTGGAGCGCGGGGTCCGGTTCGCCGACCGCATCGAGACCGGGATGATCCACGTCAACGACTCGACCATCGGCGACGAGCCCCTCGCCGCCTTCGGCGGGGAGAAGGCCTCGGGCCTGGGCCGGCTGGGCGGAGAGGCCACCGTGGAGGCCTTCACGACCCAGAAGTGGATATCGGTACAGCACGGTCGTACCCGGTTCCCGTTCTAGGTCGGCGGTCGCGGCCCCCTACACTCGGCCGGGCGTACGGCTCGCGTCCGGGGGAGATCAGGGTTGAGCAACATTCCGGAGACCGGCCGGACCCCTCGGGTCCAGAACCGGCTCGTCGTCATCCAGGTGGTCGTCTTCTCGCTGCTCCTCACGCTCGGCGGGCGGCTCTGGTACCTCCAGGTGCGCAATGGCCAGGAGTACACGGACGAGGCGAAGAACAACCACGTCCAGCAGGTGATCCAGCCCGCCGTGCGCGGCTCGATCCTGGACTCGCGCGGCGTTCCGCTCGCCGACAACGCGACGCACCTCGTGGTCTCGGCCAGCCGCACCGAGCTGCTGGCCATGAAGGACAAGGGCAGGTCCGTCCTCACCCGGCTCGCCGGGATCCTGGGCATGGACCCCCAGGAGGTCCTCGACAAGGTCCGGCTCTGCGACTCCGAGACGAAGCAGCCCTGCTGGAACGGGTCCCCGTACCAGCCGATCCCGGTCAGTGACGAGGCCACCACCGAGCAGGCCCTGCAGATCCGCGAGCACCCCGAGGACTTCCCGGGCATCACCGCCGAGGCGACGGCCCTGCGCCGCTACGCCGGACCCGACCAGGCCAACACCTCGCAGGTGCTGGGCTACCTGTCGCCGGTCACCGACGAGGAGATCGTCAAGGCGAAGAAGTCGGACTCCCCGTACCTGCGCTCCGACCAGGTGGGGCGCTCCGGCCTGGAGCGCACGTACGACAAGGAGCTGCGCGGCAAGGCCGGAGTCACCCGCTACGAAGTGGACAACCTGGGCCGGATCCTCGGCCAGGGGCGGACGGACCCGGCGCAGCCCGGCTCGAACATCGTGACCTCGATCGACTCGCGGGTGCAGGCGGTCGCCGAGCGCGAGCTGAACGCCGCGATGATCGAGGCGCGCAAGGGGTACGACCGCAACACCCGCCGCAACTACGAGGCCGACTCGGGTTCCGTCGTGGTGATGGAGACGAAGACCGGCCGGGTGGTCGCGATGGCCTCGAACCCGACGTACGACCCCAACGCCTGGGTGGGCGGCATCTCCGCCAAGGACTACGCGGGCCTCACCGCCAAGGAGTCCAACTACCCGCTGCTGAACCGGGCGATCCAGGCGCAGGCGGCGCCGGGCTCGATCTTCAAGGTGGTCACCTCGGCCGCCGCGGTCAACGCGGGCTACCCGTTCGACCGCCGCTACCCCTGCCCCAGCGCGTACACGGTCGGCAACCAGACCTTCACGAACTTCGAGTCGCAGGGCCACGGCGACATCACCATCGGGCGGGCCCTGGAGGTCTCCTGCGACACCGTCTACTACGCCATCGCCGACCAGGAGTGGAAGAAGGACGGCGGCATCAAGCCGAAGAAGGACCCGAACGACTGGTTCCTCAAGACCGCCCACGATTTCGGCTTGGGCAAGCGCACCGGCATCGACCTGCCCAACGAGGTGCCGGGCCGGATCCCCGACCGGAAGTGGAAGCAGGACTTCTTCACGGCGAACAAGGACGCCTGGTGCCGGGACGGCAAGAAGAACGGCACCTTCGCCGAGAAGATCGCCTACGAGAACTGCCGCCAGGGCAACCAGCTGCGCGAGGGCGACGCCATCAACTACTCGATCGGACAGGGCGACACGCTCGTCACCCCGGTCCAGATGGCCTCCGTCTACGCGGCGATCGCCAACGGCGGCACGATCCACCAGCCGAGCGTCGGCAAGGCGGTCATCAGCGCCGACGGCCGGTCGGTGCGGGAGATCGCGCCGAAGGAGCGGGGCAAGCTGCCGATGGACGCCAGGACCCGCGACGACATCGACGAGGCCCTCGCCGGGGTGGCCACCAACGGCAGCGCCGCCTGGCGCTTCGGCGGCTGGCCGCAGAAGCAGATCCCGATGCACGCCAAGACGGGTACCGCCGAGGTCCAGGGCAAGCAGACCACATCGTGGTTCGCCTCGTACACGGCGGACTACGCGATCGTCATGACGATCTCCCAGGGCGGCACCGGCTCCGGCGCCTCGGGGCCGGCGGTCCGCAAGATCTACGAGGCCATGTACGGGCTCGACCCGACGGGCAAGCAGGACCTGGCCAAGGCCCTGCTCCCGCAGCCCGCGACCGCGCTGCCGGTGATCCGGCAGGACGAACAGGGCCAGTGACGGGCTGCCCGGGGACGGCTCGGGACCGCTGCGGGACGGCCGCGAGTTGAGGACAGAAGCTGACCGCATGGCTCCGTAGCGTGGTTCTCGTCAGCAGGAGAAGAACCCCACGGAAGTAGGCGGTCGGCCATGGCTCAGGTTTCCACAGAGGTCCCCGGTGACGAGCGCGGGACGCTCCTCGCCTTCGTCGAGGCCCAGCGCGAGGGGCTGCGCGAGGCGGCGCGGGGCCTGACCGAGGAGCAGGCGGCGAGCCGCCCCACGGTCAGCGAGCTGTCGCTGTCCGGGCTGCTCAAGCACGTGGCCGGGTGCGAGCTCGGCTGGCTGCGGATGGCGCAGCAGCGCCAGGTCGAGGGCGGGCCCGACGAGCAGTCCTGGAGCGACGGTTTCCGTCTGGTCGGCGGGGAGTCGATGCCGCAGGTGCTGGCCTTCTGGGACGGGGTCCGGGCGGAGACCGAGGCCTTCATCGCCGCCGTCCCGAGCCTGGACGACACCTTCCCGCTGCCGCCGGCCCCCTGGTTCCCGGAGAACGGCAAGGTCTCGATGCGGTGGATGCTGCTGCACCTGATGGAGGAGTTCGCCCGGCACGCCGGTCACGCGGACATCATCCGCGAGTCCCTGGACGGGACGAAGGCCATGGGGTGAGGCGGGGCGCCCGCCGGGGATGAGTAGCCTGGCCCGATGTCAGCGATTCGGCTCCTCGTCCTCGGTGCGGTCCGCCGGCACGGCCGGGCGCACGGCTACCAGGTGCGCAACGACCTGGAGTACTGGGGCGCCCACGAGTGGTCCAACACCAAGCCCGGCTCGATCTACCACGCGCTCAAGCAGATGGCGAAGCAGGGCGTCCTGCTCGCGCACGAGGTGGCGCCGAGCGCGGCCGGCGGGCCGCCGCGCACCGAGTACGAGGTGACGGAGGCGGGCCGCGAGGAGTACTTCCGGCTGCTGCGCGAGGCCCTTGCGGCCTACGACCAGAAGACGGACGTGCTGTCGGCGGCGATCGGCTTCATGGTCGACCTGCCCCGGGACGAGGT
Source organism: Streptomyces sp. NPDC048383 (assembly GCF_040651775.1). Lineage (NCBI taxonomy): Bacteria > Bacillati > Actinomycetota > Actinomycetes > Kitasatosporales > Streptomycetaceae > Streptomyces > Streptomyces sp. NPDC048383. The sequence continues at coordinate 43,828 of NZ_JBEZKS010000026.1, forward strand.
GCTGACCCTGCTGGGCGAACGGCTGGCGAAGCTGGCGGGCTGGCGGTCGGCGGTGACCGAGTACTACACGCCGGAGGGCGGCCCGGGTCAGCTCGGACACATCGGCGAGATCATGCACATGTGGGTCCACTCGTCCGACGCCGAGGCGGAGTGGACCCGGGGGCTGATCGCCCGGATCCAGGAGGGGGCGTACTCCTTCGCGGGCGAGGGCGGCGACCCCTTCGTGGGAGTCCTCGCGGACGGCCAGGAGAACCCCTTCGCGGAGCAGCAGGCTCGGCAAAGTGTCGATTAGTCAACTTTGACTGACGCGGCCGTCGGCGACGGCCACCGCCGTGCGCGACCTGTTCGGGAACCCGGCGGCCCGCCACCGGGGGCTCGGAAAGTAGGCCCGCGCGGCGGACTTGCACCTCACGCGACGTGAGGTCCCACAGTGAGGGGCGTACCCAACCGATCGAAGGAGCGGGAAGCGATGGGCTGGTCCGTGGGTCAGGTCGCCGGGTTCGCCGGAGTGACGGTGCGCACGCTGCACCACTACGACGAGGTCGGGCTGCTCTCCCCGAGCAGCCGCAACGGGGCGGGGCACCGGCGGTACGAGGACGCCGACCTCGACCGGTTGCAGCGGATCCTGTTCTACCGGGAGCTCGGTTTCCCGCTCGACGAGGTCGCGGTCCTGCTGGACGACCCGGATTCGGACCCGGAGGAGCACCTGCGCCGGCAGCACTCCCTGCTGTCCGACCGGATCGCCCGGCTCCAGCAGATGGCCAAGGCCGTTGAGCACGCCATGGAGGCGAAGAAGATGGGCATCAACCTCACGCCCGAGGAGAAGTTCGAGGTCTTCGGGGACTTCGATCCCGACGAGCACACCGAGGAGGCGGAGCGCCGCTGGGGCGGCACCGACGCCTACCGGGAGTCGACCCGCCGCACGGCCTCGTACACCAAGGAGGACTGGCAGCGGATCCAGGCGGCGGCGGCGGACCTCAACGCCCGGTTCGCCGCCCTGTTGGACGCCGGGGCGTCCGCCGGGTCCGAGCCGGCGATGGACCTCGCGGAGGACCACCGGAGCTGGATCAACGGCTCCTACTACTTCTGCACGTACGAGATCCACACCTGCCTCGGCGAGATGTACGTCGCCGACGAACGGTTCGCGGCGTACTACGAAGCCGTCCGTCCGGGTCTGGCCGCTTTCGTCCGGGACGCGATCCTCGCCAACGCGATCCGGAAGGCGTAGCCGCGCGGTCGCCGGGAGTTCGCCGGAGGGCCACCGCACAGTGCGCACACCGCCCCCGCAGGTACCTGGAACCTGGCGGGGGCGGTGTGCGTTCATAATTGGAACCACCGTCATGCCCCGCATCCCCGCTGATCCCCCTCGATCCAGGAGAGCCCGGAACTCGTGTACACGCTTGCGCTCGGCCCTGAGTGGCTGTCCCCGGACTATCTGATCGGGGAGTTCGGCCTGATCGGCATCCTGATCATCGTCTTCGCCGAATCGGGACTGTTCGCGTTCCTGCCCGGTGACTCCCTGCTGTTCACGGCGGGCCTGTTCGTGGCGAGCGGCAACATCAGCCAGCCGCTGTGGATGGTCTGCACGCTGATCGTGCTCGCGGCCGTCATCGGTGACCAGGTGGGCTACCTGATCGGCAAGCACTTCGGGCCGAAGCTCTTCAACCGGCCGAACTCCCGGCTGTTCAAGCGCGAGAACCTCGACGCCGCGCACGACTTCATGGAGAAGCACGGCCCCAAGGCCATCGTGCTCGCCCGCTTCGTGCCGATCATCCGCACCTTCGCGCCGATGGTCGCCGGCGCCGGCGCGATGAAGTACCGCACCTTCCTCACCTACAACATCATCGGCGGCGTCCTGTGGGGCGCGGGCGTCACCACGCTCGGCTACAAGCTCGGCCAGTTCGACGTCATCAAGAACAACATCGAGCCGATCTTCATCGGCATCGTGCTCGTCTCGATCATCCCGGTGATTTTCGAGGTGTTGAAGGCCCGCAAGAACAAGGCCAAGTCCCCCGCCGCCGGTCCCGCGCAGGGCCTGGGCGCCCCCGAGGACCCGCAGCCGCGCGGCCGGCACGCCAAGCGCTGACCGCCCGTACGGACGTACGCGAACGCCCCGGGGACCCGAGCGTCCCCGGGGCGTTCGCATGCCCGCAGCGGGCCGTCGGGGCGCCTCCCGGGGCGACGGGGGTCAGAAGCCGCGGGTGCGCTTCGCCGCCCGGCGCTTCGCGGCGCTCTCCGCGCCCGGGATCCGCATGAACAGGCGGGAGGTCTCCGACCCGAGGTTGACCCCGACCGCGATGGCGAGCGCGATGGCGGCGGCGTTGGTGAGGGAGGCGAACCCCGCGTCCAGCCGGTTCTCGGCGATCGACAGCAGCCCGTAGTACGTCGCGGAGCCCGGCAGCAGCGGCCCGATGGCCGCGGTCACGTAGGGCAGGGCCGAGGCGAACCGGTAGCGGGAGAAGAGCTGCCCGAAGAGGCCGACGAGCCCGGCCGCGATGGCCGTGGACGGCACCGGCGGCAGCTCGGCCGCCCGCAGCGCCCCGAAGGTCACCCAGGCGACCCCGCCGTTCAGCGTCACGATCAGGACGGTGGAGCGCTCCTGCTGGAGCAGGATGGCGAAGGTGAACACCAGGACCATCGAGGCCAGGATCTGCAGGATCGGCCGGGAGGGGATCTGGAGGACCTCGTCCGGGTTCGGCTCGGCGCCGAACTGCAGGCCGACGTAGATCACCACGAGCACGCCCACGATGATCCCGATGAAGAGGTACATGACCTCCAGCAGCCGGGCCGAGGCGGTGATGTAGAAGCCGGTCAGGCCGTCCTGCACGGCCGCGACCAGGGCCCGCCCGGGCAGTAGCGCGAACAGCCCACCGGTGATGACCGCGGACGCGCGGACGTCGATCTCGGCGATCTTCAGCGCCACCCCGATCGCGGCCGGCGGCATCGCCGCGACCACGAACTGGTAGAACTCCGGCAGCCCGCGCCCGGCGCAGAACCAGGCCAGCCGGTCACCGAGGACGGCGCCGAGCACGGCGCAGAAGAACACCGTGACCCCACCGCCGACGAGCGTCGAGGCGGCCCCGGCGAGCAGTCCGGCCGCGGCCGTGAGCACCCACCCCGGGTACGGGTGGCGGTTGCGGCGGATCTCGGCGAGGCGGCGGTAGGCCTCCTCCAGGGAGATCTCCACCTCGTGCGCGCTGATGTCGTCCACCAGGCGGAAGACCGCCGCGAGCCGCGTGTAGTCCGTACCGCGCCGGCGCACCGTGCGGTTCGCCGAGACGGGGTCGTCGACCAGGGAGGGCTGGTGGGTGATGGACAGCAGGGTGAAGGTGACCGTGGGTTCGCAGCGGTCGAGGCCGTAGGAGCGGGCGACGGCGAACATGGCCGCCTCGACGTCCTCGGCGCCCTCGCCGCCCGCCAGCAGCAGTTCGCCGATGCGCAGCGTGAGGTCGAGCACGCGGCCCACCGCGGGCCCGCTGTCGCTCTTCTGCACGGGTTCGGCCACCGGGCGGACGTCCACCGGCATGCGCAGCATGACGCGCATCCGGTCCTGCCAGGGCGATTCCTTCATCCGGGAGCCGGGGAACCCGGCGCTCATGCCGGGGGCGTACGCCGGCGGGGAGTGCTGGGCGCTGTAGGTGGCCGGTGCGGCGAAGGCGGAACCCTCGGGCTCGACGGGCAGCGCGGCCAGCCCGTCGGGGACGGTGAACTCCGACGTCGGTTGCTCGTCCTCCGGGTACTCCGACGCGATGCCGCGCGGCGGGGTGAAGGCGCTGCGCGCCTCGTCCGACTTGGGCTTCCGGTCCTCGAACCCGGATCCTTCGGCCTCCGCCACGCGTCCTCCCGTCCTGGCCGGTTCCGGCTCGGACACAAGTATGCGGAATCGTTTCCTCCCCGGCGAAAGCGCACGCCCGTCCGCCGCCGCGACGGCGCCCGCCGGCCGGTCCCGGGCATTTTGCGTCGGCCATCCGCCGCTCCTGCGCCGCTCCTCCGCCGCTCCTGCGCCCGTCCTCCGCCGGCTCTCCGTCGGCTCTCCGCCGGCCGTCCGGGCGCCTGCGGCCGTCCTGCGGCGGCCCTCCGGCGGCGCGCCACCGCGCCCCGGACACGACGAACGGGCGACACCCCCCGGAAGGGGTACCGCCCGCCGTCATGTCAGCCGGTCGGCGCAAGGCGCCGACACGATCTCACCGAGCGGAGCTCAGTGGTGGCCGCCCTGCGCCTCCAGGCGCTTGTACGAGGCCTCGATCTCGGCCTCGGCCTCGGTGCGGCCGACCCAGTTCGCGCCCTCGACGGACTTGCCGGGCTCCAGGTCCTTGTAGACCTCGAAGAAGTGCTGGATCTCCAGGCGGTCGAACTCGGAGACGTGGTGGATGTCGCGCAGGTGCTCGACACGCGGGTCCGAGGCCGGCACGCACAGCAGCTTGTCGTCGCCGCCCGCCTCGTCCGTCATGCGGAACATGCCGATGGCGCGGCACTTGATGAGGCAACCCGGGAAGGTCGGCTCGTCCAGGATGACCAGGGCGTCCAGCGGGTCGCCGTCCTCGCCGAGGGTGTTCTCGACGAAGCCGTAGTCGGCCGGGTAGCTGGTCGAGGTGAAGAGGCGACGGTCCAGACGGATCCGGCCGGTCTCGTGGTCCACCTCGTACTTGTTCCGCGAACCCTTGGGGATCTCGATGGTGACGTCGAACTCCACGTCCTGCTCCTCCATGATCAGCTTCATTGCTTCGGGACTGCATCCGACTTCGACCGCGCGCGCGTCCGGCCCAGCCTGCGGGGTGGGCTGCCATGCTCGCGGCAAGACGCAGTGGTTAAGTGTCCCTCACGCATAAGTGTGATCGCGAAAGGGGCTGGTCCGAGGTGCCATTGGCCAAGACGTGGCAGCTCATCGCGGGGTCGGCCGTCGCCGGCCTCGCCCTCTCGGCGGTGACGGTGGCATCCGCCGGGCCGTGGGACTCCGGTCAGCGTAAGGCCGAGCGGGACAGGGCCGCCTCCTGGAGCCGTTCGGGTGGCGCAGATCACGTCGCCGGGCCGGGCCTGCCCGAGCCCGCGGCCAGCGCCCCCGGCGTCCTCCCCGGCATCGGCGGGGCCGCCCCGGCCGGCGACCGCCCGGCCGCCGCCCCCGGCGGCGGGTCCGGGGCGCTGGCCGGGGTGCTCGGGCCGCTGCTCGCCGACCGCGCGCTCGGCACCGTCCGCAGCGCCTCGGTGATCGACACCGCGACGGGCCGCGTGCTGTACGAGTCCGCCCCCGGCGAGGCCATGACCCCGGCCTCCACCGTCAAGATCGCCACGGCGGTGGCCGCGCTGTCCGCCCTCGGCCCCGAGCACCGGATCCGGACCGCGGTGACCCCCGGAGCCGGCCCCGGGCAGATCGTCCTCGTCGGCGGCGGCGACCCCTCGCTCACCGCGCGGAAGAAGAGCCCCGCCGGATCCGGCGGCAGCCTCGTCGCGCTCGCAGCGGACACCGCCCAGGCCCTCAAGGCCGCCGGCACCGACACCGTCGCCCTCGGCTTCGACGATTCCCTGTGGACCGGGCCCGTCCGCCACCCGATCGGCCGCAACGACAACATCGCCCCCGTCACCGCCCTCACGGCCGACGAGGGCCGCCCCGACGACTCCGTCTCCGGACCCGTCGAACGCTCCGACGACCCCTCCGGGGACACCGCCCGCGCCTTCGCCGGCCTGCTGCGCGAACGCGGCATCAACGTCACCGGCGAACCCGCCCGCGTCACGGCCCCCGCCGGTGGGCGGCAGCTGGCCGCCACCCACTCCACCCCGGTCGCCGGCCTCGTCGAACGGATGCTGACCAACAGCGACAACGACATCGCCGAAGCCCTCGCCCGCCACACCGCCGTCGCCGCCGGCGCGCCCACCGGCTTCGAGGGCGCCGAGAAGGCCGTCTCCGACGAGCTGGCCGCCCTCGGCCTCGACGTGAGCGGCTCCCGCTTCGCCGACGGCAGCGGCCTCAACCGCGCCGACAAGGTCAGCACCCGCCTCCTGACGGGACTCCTCGCCAAGGCCGCCGACCCCCGACACCCCGAACTGAGACCGGCCCTCACCGGCCTTCCCGTCGCCGGATTCACCGGCACGCTGCGCTCCCGCAACGCCGGAACCTCCCCGGCCGCGGGCCTGCTGCGGGCCAAGACCGGCACCCTGACCGGCGTGAACTCCCTGGCCGGCACCGCCGTCGACCCCTCCGGCCGACTACTGGCCTTCGCCTTCCTCACCGCGGGCGCCCCGGACGGGCCGGCCGCCGAGAAGGGCCTCGACAAGCTCGCCGCCGCGGTGGCCACCACCCCGTAGGGGGTCCGCTCCGGCGCGGGTCCACGTACGGTTTACGCATGACGAGCACCGGTGGAGCGGAGATGGTCGACTGGAACCTCGCGGTGGCGACCGCGACCCGGCTCGTGCGGCCGGGTCCCGAGGTCAGCCGCGACGAGGCCCGGGCCGTGGTGGCGGAACTGCGCCGGCACGCCAGGACCTCCGAACAGCACGTGCGCGACTTCACCCGGATGATGGAGGGCCTGCCCGACGGCGGGGCCGCCGTCCCCGACACGCCCGTCCTGGTCGTCGACCGGGCCGGATGGATCAAGGCCAACGTGGCCGGCTTCCGCGAACTGCTCGGCCCGCTGCTCGGCAAGATGCAGGAACGTCGCGGCGCCGGCCCCGGCGGCGCCGTCCTCGGAGCCGTCGGCGGCAAGGTCACCGGCGTCGAACTGGGCATGCTGCTGAGCTTCCTGGCCTCCCGGGTCCTCGGCCAGTACGAGACCTTCGCGCCCGGCGGCCTCGACCTGCCGGGCTCCGCCGCGACCGGCGGCCGGCTGCTCCTCGTCGCCCCCAACATCGTGCACGTCGAGCGCGAGCTGGAGGTGAACCCGCACGACTTCCGGCTGTGGGTCTGCCTGCACGAGGAGACGCACCGTACCCAGTTCACGGCCGTTCCGTGGCTGCGCGCCCACCTGGAGGGCGAAATCCAGACGTTCCTCGGCGCCACCGAAATGGACCCCTCCACCGTCCTGGAACGGCTGCGCGAAGCGGTCCAGTCCTTCGCCGGCGCCCGCCCCGATGCCGAAACCGGCGAGGAGGGCCGCTCGCTCGTCGAGCTGGTGCAGACCCCCGAGCAGCGCGAGGTGCTGGGCCGGCTCACCGCGGTGATGTCCCTGCTGGAGGGCCACGCCGACTTCGTCATGGACGGCGTCGGCCCCGAGGTCGTCCCCTCCGTCGCCGAGATCCGGGAGAAGTTCCAGCAGCGCCGGGCCAGTGGCGCGGGCCGCCTCGACGCCGCCCTGCGCAAGGTCCTCGGGCTCGACGCCAAGCTGCGCCAGTACCGCGACGGCGAGCGGTTCGTCCGCGCCGTCGTCGGCCAGGTCGGCATGGACGGCTTCAACCGCGTGTGGACCTCGCCGAACACGCTGCCCACGAAGGCGGAGATCGCCAAGCCCGCCGACTGGGTGGCCCGGGTGCACGGCAGGGGGAGCGAGGGGGGCGAAGGAAGGTGACACACGGGGCGTGAAGATGTCCCACTGGGGGAAGCAGCGTCACCCGTCCGAGGGACCGTAGGCCGTGGAAGGGCGTGCGATGCTCGGGGAACGGCTCGGTTCTGTCACCATCGACGCACTCTGAGTGACAACCCGCGACATCCGGGGTTTCCTCCGCGGCCTTCCCGCCGCGGACCTCCGGACAGCGGGCCGGGCACCACCGAGCAGCACCCCTCGCACCACCCAACGCCTCCGAGCATCCGAACTCCACGAAGGGCACCGGACATGGGTCCCCATCCTGCGGTCGCGGCGATACGCCTGGCGGTCCGCCGCGTACTCCACGACGTCCTCACCGACCTCACCGACCGTCCCGCCGACCGTCGCACCCCGGACGGCGCCGCGCCACTCGTCCTCGTCGCCTGCTCCGGCGGCGCCGACTCCATGGCCCTCGCCTCCGCCCTCGCCTTCGAAGCCCCCAAGCTCGGCGTCCGGGCCGGTGGCATCACCGTCGACCACGGCCTCCAGGCCGGCTCCGACCTGCGCGCCGCCGAGGTCGTCACCCGCATGACCGCGCTCCGCCTCGACCCGGTGGAGTCCGTCGCCGTGCGCGTCGGCCGTGACGGCGGACCCGAGGCCGCCGCCCGCGACGCCCGGTACTCGGCGCTCGACGAGGCCGCCGACCGGCTCGGCGCCGCCGCCGTGCTGCTCGGCCACACCCGCGACGACCAAGCCGAAACCGTCCTGCTGGGCCTCGCCCGCGGCTCCGGGATCCGCTCGTTGTCCGGCATGGCGGAGGTCTCGGGAGGACCGGGCCGCACCAGGCGCTACCGCCGCCCCTTCCTCCAGATCGACCGGCAGACCGCCCGCAAGGCCTGCATGGTCCAGTCCCTCCCCGTCTGGGACGACCCGCACAACATCGACCCCGCCTACACCCGCTCCCGGCTGCGCCACGAGGGACTGCCCGCCCTCGAAAAGGCGCTCGGCAAGGGAGTCGTCGAGGCGCTCGCCCGCACCGCGCAGCTCTCCCGGGACGACGCCGACGCCCTGGACGCCTGGGCCGCCGACGCGGAGGGCGGCGTACGCGACGCGGACGGCCGCCTGGAGTGCGCGAAGCTGTACGCCCTGCCCCCCGCCGTCAGGCGCCGCGTGCTGCGCAGGGCCGTCGTCGCGGCCGGATCCCCCGCCGGTTCCCTGTTCGCCCGCCACATCGAGGAAGTCGACCGCCTCATCACCGGTTGGCGCGGTCAGGGCGCCATCAACCTGCCCGGCCGCGTCGAGGCCCAGCGGCAGGGTGGCAGACTTGTCATTCGGCAGGGCTGATTGGCGCTCGAAACACGGCTGAGTCCTCCGGGGGCACCCCCGGAGCCCCGGCCGACAACGAAAGTGATGCGGGTGGACGAGAAGGACATGGGCAGCGACCTCCAGTCGGTGCTCATCACCAAGGAAGAGATCGACGCGAAGCTGGCCGAGCTGGCCGCGAAGATCGACGCGGAGTACGCGGGCAAGGACCTGCTCATCGTCGGCGTGCTCAAGGGCGCGGTGATGGTGATGGCGGACCTGGCGCGTGCCTTGTCCACCCCGCTCACCATGGACTGGATGGCGGTGTCGTCCTACGGCGCCGGGACCCAGTCCTCCGGCGTGGTGCGGATCCTCAAGGACCTGGACACCGACATCAAGGACAAGCACGTCCTGATCGTCGAGGACATCATCGACTCCGGTCTGACGCTGTCATGGCTGCTGTCGAACCTGGGCTCGCGCCAGCCGGCCTCCCTGGAGGTCGTCACGCTGCTGCGCAAGCCCGACGCCGCGAAGGTCGCGATCGAGGTCAAGTGGGTCGGCTTCGACATCCCGAACGAGTTCGTCGTCGGCTACGGCCTCGACTACGCGGAGAAGTACCGCAACCTGCCGTTCGTCGGCACGCTCGCCCCGCACGTCTACGGCGGCTGACGCGCCCGCCCCGGCGACGTCCGGCGCGGTCACGCGCGGGCCGTCTCCGGCGGTCGCGGAGGGCGCTCCCGACAAGACCGCGGGGAAACCTGGGGAACCTCGGGGCGATTCCCGCCGTTGGAGCATGGGAAGGCGGGTCTGTCAGCCGTCCCACGAGGCCGCGGGTGACAATACAGGGGTACATTCCGAAGAACAGTCTTTACTCAGAGCAGCATTTACCTACGGGCAGGAGGGACGGGGTGCCTAGCGCCCCGTATGGATGGACGTGAAGCGATACTTCCGTGGGCCGGTCATGTGGATCGTGCTGGCCGTCCTCGCCGTGGTCGTGTTGATGAACGTCGTCGGCTCCGGCGGCGGCTACAAGTCGGTGGAGACCAGCGAGGTCATCAAGGCGATCAACAGTGGCCAGGTGGACAGCGCCAAGCTGACCACCGGCGACAGCCAGATGATCAAGATCGAGCTCAAGAAGGACCAGAAGCTCGGCAACAACGACGGCACCAAGTTCCAGGCCAACTACATCGGGGATCAGGGCGTTCAGCTCGCCCAGAACCTCCAGACCAAGTACGAAGCCGGTCAGATCCCGGACGGCTACTCCGTCACTCCGGACAAGACCAGCCCGTTCCTGAGCGTGCTGCTCTCGCTCCTGCCCTTCGTCCTCATCGTCGTGGTCTTCCTGTTCCTGATGAACCAGATGCAGGGCGGCGGCTCCCGGGTCATGAACTTCGGGAAGTCCAAGGCCAAGCTCATCACCAAGGACACCCCGAAGACGACGTTCGCCGATGTCGCGGGTTCGGACGAGGCCGTCGAGGAACTCCACGAGATCAAGGAGTTCCTCCAGGAGCCGGCGAAGTTCCAGGCCGTCGGCGCCAAGATCCCCAAGGGCGTGCTGCTGTACGGCCCGCCCGGCACCGGCAAGACCCTGCTGGCGCGCGCCGTCGCGGGCGAGGCCGGTGTGCCCTTCTACTCGATCTCCGGTTCCGACTTCGTCGAGATGTTCGTCGGTGTCGGTGCCTCGCGTGTCCGTGACCTGTTCGAGCAGGCCAAGGCCAACGCGCCGGCGATCGTCTTCGTCGACGAGATCGACGCCGTCGGCCGGCACCGCGGTGCGGGTCTCGGCGGCGGTCACGACGAGCGCGAGCAGACCCTCAACCAGCTGCTGGTCGAGATGGACGGATTCGACGTCAAGGGCGGGGTCATCCTGATCGCCGCCACGAACCGTCCCGACATCCTCGACCCGGCACTGCTGCGCCCGGGCCGTTTCGACCGGCAGATCGCGGTCGACCGCCCGGACATGCAGGGCCGTCTGGAGATCCTGAAGGTTCACCAGAAGGGCAAGCCGGTCGCTCCGGACGTCGACCTGGGCGCGGTGGCCCGGCGCACGCCCGGCTTCACCGGTGCCGATCTGTCCAACGTCCTGAACGAGGCGGCCCTGCTGACCGCCCGTTCGGACAAGAAGCTGATCGACAACCACGCCCTGGACGAGGCGATCGACCGCGTCGTGGCGGGCCCGCAGAAGCGGACCCGGATCATGTCGGACCGGGAAAAGAAGATCACCGCGTACCACGAGGGCGGCCACGCCCTGGTCGCGGCGGCTTCCCCGAACTCCGACCCGGTCCACAAGATCACGATCCTGTCCCGCGGTCGGGCCCTGGGTTACACCATGGTCCTGCCCGACGAGGACAAGTACTCGACCACGCGCAACGAGATGCTCGACCAGCTGGCGTACATGCTGGGCGGGCGCGCGGCCGAGGAGCTGGTCTTCCACGACCCGACGACGGGCGCGGCGAACGACATCGAGAAGGCCACGGCCACGGCGCGAGCCATGGTCACGCAGTACGGCATGACCGAGCGTCTCGGCGCGATCAAGTTCGGCGGCGACAACACCGAGCCGTTCCTGGGCCGCGACATGTCGCACCCGCGGGACTACTCGGAGGAGGTCGCGGCGCTGGTCGACGAAGAGGTCAAGAAGCTCATCGAGACCGCGCACAACGAGGCCTGGGAGATCCTGGTCGAGAACCGGGACGTCCTGGACAACCTGGTCCTCGCGCTGCTGGAGAAGGAGACGCTGAACAAGGAGCAGATCGCCGAGGTCTTCTCGACGATCGTGAAGCGTCCGGCCCGCCCCGCGTGGACCGGCTCCTCCCGCCGCACCCCTTCCACCCGTCCGCCGGTGCTCTCTCCCAAGGAGCTCCAGCTGACGAACGCCGCCAACGGGATCTCGGCGGCTTCGCCGGCCGTGTCGGTGGAGAAGGATCCGGAGCCCTCCCCGGAGGAGCGTCCGGAGGCCTGATCAGGCCCCGAATGGATGCCGCGCCCCCCAGGTCCTAGCCTGGGGGGCGCGGCACTTTCACGTGGCCGTGTGCGCACAGAGGAACGAGGATGAGATGACCGACCCAGTGACCCTGACCGGTGGCGAGGGCACGATCGGCGAGTTCGACGAGAAGCGCGCCGAGGCGGCCGTCCGGGAGCTCCTGATCGCGGTCGGCGAGGACCCCGACCGCGAGGGCCTGCTGGAAACCCCGGCGCGGGTCGCGCGGGCGTACCGGGAGATCCTGGCGGGGCTGCGGCAGAGCCCGGAGGAAGTCCTGACGACGACCTTCGACATCGGCCACGACGAGATGGTCCTGGTCAAGGACATCGAGATCGTTTCGCTCTGTGAGCACCACCTGCTGCCGTTCCACGGCGTGGCCCACGTCGGCTACATCCCCGCGGAGTCCGGCAAGATCACCGGCCTGTCCAAGCTGGCCCGGCTGGTGGACGTCTTCGCCCGCCGCCCGCAGGTGCAGGAACGTCTCACCACTCAGATAGCCGACTCGCTGATGAGCATCCTCGAAGCGCGCGGCGCCATCGTCGTCATCGAGGCCGAGCACATGTGCATGTCGGTGCGGGGCATCCGCAAGCCGGGCGCCAAGACCCTCACCTCGGCCGTGCGCGGCCAGCTCCGTGATCCCGCGACCCGCAGCGAGGCGATGAGCCTGATCGTGGCGCGCTGAGCGTGCCCCCGGGGCGGCCACGGCGGTGAGGTGACCCTCCCGGCCGCCCCCGCGGCGTTTCAGGCCGTTGCCGGGGCCTTGCCGGGGTCCTCGTCCTCCGGGAGCCTCAGGACGTGCTCCAGGAACAGGGCGGCCGCGATGACGGCGGCGCCCGCGATGACGGAGCCGCCCGCGTACCAGGCCTGGTCGCGGCGGGCGGGCACGTCGAGGGCGTCGGTCAGCAGGAACACCCCGACCCCGCCGTACATGCCGGCGACCAGGGCCGCGACGAGCGCGCTGGCCTGCCCGAAGACCACGGCGCGGGCCGCCATCAGCGGCTCCACGCCCTTGGCCCCCGGGCGGCGCTCGCGCTGGGCCTTGAGCCGGGAGCGCATCGACAGGGCCGTGGCGAACAGGACGGCCGCGATGACGGCCAGCACGATCGGGGCGGCCAGCGGCACGCCCGGCAGGCTCCCGTACGCGTTCCACAGCCGGGCGCCCGCCCAGGACAGAATGCCGGCGATCACGAAGATGCCCGCCAGGACCGCCGGCCTCAGTTGCTTCACTTGCCCGTTCCCCACTCTCAGCCAGTAGCAGTGAACAGGCTAACGACTACTCCGGGAGGCGGAGTTCCAGGTCGGGGCGTGCCGTGACCCCGGTCAGGCCGATTCCGGCCAGCAGGGCGGCGACCCCGCCGATCCCGGGGAGCTGCGCCTCGGGGTCGATGTCGTGCCACGGGGCGAGCACGAAGGCCCGCTCGTGGGCCCGGGGGTGCGGGAGGGTGAGGACGGGGTCGTCGGAGACCACGTCGGCGTAGGAGACGATGTCGACGTCGATGGTGCGGGGCCCCCAGCGCTCCTCGCGGACGCGGTCGAAGGCCTCCTCGATGGCCTGGCCGCGCTCCAGCAGCGAGGACGGCGGCAGGGTGGTCTTCACCGCGATGACCGCGTTGAAGTACGAGGGCTGCGAGCCGGGCTCGACGCCCCACGGCTCGGTCTCGTAGACGGGGGAGACGGCCTTGACCCGCAGGCCCGGGGTGTCACCGAGGGCGTCGATGGCGCCCTGGAGGGTCTCCAGCCGGTTGCCGAGGTTCGCGCCGAGCGCGACGACGGCCCATTTCGGATTGGACAGCGTCACGTCCGCGGCGTCGACGGCTTCGACGACGGATGCGGGTACGGGCTGGACGGTGGGATCGCTCTGGGCGGTCAGTCCGTTGTTCATGCGCGGCTCCGGGTGATCGTGATGGTCACGTCGTCGAAGGGGACGGTGATGGGTGCGTCCGGCTTGTGGACGACGACCTCCACCTGTGCCACCGCTTCGTGCTTGAGGCACTGCTGTGCGATCCGCTCGGCGAGGGTTTCGATCAGGTCGACGGGCTCGCCCCGGACCACGTCGACGACCTCCTCGGCCACCACCCCGTAGTGCACGGTCTTGGCCAGGTCGTCCCCGGCCGCGGCCGGGCGGGTGTCGAGGTGCAGTACGAGGTCGACGATGAAGGTCTGGCCCTCTTCGCGCTCCCGGGGGAAGACGCCGTGGTGCCCGCGAGCCTTGAGGCCGCGCAGCGCGACACGATCCACGCGAATCACTCCTGCTTTCGTAGGTGCTTCCGGTCCCGGGACTCCCCGGGGCCATGGGCCTACGCCGAGTGCGGTCGGCGTCGTCCGCCTTCGAATTTACCCGCGACGGAGCCCGGCCCCCGCCCTTGGGGTCAGTCGGTGCCCTCTTCTTCCTCGTCATCGGAGTCCGTGAGCACCGGAGAACCGTGGTGGGACCAGAGGAGCCAGCCCTGTGGTGTGCGACGGAACACATTGGTGGCGACGACCAGCTGACCCACGAGCGGGCCCAGCTCGCCGCCGTCCTCGGCGGGTCCGCCGCTCAGGATGTTCTCCGTGCACGTGACGAGCGCGGTGTCACCTATCAGCGCCACTTTGGTGTCGGTGAGGAAGAACTGGATGTACTCGGTGTGGGACATGATCAGCGCGTACGAGCGCAGCACCTCGCCCCGGCCCGAGAGCACCGGCCAGCCCGGGTGGACGCAGGAGATCTCGTCGTCGAGCCAGAGCGCCGACAGCGCGTCGAAGTCCCCCCGCTCCATGGCCTCGTAGAAGGCCGCGTTGGCCTCTTCGACCGCTTCGATGTCGGTACGGCTCACCGTGCCCCTTCCCTGTACGGCCGGCGGAGGTCCCTCCGGCGGATCACAGTGCCCCTTCCACGGCGCGGGCCACCCGAACCGCGTCCGCGCTGGCCCGTACCTCGTGCACCCGCACGGCCCAGGCGCCCTGGTGGGCGGCGATGGCCGAGACGGCGGCCGTGGCGGCGTCCCGTTCGCGGGCCGGCGGCGGGGCGGTGTCCGCGGCGCCGGCCAGGACCCGTCCGAGGAAACGCTTCCGCGAGGCGGCGACCAGCAGCGGGAAGCCGAGCGCGCGCAGCTCGGGCAGGCGCGCGACGAGGGCCAGGTCGTGCTCGGCGTTCTTCGCGAATCCGAGGCCGGGGTCGACGACGATCCGCTCGGGGGCGATGCCGCCGGACACGACGGCGTCGATGCGGGCGCGCAGTTCGGCGGTGACCTCGCCGAGGACGTCCTCGTAGACGGCGAGGCTGTTCATGCCCTCGCTGAAGCCGCGCCAGTGCATGACCACGAAGGGCACCTCGGCGGCGGCGACGGCCGGGATCATGCCGGGGTCGGCGAGTCCGCCGCTGACGTCGTTGACCAGGACGGCGCCCGCTTCGACGGCCTTGGCGGCGACGGCCGCGCGCATGGTGTCGACGGAGACGGCGACGCCCTCGGAGGCGAGGCCGCGCACCACGGGGACGACCCGGCGCAGCTCCTCCTCCTCGTCGACGCGGGAGGCGCCGGGGCGGGTGGACTCACCGCCGACGTCCACGAGGTCGGCGCCCTGAACGACGAGGTCCAGGCCGCGCTTGACGGCCGCGGTGGTGTCGAACCAGCGGCCGCCGTCGGAGAAGGAGTCCGGGGTGACGTTGACGACGCCCATGACCCCGCAGCGGTCCCAGTCGGGCAGCCCCGTCACCCGGCCCCTGGCGGCGGCTCCGCGGTTGTTGTTCATGGGTCCCAGGGTAGAGCCCGCGCCCCGGGCCTTCCCGCCACGGGAGCCGGGGGCCGTGCCCCGCCCGGCTCGGGCGGGCCGCGGCCCAATGGGGAGGCTCCGGGGCGCCGCTCCGGCGGGGCACGGCGAAGGGCCCGGCGGTGCCGCCGGGCCCTTCGGTGCGTACCGCGCCCGGTCGGGCGTCAGGCGGGCTGGACCTCGCGTTCCGCCTGGGCCGGGACCTTGGCGGAAGGCTGCTCGTGCGCGCAGGTGCGGACGGGCTTGGGACGGCGGCGGGCCGCGAACAGCCGGGGCAGGGCCAGCGTCACGAAGCCCTCGGCCTGCATCGCGGCGAAGCCGATGCGGGGCAGGTCGCGGGTCTGCCGGAAGACGACGAAGCGGGGCTCCCAGCGGGGGCGGAACTTCGCGTTGAACTTGTAGAGCGACTCGATCTGGAACCAGCGGGAGAGGAAGACCAGCAGCCCGCGCCACATGCGCAGGACCGGGCCGGCGCCGATCTTCTCGCCCCGGGCCAGGGCCGAGCGGAACATCGCGAAGTTCAGCGAGACCTTCTCGATCCGCAGCGCGGGAGCGGCCTCCAGGGAGGCGACGATGAGCAGCTCGTTCATGCCGGGGTCGGCGGCGCGGTCGCGGCGCATCAGCTCCAGCGACATGCCGTCCTTGCCCCACGGTACGAAGTGCAGGACGGCCTTCAGGTCGCCGAAGGGGCTGGTGTCGCCCTCCTCGACGCGGTGGGCGGTGGCGATGTAGCAGTCGCCGTCGCCCGGGTCGCCGACCCGGCCCAGCGCCATGGAGAAGCCGCGCTCGGTGTCGGTGCCGCGCCACGCCTCGGCGGCGCCGCGCACCTGCTCCAGCTCGACCTCGGTCAGCTCGCTGACCCGGCGGACCTTGGTGGTGTAGCCGTTGCGCTCGATGCGCTTGACCATCTGGCGGACGTTGCGCATGGCGCGACCCGCGAGGGAGAAGTCTTTGACGTCGACGATCGCCTCGTCGCCCAGCTCCAGGGCGTCCAAGCCCGTCTCGCGGGTCCAGACCTCGCCGCCGGTCTCGCTGCACCCCATGACGGCGGGGGTCCACGAGTGGGCCTTGGCCTCCTCCATGAACCGCTCGATGGCGCCGGGCCAGGCCTCGACGTCGCCGATGGGGTCGCCGGAGGCGAGCATCACGCCGGAGACGACCCGGTAGGTGACGGCGGCCTTGCCGCTGGGGGAGAAGACGACGGCCTTGTCGCGGCGCAGCGCGAAGTGGCCGAGGGAGTCGCGGCCGCCGTGCTTGGCGAGCAGCTCGCGCAGCTGCGTCTCGTCGGCGGGGGTGAGCCGCGCGGCCGGGTGCTCGGGGCGGAAGGCGAGGTAGATGGTGGTGAGGGCGGTCAGCATGCCGAGGGCGCCGAGCGAGTAGCCGACGGTCCAGGACACCCGACCGGCGTAGTCGACGGGACCTTCGAAGCCGAAGAGCCCGTAGACGACGTGGGTGATCTGCTCGTACAGGCTCGGCCGGCCGACGACCTTGCCCGGGTGCACGTTGACGATGACCAGGCCGAGTCCGATGGAACCGGCGCTCATCAGGACGAAGTTCGCGAGCGCCTTCCAGCGGCTGCGCGGGTCCGGCAGTGCCTTGAACTCACTTTGGTGGCGCAGCAGCAGTGCGAGGAGCACCGCGGCGATGATCACGCCGATGATCGAGTGCCGGTACGTGAACTGCGCGACCGCGCCCGCGGGCAGCAGGACGACGGAGGCCCGCCAGGCCCGCCGCTTGTGCCGCTTGAGGCCGTGGGCGAGCAGCAGCAGCAGCACGCCCGCGCTGATGGACATGGCCGCGGCGAAGGGGCCCAGCGAACCGGGCAGCACTTCGGTGACCGCGTGGATCCGGCTGTGCCGGAAGCGGGGGAAGACCCCCGCCGCGATGTCCAGAAGGCCGACGATCATGACGGCCGTACCTACGAGACCGGGCACCGACTCCGGCCGTGGACCACGGAGGATTCGGCGGACCCTGCTCGGAACCTGTCCCGACTTATCGCCATCTATCCTGCTAGACATCGCTTCCCGTTGCTCCGCGAGAGATCATGTGGCCGAAGGCCGCGACAGCCTCCGGTGTGTGGTGCGTCCATTAGGACGACGTCGACAGGGAGCGGGTTCACTCTTCCGTCGGAAATTTCCAGTCCTGCCATCAGAAAGTCGACTGACTGCTCATGGGTCTCACCAGTAATACGGTTCTGGCGTTGGCCGTCGTCGCCGGGGTGCTGCTGTTCGCGGCCACGGTCTGGTTCTGGCCGAAGCTCTCGGGCCGCAGCTGGCGTTCGGTCGCCGGCCGGATCGGTCTGCTCCTCGCGACCCAGCTGGCGCTGTTCTCGGCGATCGGGCTCGCGGCCAACAAGTCGTTCCTGTTCTACGGGTCCTGGGCCGACCTGTTCGGCCAGGAGACGTCCATCGGCAAGGTCGTCGACCACTCGATGAGCAGCAAGGACATCAAGGTGGTCGACAAGCAGAAGTTGGACGTGCCGGGCGGTTCGAAGCCCCAGGTCGGTGGTCAGATCCTGAAGGTTGCCATAACCGGGCAGAAGTCGAAGATAACGAGTCCCGGCTACGTGTGGCTCCCGCCCGAGTACTTCCAGCCACAGCACAAGGACCAGAACTTTCCCGCGTCGATCGTGCTGACCGGCTACCCGGGCACCGCCGAGAACCTGATCAAGGGCCTCGACTACCCGATGAAGGCCTTCAGCCTGTCGAAGGCGGGCAAGATGAAGCCGATGATCCTGGTCATGATGCGGCCGACCATCGCGCCGCCGCGCGACACCGAGTGCGTGGACATACCCGGTGGACCGCAGACCGAGACCTTCTTCGCGCAGGACCTGCCCAAGGCCATCCAGGAGACCTTCCGGGTCGGTGACAAGCCGCAGAACATGGGCTTCATCGGTAATTCCACGGGTGGTTACTGCGCGCTGAAGATCGCCGCGCACTACCCGCAGACCTTCGGTGCCGCCGCCGGTCTGTCCGCCTACTACGACGCCCCGAACGACCCGACGACCGGTGACCTGTTCCAGGGCGACGAGAAGCTGAAGAAGCGCGCGGACGTGCTGCACACGATGGCGGGAAAGAAGCCGGCCGGAACCTCGTTCCTCGTCACCAGCAGCGAGAAGGGCGAGCCGAACCTCGGCGACACCCGCAAGTTCATCAAGCTGGTCAAGGGCCCGGACCGGGTCTCCTCGATCATCCTCGACAGCGGCGGCCACAACTTCAACACGTGGCGCCGCGAGATCCCGCCGATGCTCACGTGGATGAGCGGACGCATCCAGGCCTGAGGCCGGTGAGCGGACACGACGGGGGCCCGGCCGGGGGACGGCCGGGCCCCCGCGTCGTATCCGGGGCGGGGGCCCCGGCCGTCATTCCGCTTCGTGCACCCGGGATGCGCGCAGGGCGTGGTGGACGGCCTCCGGGGTGAGTACGCCGACCAGCGCGCCGGAGTCCGGATCGGTGACGCCGAGCCGCCCCGAGTCCTCCTGGAGCAGGGCGGACAGCGCCTCGCGCAGGGAGGCCCCGAGCGGCACCGATGCGGTCGGGGCCGCGCCGTCCACGGAGGTCAGGGCGGCCTCCCCGACGGGGGTGACGGCGAGCCGGCGCAGCCCCCGGTCGGAGCCGACGAAGGAGGCCACGTACGGGGTGGCGGGGGCGGCGAGGACGGCGGCCGGGCGATCGAACTGCTCGATGGTGCCCGCTCCGTACACGGCGATCCGGTCGCCGAGCCGGATGGCCTCGTCCAGGTCGTGGGTGACGAGCAGGATCGTCTTGCGGACCGTTCGCTGGAGCGTCAGGAACTCGTTCTGGAGCCGCTCGCGCACCACCGGGTCCACCGCGCCGAACGGTTCGTCCATCAGCAGCACCGGCGGATCGGCGGCCAGCGCGCGGGCCACGCCGACGCGCTGGCGCTGTCCGCCGGACAACTGCTCCGGGTAGCGGTCCCCGTGGACGGACGGGTCCAGTCCGACGAGTTCGAGGAGTTCGGCGGCGCGGGCGCGGGCCTTGGCCTTGGGGGTGCCGATCAGTTGCGGGACCGTCGCCGTGTTCTCCAGCACCGTCTTGTGCGGGAAGAGGCCGACCTGCTGGATGACGTACCCGATGCGGCGGCGCAGCTCGACCGGATCGGCGGCGGCGATGTCCTCGCCGCCGAGCAGGATCCGGCCGGACGTCGGCTCGATCAGCCGGTTCACCATCTTCATGGTGGTCGTCTTGCCGCAGCCGGACGGGCCCACGAGGGTGACCAGCTCGCCCTCCGCGACCTCGAAGGACAGGTCCTCCACGGCCGTCGTCCCGTCGGGGTAGCGCTTGGTCACGTGCTCGAATCGGATCACCCGACCATCCTCGCGCACCCGACCCGCTGTTTCGCGAAGCGATCGTCAGAAGAGTGTTGCGGGACTGCGAAGCTTTCCGGCCATTGTGGGTGACGGGGGTTATGGTCGCTGCTGGATTGTCGACCGGTTCTCGGGACATACGTTCGGTGAGGGGGGTGAGGGGCGGATGGCCGACCAGAGCTGTCTCGTGGCGAACGACTGGCTGTGCTGGGAGTACGTCACCTCCCGCTCGCAGGAGCTCACCGACGCCACCGTCGAGCACGTCTGGATCACCGTCGCCTCGGTCCTGATCGGCCTCGCCGTGTCCGTGCCGCTGGCCCTGCTGGCCCGTCGCGGCCGGCACTGGGCGGCGCCCGTGCTCGGCCTGACCACCCTCCTCTACACGATCCCCTCCCTCGCCATGTTCTCGCTGCTGCTGCCGCTCTTCGGGCTCTCGGCGGCGCTCGTGGTGACCGGCCTCGTGCTGTACTCGCTGACCATCCTGGTCCGCAACGTGATCGCCGGCCTGGAAGCCGTCCCCGAGGACGTACGGGAAGCCGCGCGCGGCATGGGCTACGGCCCGGCCCGCCTGCTGTGGCAGGTGGAACTGCCGCTGGCGCTGCCCGCCCTGCTCGCCGGGGTGCGGATCGCGACCGTCTCGACGGTGGCGCTGACCACCGTCGGCTCGATCGTCGGCAAGGGCGGACTGGGCAACCTGATCGCGCCCGCCGTCAACAGCTCCTTCAAGGCACAGGTGCTCACCGCCTCCGTGCTGTGCGTGCTGCTCGCGCTGGTCGCGGACCTGCTGCTGCTCGGCGTACAGCGGCTGCTGACGCCGTGGACGCGGGCCGGCCGCACCACCCGTACCTCCCGTGCCTCCCGCATCTCCGGCGGCTCCCGGGGCTCCCGTACCGGCGGGTCCGCCCAGCCGGCGTCCGTGAAGGGGGCCTGAGGCCGTGGGCGTGCTGACAGGAGCCTGGGACTGGCTGGCCGACGGGGCCAACTGGGCCGGGGAGAACGGCGTCTGGCACCGGCTCGGCGAACACGTCTACGTCAGCGGCATCGCCCTCGCCGTCGCGTGCGCGGTGGCCCTGCCCGTCGGCCTGTGGCTCGGTCACATCGGCAAGGGCGGCGCCCTCGCCGTGAACGTCTCCAACGTCGGGCGGGCCATCCCCGTCTTCGCGGTGCTGGCCCTGTTCATGGTGTCGCCGCTGCGCAGCGCCGGATACCTGCCCACCATCGTCGCGCTGGTCCTCTTCGCGATCCCGCCGCTGCTCACCAACGCCTACGTCGGCATGCGCGAGGTGGACCGGTCGGTGGTCGAGGCCGCCCGCGGCATGGGCATGTCCGGCCGGCAGCTGTTCCTGCGGGTGGAACTGCCCCTCGCACGGGACCTGGTGATGACGGGCCTGCGCTCGGGCGCCGTCCAGGTCATCGCCACCGCCACCATCGCCGCGATGGTCGGCCAGGGCGGCCTGGGCCGGATCATCACCGCCGGCTTCAACACGTACGACACGGCGCAGGTCGTCGCGGGCGCCGTCCTGGTCGCCCTGCTGGCCCTGCTGGTGGAGGGCGGGTTGATCGCCGCCGACCGGCTGCTGCTGCGCCGCCCGGCGGTCTCCCGCTGATCCGACCGTGCCGGTGCGCGGCACACCCCTGTCCGTTCGAACGTTTCCCCTGAAGGAGCTTTGATGATCAAGTCCACGCGCATCCTCGGCGCGACCCTGGGCGCGGTGGCCCTGACCGTTTCGCTCACCGCGTGCGGCGGCGACAGCCTGGAGAAGACCAAGGACGGCGACTCCTCCGCCGCGTCCTCCTCCGCGGGCGGGGCCAAGGGGAAGCTGGTCATCGGCGCGGCCGGGTTCACCGAGTCCAACGTGCTGGCCGAGCTGTACGCCCAGCTGCTGAAGGACGCCGGCTACGGCACCTCGATCACCACGGTCAACAACCGCGAGCTGTACGAGCCGTCGCTGGAGAAGGGCGAGATCGACGTCGTCCCCGAGTACGCGGCCACCCTCGCGGAGTTCCTGAACGCCAAGGTGAACGGCTCCGCCGCGCCGAAGGACAAGCCGGTCGCCTCCAGCGACGCGACCGCCACGGTCGCGGCCCTGGAGAAGCTCGCGGCGCCGCTGGGCCTCAAGGCCCTGCCGGCCGGCGAGGCGGTCGACCAGAACGCCTTCGCGGTCACCAAGGAATTCGCGCAGAAGAACAACCTGAAGAGCCTCTCCGACCTCGGCAGGTCCGGAATCAAGGTGAAGATCGCGGCAGGTGACGAATGCGCCGTCCGCCCGTTCTGCGCGCCCGGGTTGGAGAAGACGTACGGAATCTCCGTCGCCGGCATCGACCCCAAGGGCGTCGGCACCCCGCAGGCCAAGCAGGCCGTCAAGGACGGCGTCGACCAGCTGGTGTTGACCACCACCACCGACGCCACCCTCGACAACTACGGGCTGGTCCTGCTGGAGGACGACAAGAAGCTCCAGAACGCGGACAACATCCTGCCGGTCGTCAACGCCAAGGACGCGGGCTCCCCGGAGGTCGCCGAAGCGCTCGGCAAGCTCACGAAGGCGCTCACCACCGCCGACCTCGTCGAGCTGAACCGGAAGGTGGACGCGGAGCGGGCGAAGCCGGCGGACGTCGCGAAGGCCTACCTGGAGTCCAAGGGACTCCTCAAGAAGTAACAGTTACCTCGTTGAGGGGAAATTGTGGGGCAGCCGCCCGGTAAGAGTTTGCCGGGCGGGTATCCCACCGACCGCCCACGCCCTGTAAATTCCTGGCCATGCCCCGTGGACGCCACCGCAATCCCGAGCCCCTGCACCGACTCCTCACGCCGACGGCCGTCGCCGGGGTTTCCGTCGCCAGCGCCGGCGCGGCCTGGCTCCTCGCGGAACCGCTCGCGCTGCGCCTGCTCGTGGCGCTCACCGCGGTCGCCGGTGTCGGCGGCGCCGTCCTCATGCGCTCCTGGGACCGGGCGGCCGGCCGCCGGGTCGCCGAACTGGCCCGCGAGCGGGTCAAGGACGAGTGGAAGACCGAGGAGCGGATAGCCGAGCTCGAATCCGATCTGGAGGAGGCGCGCGCCCTGCGCGCCAAGCTCGACACCAAACTCCGCGCCAAGCGCGTCGAACTGGCGGGCCTGCGCGGCGAACACGCCGCGCTGCTGCGCCGGTACGCCACCGCCGAGACCGAGCGCGCCGGCGCGCTGGAGAAGCGCCGACTGCTGGCGATCGAGGCCGCGACGGCCCCGGCCGGCGAGACCAAGCAGCTCCCGGCGGTGTCCGAGGAGCGCACCGGCAGCGGCGCGCCCACCCCGGTCGGCTACGCCCGCGCCCACGCGGCGATGACCGCGCTGGTCCGCCGCGCGGAGCCGGGGCCGTCGGGGCCGGCCGGCCCGTCGGGTCCTGCCGGGCCGTCGGGTCCTGCCGGACCGTCCGGGTCCGCCGACTCGGCCGGGTCAGCCCTTTCCGCCCCTTCGGCCGGTTCCGCCGGGTCCGCCGGTTCCGCCGGGGGCAGGGCGCTCACGGCCGGCGTCGCACAGGTCGCCGAGGGCCACTCCCGTCCGGTCGCCTCCCCGGCGCCGACCCGGGCGCCGGCATCGGCGGCGGTCCCGCTCCCGGCGCGCAGGCCGGCCGCGACGATGGCCCCGTACGCGGCCCAGCGCCGCTCCGCCTCGCGGGTCGAGGGCGGCTTCGACTTCTTCGGCACCAAGAACGCCGAACAGGCCCGCGCCGTCATCGAGTCCGTACAGAACGAGGACCTGGCCGACGTGGTCGGCGCCGAGGCGCTCGCCGCGCACAAGGCGGAGTCCGTACGCGCCGACGCGGGCCCGGAGTTCAAGCCGGTCACCGCCGAACAGCGGGCGCTGGGCCAGGTCATCGACCTGACGGCCCATGACGAGACCGAGCCGATCGACGTGGTCCAGCTGCGTACGGCGATCTCCTAGAGCGCACGGCTCAGTTCGTACCGCGGAGCGCGTCGAACCAGCGGACGGTCTGCGGGGCCGAGCGGATCGCCGTGACGGTGTGGTCGGCGTCGGCGCCCTGGTCGACGAGCTTCGCGCGGACCCCGTGGCGGGCCAGGGCCCGGGCGCAGGAACGGGCGTTGGCGATCGGCACGTCGGTGTCGGCGGAGCCCGCGTAGAGGCGTACGGGTACGGCCGGCTTCCAGTCGCAGAAGCCGTCGTTGGCGTCGAGGACCGCACGCAGGGCCCCGCGCGGGTCGCGGACGTTCTCGGCCCACTCCGGGGTGAGCAGCTCCTGCGGGGTCGCGGGCAACGCCGCCGCGATCTCCTCCGGCCGGTGGTTCCCGTCGAACAGGTCCTCCACGGTCCGCGCCCAGGGGGCCCGGAAGACCTCGGAGGGGTCCTCGTAGAGCGGGTGGAGCCGGTTCTGCGCGGTGAGGAAGTAGGAGAGGTAGAAGACGGCGGTGGCCGGGGCGACGCTGCCGTCCGCGATGCCGGGCATCTCGGCGCCCAGCAGGTCGTGCGGACCCGCGATCGGGGCGAGGGCGCGCAGCCGGAAGCCGTCGCGGCCGCGGGAGAGTTCGCGGCCCAGCGCCATGGCCACCTGGCCGCCCTGGGAGAAGCCGGTGGCGTACACGTCCCGGGTGACGGGACGGCCCAGCCGGTCCGCGGCCGTGCGGGAGGCCTTCAGCATGTCGAGGGACGCCGTGACGGACGAGCGGGTGTCCATGTACGGGTGGCTGCCGGGGCCGCCGCCCAGACCCAGGTAGTCCGGGGCGGCGACGGCGCGGCCCGCGGAGGCGTGCAGGTACGGGATGAGCCGGTTGTAGCCGGTGGCGCCGGACGGGGCCTGGTCGCGGGTGGGAACGGTTCCGTGGTGGTCGGCGATCAGGTCGAGGCGGTGCGGGCCGCCGCGCGGCAGGACGAGGAGCCCGGTGGCGGTCGTGGCGCGGCCCCGGGGGTCGACGGTGGCGTAGGTGAGCCGGTAGGCGTCGACACCGTGCCGGACGGTGCCGGCGTCCATCCCGGAGCCGGTGAGTTCGGCGGCGACCTGCTCGCGGTCGAGGCCGCCGAGCGGGACGACGGAGATCAGGGTGCCGCGCGCGGCGGCCCGCTCGGCGCCGGCGGTGCCGCGCTCGGCCCCGGTGGGGGCGGCGAGGGCGGCCGGGGCGGCGAGGCCGCCGAGCACGGCGGCGAGCACCGCGGCCGCCGCGCCGCGCCTGAGCCACTGCTTGCGGGTCCGGGGTCCCGTGTGCGTCGTTGTCATGTCCCGAACGCTAGGCGCGGGGCGCGGGCCGGTGACATCCCGTCACCACCCCTGCGGAGCCGGGGGAAAGCCCCCCACCGGGGGTGGGGGCCGCGGCGGCGGGACGGGCGGCGGCGTGCGGGGCGGCCACGGGCTCGGGGGCGCGGGTCCGGTCGCCGGGGGCGACCCGGCGCGCCTCAGAACAGGGGCAGTTGGCCCGGGTGGGGGCCCAGGACCAGCCCGTCCAGGGTCGGCGCCGACGCGCCGAGCACCACACGGGCGCGGGAACCGGGGCAGGACACCAGGCCGGCCCGGGCCCGGCCGGCGGGAGGGGCGTGGCGGGCGATCCGGCCGGCCGTCACGGCGCAGTCGCGGCCGCAGGCGGGGCAGGCCCGCCGGGGGGAGTGGGACATGCCCCCAGTCTGCCCTGCCCCGCCGACACCGGAACCGCCGACCGGACCCGCCCTCCCGGGGCGGTGAGCCGTCCGCTGCGGGCCTCAGCCTCGGCGGCTCGCCGACCGGGCTTCGTGGGACAGGGTGACGCGGGTCCACAGGACGGCGCGGTCCGACGGGGTGACGTCGTCCAGCGCGCGGCCGAAGACCGAGGCGACCACGTCGAAGTACTCCTCGGACGTGGTCAGTTCCCGCTCCGACACCGGCTTGCCCGGCTCGACGCGGCTCAGGACCCGGCCGCGCAGCGCGTCGACGCCGTGCTCGTCGCGCCGCAGCAGCGCGCAGGTCCGGACGAAACCGGAGTCCTGCGACGTCGACAGGCGGACGTGCTCCGCCTCGAAGTCGGCCGTCGTGGCCGGGGCCCGCAGGAAGTTCATCACCGGGGCGGAGGAGCCGTCGTTGAGGTACGTCCAGCCCGGCTCCGCGTCCGGCGCGGATTCCTCCAGGCGGTAGGTGGTGCCGCCCCGCTCGTGCGCGCCGGCGCGCAGCGGCAGCGGCTCGTACGGCCCGTCGCCGAGGCCGGTCTCGACGAGGTACTCCTGCCCGTCCACCCGTACGGTCAGCGCCAGGTGGTCGCCGCTGACGTCGCGCCGATGGGCCTCGGCCCGGTGCATGACGCCCCCGACGTGGCGGGTCACCTCGTACCCGAGGGTCTCCAGGAGCAGCGCGAAGGCGCCGTTGAGGTGGAGGCAGTAGCCGCCGCGTCCGGCCGCGATGCGGCGGGCCGACAGCTCGGGGTCGATGCCGGGCGGCCGGCCGAGCTGGATGTCGAGGTTCTCGTACGGAACGCGCTCCAGGTGGGCGCGTTGCAGGGCGAACAGCCCTGCCGCGGAAGGGGTACCGGGGTCGGTGATGCCGAGTCGCCGCAGGTAGCCGGCGCGTATGCCAGAGGTCATGGCCGCACGATAGGACGCGGACGCGCCCCGGCACGCTGTTCGTCGGACGATCACGCGCCGATCACTTGTCGATGTCGCCGACGACGAAGAACAGCGAACCGAGGATCGACACCATGTCCGCGACGAGCTGCCCCGGCAGCAGCACTGCCAGCGCCTGGATGTTGTTGAAGGACGCGCTGCGCAGCTTCAACCGGTACGGGGTCTTCTCGCCCTTGGAGACCAGGTAGTAGCCGTTGATGCCGAGCGGGTTCTCGGTCCACGCGTACGTCGCGCCCTCGGGCGCCTTCAGCACCTTGGGCAGCCGCTGGTTGATCGGCCCCGGCGCCAGCTCGGCCATCCGGTCCAGGCAGGCCACCGCCAGGTCCATGGCGTTGTGCGTCTGGTCGAGCAGCACCTCGAAGCGGGCCAGGCAGTCGCCCTCGGTGCGGGTGACCACCTTCAGGACGTCCTGGAGGTCCCCGTACGCCAGGTACGGCTCGTCGCGGCGCAGGTCGAAGTCGACGCCGGAGGCGCGGGCGATCGGCCCGGACACCCCGTACGCGTGCACCGACTCGGCCGACAGGACGCCGACGCCGCGGGTGCGGCCGCGGAAGATCTCGTTGCCGTGGACGAGCTTGTCGTAGACGTCCATCCGGGTCCGGACGTCGGCGATGGCCGCGCGGGCCCGACCGAGCCAGCCGGCGGGGAGGTCCTCCTTGAGGCCGCCGACGCGGTTGAACATGTAGTGCATGCGCCCGCCGGAGATCTCCTCCATCACCGCCTGGAGTTCCTCGCGCTCCCGGAACGCGTGGAAGATCGGGGTGATCCCGCCGAGTTCGAGGGGGTACGACCCGAGGAACATCAGGTGGTTCAGGACCCGGTTCAGCTCGGCGAGGAGCGTACGCATCCACACCGCGCGCTCGGGGACCTCCATGCCGAGCATCCGCTCGACGGCCATGACCACGCCCAGCTCGTTGGAGAACGCGGACAGCCAGTCGTGGCGGTTCGCGAGCATGACGATCTGGCGGTAGTCGCGGGCCTCGAAGAGCTTCTCGGCGCCGCGGTGCATGTACCCGACCACCGGTTCGGCGCTGACGATCCGCTCGCCGTCCAGGACGAGCCGCAGGCGCAGCACACCGTGCGTGGAAGGGTGCTGCGGTCCGATGTTGAGCACCATGTCGGTGCTCTCCGCCGCTCCGCCGATGCCGACCGTGGTCTCCGTCATGGCGGCATTGTCTCAGCCCTACGCTGGGGGCATGGAAACCGGGACGCAGGGTGAGACGGCCCCGCCCGAATGGGTGGGGCTGCCGGGCGGGCTCCTCTCCATGCGGCGGCTGCTGCTGGTGATCTGGACGCTGCTCCTCACGGTGACCACGAGCGTGCCGCTGGGCCTGCTCGTCGGACCCGGGTGGGCCCTGCTCGGGGTGATCTGGCTCGCAATGCTCGCCTGGGGCTGGGTGATGCTCGGGCGGAACTGGCGGTCCTGGCGGTACGCCGAGCGGGCGGACGACCTGCTGATCAGCCGGGGCGTGCTGTGGCGGGAGCAGACCGTGGTCCCGTACGGGCGGATGCAGCTCGTCGAGGTGACCTCGGGGCCGCTGGAGCGCCGCTTCGGCCTGTCCTCCGTCCAGCTGCACACGGCCGCCGCGGCGACGGACGCCAAGATCCCGGGGCTGGTGCCGGCCGAGGCCGAGCGGCTGCGGGACCGGCTGACGGAACTCGGCGAGGCAAGGTCGGCGGGCCTGTGAGCACGCCGACGGACGAGCCGGGGACGGCGGGGACCGGAGGGACGGCGGGGGCCGGAAGGACCGGGGCGGCGGCGGGGGAGGTGGGCGCGACCGGCCCGGGCGGCGCCGGCGTCGTCGAGCGGCGGTTGCACTTCCTGACCCCGCTGCGCCGCGCCTGGGTGCCGATCGCCGCGACCATCGGCGTCATCGCGCAGCAGGGCGAACAGGCCCGGGAATGGGTGACCGACCTGTCCCAGGGGCTGCGCGTGCTGTCCCTGGTCGGTCTGCTCCTCGTCTTCGGCGTGTACGGGTTCCTCAGCTGGTGGTTCACCCACTACGCCGTCACCGACACCGAGCTGCGCATCCGCACCGGCCTCGTCTTCCGCCGCACCGCCCACATCCGGCTCGACCGGATCCAGGCGATCGACGTCACGCGCCCGCTGCTGGCCCGCGTCGCCGGCGTCGCGAAGCTGCGGCTCGACGTCATCGGCACCGACGCCAAGGACGAGCTGGCCTTCCTCGCCGAGCCGGACGCCGTCGCGCTGCGCGCCGAACTGCTCGCCCGGGCCGCCGGGTTCGCCCCCGCCGAAGCCGTCTCCGTCGGTCAGGCCCCCGAACGGGAGCTGCTGCGCGTACCCGTGGCGCAGCTCGTGGTGTCCATGCTGCTCAGTCTCGGCGTGTGGGCCGCGGTCGTCGGCGGGCTCGTCGGTCCGGCGCTCGTGTGGTGGTTCAGCGGGAGCTTCTGGGTGACGGTGGCCACCCTGGTCCCGATGGTCGGCGCGGTCTGGACCGGCAGCCTCGGCCGGCTGTTCACCGAGTACGACTGGACCGTCGCCGAGTCCCCCGACGGGCTGCGCCTCGACCACGGACTGCTGGACCGGGCCCACGAGACGGTCCCGCCGGGGCGCGTGCAGACCGTACGGGTCATCGAACCGTTGCTGTGGCGCCGTCGCGGCTGGGTCCGGGTGGAGCTGGCCGTGGCGGGCTCCAAGAACGGGATCCTGGTCCCGGTGGCCACCCGTGAGGCCGCCCACGCCGTGATCGCCCGGGTGCTGCCGGGCGCGGACCTGGGGGCCCTCGTCTTCACCCCCTCCCCGAGCACGGGCTCGCGGTGGGTGGTGCCGGTGTGGTGGAAGGGGTACGGGCTGGCCGTGTCGGCGGAGCTTTTCGCGGCCCGGCGCGGGCGCCTGTGCCGACGTACGGAGATCGTTCCGCATGCGAAGGTGCAGAGCGTACGCCGCTCCCAGGGCCCCTGGTCCCGCGCCCGCGGGGTCGCTGACCTGCACGTGGACACCGGCGCGAACGAGACCGTCACCGCCCGCCTGCGCGCCTCGGCGGAGGCCTCCGCCCTCCTCGACGCCCAGGCCGTCCGCTCCCGCACCTCCCGCGCGGCGGCCCGCCCGGACCGCTGGATGACCTGACGTTCGGTCGGTCGGACGGGCGCGTGGCGGTACCGGTGGCCGTACGCGCCCGTGTACGCGTAGCCGTACGCACACGGGGTGTTCAGCCGACGCGAATCGGCCGGGAGACATTTTCGGCCAGAGGTTCCTGCCGGATGAAACCGTGTTTGTGTTCGCAACGTCCCTTCGGTAGACAGGGATCTACGCAAGTGACGGAACGACACGTCAGGGGTGGGTGGATGAAGTTCGACATGGGTGGCACCACGCTGTCCGACCTGGGCAAGGCCACGGGAGGATCCAGCGAGGACCTCGGCACGCTGATCAAGCTGCTGGTGGCCGCGGCGGACCCGCTGGAGGGCAAGTTCAACGGGGCGGGCCGGGTCGCGTTCGATTCGTTCAAGCAGCGGTCGGACGCGATCACGACCGAGCTGAACGCCTCGCTGCGCGCGATCCTCGGCGGTCAGGCCGGCATGGACACCTCGTTCACCACGGGCGCCACCGAGCAGGGGGACAACGCCCACCAGAACATGGGCACCGCGAACTTCGACGCCGCCCGCTTCGGCGCGCGCTGAGCCCCGGGAGACTCGACGACATGGGACAGAACCAGGACCGCACCTCGTACGACACCGGTGCCTCCGTGGAGGTGCAGGGCGGGCTGGCCGGGATCATCGGTCAACTGGAGCGGGTGCTCGGCGACCGCGAGACGGCGGTGAAGGCGGCGATGGCCGAGTTCACGGCCGACGGCGTCTCGGACGAGTACCACGGCAAGGAAGCCCGCTGGAACAAGGCGGCGAACGAGGTGCGCAACATCATCCGCCTCGTGCGCACCACGCTGGAGCAGAACGACGCGACGGCGCAGGCGACGCTGCAGAAGGCCAAGGCGGCCGTGGACGGGATCGGCTAGCCGCTCGGCGCGGGACGCGGGTACGCGGGTACGCGGTACGCGGGACGCACGGAATTCGGGGAAACGGGGGTAGGCCATGGACTGGGACATCAAACCGTCCGGCGTACAAGGGGTCGTGAACAGGACGGTCACGGCCGCCGGCGGCTTCCAGACGGCCGGCAAGTCGCTGCAGACGGCGTTGCCGGACGCGGCGAAGCACGCGGGAACCATCTCGGGCGGCGGGTCCACGGCCGGTGAGGGCGGCGGCCTCGGTGTGATCGCCGCCGCGCTGGGCGGCCTCATGGACGCCCACGACCAGCGCCTCAAGTACATCGGAGCCCGTACGTCGGCCTCCGTCAACGGGGCGATCGCGGCGACGACGGCGTACGTCCAGGGCAACCTGGAGCAGGCGGCCAACGCCCAGCGCGAGGCGCTGAAGGAGCCGAAGATCGACCTGCCGGGGGCGGGCCAGAAGTGACGGATCACGTACCGATCAATCCGTGCACGATCCCGCAGTTCACGGGTGACCTGGCCGCGTTGGAGTCGGACCGGGCGAAGTTGGATTCGGCGGCGGGCACGTTCCGTGATGCCGGGTCGAACGTGGATGCCGAGTTCCAGGGGTTGTCGGCGTTCTACACGGCGCCGGAGGCGGCGCAGTTGTTCGCGACGACGAAGCCGGTGAAGACGGACAGTGATTTCTTCGCCGACCAGTTGGAGTCGGCGGCGAAGGCGTTGGGCGAGTACGTCACCGAGGCGCGGCCGATCGTGGCGCGGTTGAAGGAGCTCCAGGCGAAGGCGACGACCTTCACGGGGAAGATCGCCGGGGATGAGCACTGGAAGGACGACGGGGACAAGATCGATGAGAACAACGATCTGATCCACGACGTCAACGCGGCGGTGTCGGCGTTCTGGGCGGCGGAGCGGACCTGCGCGAACAAGATCCGCGCGTTGTACTGCGCGCCGCCGTTGACGACCGATGACGGCAGTCACGGCGCGAACATGTACGGGTACAAGGGTGAGGACCTCAACAACGCGCAGGACCTGCCGTGGGGTTCGCAGTTGGAGGAGACCCACCGGGCGTGGGAGATCGGGTACTGGGTCAAGTCGTTCGTGTGGGACGGGCTGATCGTCGATGGTGTGTGGGGCACGATCAAGGGCCTCGGCACGCTCGTCGGCTTCGGCGGCCTGGATGCGATGGGCCAGGCCTGGACGGGCCTGGCGAAGCTCGCCACGGGTCTGGTGATCACGGCGATCCCGGGGGCGAACGTCGCGTTCTGGATGGCCGATGACAAGGACATGCCGGGGTGGCTCAAGGATTCGCGGACCGCGATGAAGGAGACCGGCAAGGCGCTGGTCGCGTGGGACGAGTGGGGCAAGAACCCGGCCCGGGCGGCGGGTGCGGTGACGTTCAACGTGCTGACGACGGTGTTCACCGGTGGCGCGGGCGCGGTGGCGAAGACGGGCAGCGTCGCCAAGGTGATCTCCGCGGCGGGCAAGGCCGGCCGACTGATCGACCCGATCACGTACATCGGCAAGGCCGGCTCGTTGGCGAAGCTGAAGGTCGGCGATCTGTTCGCGAACTTCGGCAAGGTGGACGGGGCCTTCCCGAAGATCGACGACGTGGTCTGGAAGGACCTCCCGAAGGCCGAGGCTCCCGGGGGCGTCACCTTCCCGCACCCGGACGACACGGTCCGCCTCCTCGACGACCCGCTGGGACGCCCGCAGTACTACGACAGGACCACCCACCAGCTCCTGGACCACAAGGGCGTCCCGAAGCAGGACCTCACCTCGGTCCCGAAGGGCCCCGACCACCCCTTGTCGGAGGTCCCGGTCCGCCAGGAGGTCCCGGTCGGCGTGGGCGCCCACACACCGGGCGGAGTCACGAGCCACACCCCCGGTGGAGCGGCGACGCACACCCCGGGCGGCATGACGAGCCACACGCCGGGCGGCGTCGCGGACAACACGGCCCACAACAGCCACACCGACCCCACCACCCCGACGGGCGGCCACACGGACACCACCCCGACGGGCGGCGCCGGCCACGGCGACGGCCCGCCCACGGGCGGCGGGCACTCGGACACCCCGTCCGGCGGTGGCCACGACGGCCCCGCAACGGGTGGCGGTGACCACACACCGGGTGGTGGAGGTCACGGAGGTTCGGACGGCGGCGACGGCCCGCCGTCGGCGGGTGGTCACGCGGACGACTCGTTGCCCAGAGAGGAGCCCCGCCCCTTCGAGCGTGGCGGTGAGACGGAGCAGCGGATCCGGGAGAACCTGCTCGGGGGGAAACCGAAGCCGCCGGATCTGGAGAAGGCGCTCGCGAATCTGGCCGACCACCCCGCAGGCCAGCAAGTGGCCGACATGATCGCGTCGGGCAAGTTCAAGGGCATGACGAACTTCGAACAGGTCGTGGGCAGTTTCAGTCAGAAGAACGCAATGTCAGGCGGTATAGAACAACTCCGGCTGGCCGACCAGCTCTACGACAGTGGTGTCAGGGACATCAGTTTCGAGATCAAGGGAGACATCGAGATCAAGCCGGGGGTGACCACCGGACCGAGGACCGACATGGACGTGATGGCCCGTGATGCCGACGGGAACGTCTACGGGTACCAGTTCAAGGAGGTCGCGAACCCCAAGAAGGCCACCGACAAGATGTGGCAGAACATCAACCAGCTCGCGGAATCCGGCGCTGATGTCAAGGTGTTCGTCGTCGACACCAAGGGCAGCATGGCGGACATGCTGGCGTCGGGTGTTGAGAAGAATCTCGCCAGGATTCACACCGAAAAGGGTGTGATCGTAGTACTTCGCGTCGAGGACGGAACGTTCATGTACCCGCCGGGCGCGAGCTTCATGCCAGGAGGACGGCCTTGATTGCCAGCACACCCGTCGCGCAGTGGTCGTGGGGGGAATTCGGCCATGACACCGATCTGGTCCGCGAGGCCGTACACCGGTTCCTCCTGACGCTTGAAGTCCTGGACCGGCACCGGCTCGCGACGCCGCACGGCGGGCGCGTGAGCGTGCAGGTTCCCGGGATGGGCCGCCGGAGCATGCTGTTCCGAGCGGATCTTCCTTTGGGGAAGGCGGCTGCGGATACCGCAGAGGACTCGCCGCTCGCCGAGGCGCTGGTGGAGCGGATCCGGGAAGGCGTCGCGCCCGGTGAGATCGGGGGCGTCGATCTGTACGCCCGGTGCGACGGCATCGTGGAAACCGGGAACGGTGCCGAGGCGTTCGAAGGCCTCTTCGCGCTCAGCGCGGAGGTGTCCGAAGGTTACTTCCACGTGGCGCTGACCACCTTCTCCGACGCGTGGATGCCGTTCGATCTGCGGGGTCGCGCGCAGGAGGCGGTGTTCGCCGCGAACCGGCCGCGCCTGGCGTCCGCCCTCGCAGGGATCGCGGAAGGACTCGATGTCGAGATCGACCCCGACGACGCCACCTGGTTCGCCGTTCCGACGGAATCGGGGGTCGAGAACCACTACGAAGACGACGGCTCCGCCTCCGATGTGTGGGGGAGCTTCGAGATCCCCTACCGGAATGGAATCTTCAGTCAGACCCCGAAGTTCACCGCCGGCTACGGACGGCAGGCGTCCGGGGCCGTTCGGTACTTCCCGGTCGCAGGGCCCGAGCAAGTGCTGGGGTATCTGTGGGCCTCGGATGCCGAGGGTGCCGCGAGCTTCGAGGCGCGAGACGCGGCCGACCTGGAGGCTTACCGGGCCGGTCTGGTGTGGCTGGAGCGGCTGCAGGCGGCCTACGACCGGGGGCTGTCCCCGGCTGCCGCGCTCGTCGAACTCGGACGGCTTCCCGCCGATCCCGTAGCCGGGCGGCCCGAGGCGGACCGGGCGACCGACGTGGACGAGTTCTGGAAGCTGGGGCAGCTTGCGCGGCAGGAGCATCCGTCGTCGAAGCCGTGACGTACGGGGCGGGGGCAATGCCCTGATGGCCCGTATGCCTGTTGCCCGGTGGATGGGGCCGCGACGGCGAGGCAGCCTACGCCCTTCAGCTGCCTGTCCGATCTGCTGTCCGCCTACGCGGTCCTGGCCGCCCACCGGCTCGCGGTGGGCGGCCCGTGGCGAGTTCGGCGGCCGAAACGGACGCGTTCGAGGCACTGGCGCTGTTGGCGCTCGAGTAGGAGCGCCCAGGCCGTGAAGGGAGAGGAGTTCGAGTGACCGACCGAGCGGCTCGCGTCGTACTGGATCGTCTGCGGGCGGTGGAGTGGGCGGGCGACTGGGACTTCGCGTTCGGCCACGTCAAGTCGCGTCGCGTGCTGTTCCGTGAATACCTGCGGCGGGCGGCGGTGTGGTCCCGGGCCCACGGCGGCGAGGGCAGCTGGTTGCTCTCCGACGTCACCCCGTACGTGGATCCCGGCTTCCGGCTCTCCCCGGCAGTGGCCGAGGAGCTCGCGGAATTGCTGCGCAGTTCGTCCGATGGAGAGGTGCGCAGTACCTGTTCGGGGGCGGTGCGGCTGGCGGAACTCCGGGGGCGGAGACCGGAGGCCTTCGCCGGCCTTCCCGACCTCTACGAGCCGTTGCTCCTGTTCTGGGAGCGGGGCGGCGAGTTCGCCCGGGACGATGCCGGCTTCATCGACCTGACGGGTGTGCTGATCCGCCCCGGCCCGCTGGAGGCCTGCGCGGGCAATCCGCCCGTGACCGACCTGAGCGACATCGTCCTCGACGCGCTCGACGGGGACGGACGGGTCACGTACTACACCTCGGCAGACGGCCTGCGGCCGCTGCTGCGGCGGTGCGTACGGCGGGACGGGCTGACGGACCAGTCCCTCGGACGTGATCTCCGCTGGGAGCCGACGGATCTGATTCCGGGCTCGGACGAGGCGGTGCGGGGCGCCGGGCTCGTCACGGTCGATGAGCTGGAGGCCGCCCGGCTCATCGGGCAGGAGCACGCGGCGGCGCAGCCCATGCCGTGATCACGTCCGAGGTCGTGGGCGAACGGTTCCGGGCGGGTTTCGCGGGGGAGCGGCGGCGTACTAGCGTCGGGGGCCGACAGGGAGGGGGAGCGTCGTGGCGGCACAGGACTACGACAGTCAGTTGCTGGAGTCGGTCGCGGTGCGGCGCCGGCGGATGCGGGACGCCGTGTTGTTCGGGGCCCAGCGCGGGCGGCGGATGGCCGACGAGCGGATCGGCAAGGCGGTCGCCGGGTTGGTCATCGCGGCCGTGCTGTGCGCCGGCTGCGTCGGTTGGTCGTTCGTCTCGCACCGGCTGATGGGCAAGACCGGTACCCCGGGACAGGTCAGCACTCGGTGATAGGTTCGAATACGTGGTGAGTACGGGGACGACGAGCGGTACGGCACTGAGTCGGGTCACCCTGGTCGGTGAGCGGCGGCGGATGGATCTCGTACTGCCCTCCCAGGAACCCGTCGGGCGGCTCCTGCCCGATGTCATACGACTGTTGGACGACCGGGTGGTGGCGCAGCCGATGCTGCGCCACCTGGTGACCGGCGACGGGTCGGTGCTCGAACACGACACCTCCCTCGCCGACGCGGGCGTCACCGACGGGGCCGTGCTGCGGCTCGTGCGGGTGCAGGACTCGCCGTCCGCGCCCGTGGTGCACGACGTCACCGACGAGGCGGCCGCGGATCTCGACGTTCGGTCCTGGCGCTGGCGGGCGTCGGCGCGGCGGGTCACCGCCGGAGCCGCGCTCGTCGGGTGGGTGCTGCTCGCCGGCTGGTTCGCGCGGCGGGAGTTCGCGCCGGGCGCGGTGGCCGGGGCGCTGCTCGCGGCCGCCGGGGCGTGCGCGGTGGTCGGGGCGCTGTCGGGCCGGTTGAAACAGTCCGGGCTCGCCGCGGCGCTGCTCGCCACGGCCGGTGCGACCGGTGTGCTCGGGGCGTGGACCATGGGCGACGCCCAGCACTGGGGCGGCATGGGCCGGCTCGCCGCCGTGGCGGGCGCCCTCGCCGTGGGGCTCGCGCTGCTGGGGTGGTTCACCTCGCTCGGGCGGGGCGGGTTCGTCGGGGCGGTGGCCGTCGCCGGCCTGACCGTGCTGTGGGAGGCGGTGGCCGTGTTCCAGGGCGACGCGGCCCGTACCGGGGCGGTGCTCGCCGTGGCTTCGGTGGTGCTGCTCGGGTTGTTGCCGCGCCTCGCGCTGGGCGCGGCCGGACTGACCGGGCTCGACGACCAGCGGGCCCGCGGCGTCTCCGTCAGCCGGTACAAGGTCGCCACGGCCCTCGGCGCCACCCACCGGGGCCTGGTGCTGGCCACCCTCGCCACCGCCGCCTCGGCGGCCGCGGCCGGGGTGCTCGCGCTGCGGGACCCCGACGTGTGGACGGTGTCGCTGGCCGTGGCCGTCGCCGCCGTGCTCTGGCTGCGAGCGCGGGCGTTCCCGCTCGTCGCGGAGGTCGTGGCGCTGCTCCTGGCCGGGGCCGCCGTTGCCGTGGCCGCGCTGCTGGTGTGGGCCGGGCGGGCCGGCGCCGCCGGACCCCTGGCCACGCTGCTGGGCTTCGCCCTGATCGCGCTCGGGGTCCTGGCCGTGCAGCCGCCCGAGCACGTACGGGTCAGGCTGCGGCGGATCGGGGACACCGCCGAGTCCGTCGGCGTCATCGTGCTGTTCCCGCTGCTCATCGGGGTGTTCGGCGTGTACGGGCGGCTGCTCGGCACCTTCGCGTAGGGGTTGCTTCACAGACATGGCAGACACAGCAGGCACATCAGGCACGACGGGCACATCAGGCACGGCGGGCACCTCAGGTACGCCGGGCACGGCGGGCACCTCAGGCACGGACCGGCGTGACGACTGGCAGGCCGGGGTCCTGGGCGAGCTGACCGGGACTCCCGTGGCGGCCCCCGTGCCGGCCCCCGAGGCCGCCCCCGTACCGCAGCGGCCCCGGCCGACGCGGCAGGCGCACCCGCCCGCCCCCGCCCCCCGTCCGGCCGCGCCCCGCCCCGCGCCCCGCGCAGCGCCCGAGACCGTGCCCGTCGCCGGTTCCGAGCCCGCCGCGGGCCGGCCCCGGCACGGTGACCCGTTGGTGCGGCGCACCCTGCGGATCCTGCGCGGCGCGCTGGGTTCCTCCGTGGCCCGGGCCGTGGCCGCCGAGACGGAACTGGCGACCCGGGTGCAGCAGCCCGTCACCACCGGCCGCCACATCGTCGTCACGAGCATCCGCGGCGGGTCCGGCAAGACCACCGTCACCGCCCTGCTCAGCCGCACCTACAACCACTTCCGCCACGACCCGGTGCTGACCCTGGAGGCCGACGCCGCCCTCGGTACCCTCCCCGTCCGGCTCGGTGTCCGGTCCCTGCGCTGGACCTGCGGCGACCTCGCGCAGATCGTCCGCCCGTCCATGCAACTCACCGACGTCACCGGCTACCTCGTGCCGCTCGCCGACGGCGGCTGGCTGCTGCCCGGCAGCCAGGGCCGCATCGGCGCGCAGGTCGACGTCGCCACCTACCGGACCGTCATGGTCGCGCTGCGCCGCTACTTCGGCGTCACCGTCGTCGACTGCGAGACCCTGCCCGGCGAAGTGGCCCGTACCGCCCTGGACACCGCGCACGCCCGCGTCCTGACCACCCCCGCCACGACCGAGGGCATCGTCTCCACCCACGCCGTCCTCGACTGGCTCGGCTCCCTGCCGGTGCCCGTCCTGCCGCGCACCGTCGTCGTCCTCACCGCGCAGTCCCCGCACCCGGCCGTGGACCTGGCCAAGGCCGCCGAGGCCCTGCGCGCGACGGGCGCGGGGGTCGTCGTCCTGCCGTACGACCGCCACCTCGCCTCCGGCGGCGCCGTCCGCACCGAACTCCTCGGCGCCGCCACCCGGGAGGCCGCCGTCCGGCTCGCCGCCGAAGTCCTCCAGCGGGCCGTCGCGCTCCCGGCGGCCGGGGCCGGCCGGTGACGCAGCACCTGGTCCACCGGCCCGCCCGGGGCACCCTGCCCCCCGCCCCCGCCGAACCCCGCACCGTCGAAGCTCCGCCCAACCTCCCCGAGGGCAAGATCGGCAGCCCGGCCACCGCGCTGCTGCCGATGGCCGGCGTCATGGGCTCGGTCGTCATGATGACCGTCGTCCGCAACAGCCAGTTCGCCGCCATCGGCGCGATCGTGCTCGTCATCGCCCTGCTGGGCGCCGTCGCCCTGTTCTGGTCCCAGCGCGGCAAGGCCCAACGCACCCGGCGCGCCCAGCGCGAGCGCTACCTGGAGTACCTGGAGGAACAGCGCGAGGAACTCGGCGCCCGCGAAAGGCGACTGCGCGAGGAGGCCCGCCGCCTCAACCCGCCGCCGGAGGCCCTGTACGACCTCGTACGCGATCCCGCCCGGCTGTGGGAGCGGCGCCGCGCCGACCCCGACTTCCTGCGGCCGCGCCTGGGCACCGGAGCCGTCGCCGTCCAGAACCTCGGCCTCGCCCCGGGCGCGGGCGGGGTACTGGCCCCGCCCGACCGGTTCATGTTGAACGAGGCCGGCGCGCTGATGTCCCGCTTCGAGCGGGCCGGCGACTTCCCGCTGACCGTCCCCCTCGACCGGGCCGGGAACGTCAGCATCGTCGGCGACCGCGAAGGCGTCCTGCGCGTCGCCCGCGCCCTGCTCGTGCACACCGCCGTCCTGCACGCCCCCGACGACGTCGCCATCGCCCTCGGCGTCCCCGGCGACCGCCTCGCCGCCGACTGGGACTGGGTCAAGTGGCTGCCCCACGTCCTCGATCCGCAGGAACTCGACGGTCCCGTCCCGGCCCGGCGGATCGCGCCCGGCCTGCCGGGACTCGCCGACGTCCTCGGGGCGGACCTGCGCCGCCGGGCCTCCTACGCCGCCGAGGTCCGCCGCGGCCTGTCCGACCGGGGCGCGCTGCGGCTCGCCGGCCGGCTCCTCGTCGTCAGCGACGAGTACGGCGAGAACGCCGTCGAACTGCCCCGCCCGGACAGTGCGGTGGGCCTGGCCGACATGAACACCACCGTGCTCCACCTGCTCGCCGAGCAGGTCCACGAGCCCGACGAGGTGACGATACGGATCACCGTCGAAGGTTCCCGCGTCACCGTCCGCGACCTGCGCACCCCGCACGACCCCGCCGCCGAGGGCCTCACCGACCCGCTCGCCCCCGCCACCGCCGAGGGCCTCGCCCGGATGCTGGCCCCGATGCGACTGTCCGCGGAGTCCGTCGCCGAGGGCACCCCCGTCTCCGGCCCCGTCGACTTCATGGGCCTGCTCGGCATCAGCGACCCGGCCGCCCTCGACGTGGAGCGCCTGTGGGCCCCGCGCGGCGAACGGGACTTCCTGCGCGTGCCCATCGGCATCGACGACCGGCACGGACCCGTCCTGCTGGACCTCAAGGAGTCCTCGCAGCTCGGCATGGGCCCGCACGGGCTGTGCGTCGGCGCCACCGGCTCCGGCAAGAGCGAGTTGCTCCGTACGCTCGTCCTCGCGCTGGTCGCCACCCACTCGCCCGAGGACCTCGCCATGGTCCTCGTCGACTACAAGGGCGGCGCGACCTTCGCCCCCTTCGCAGAGCTC
Source organism: Streptomyces sp. NPDC048383 (assembly GCF_040651775.1). Taxonomy (NCBI): domain Bacteria; kingdom Bacillati; phylum Actinomycetota; class Actinomycetes; order Kitasatosporales; family Streptomycetaceae; genus Streptomyces; species Streptomyces sp. NPDC048383. The sequence continues at coordinate 83,591 of NZ_JBEZKS010000026.1, forward strand.
CCGCACGTCGCCGGGGTCATCACCAACCTGGAGAACCAGGCCGGGCTCGTCGAACGCGTCCACACCAGCCTCGCCGGCGAGGTCAAGCGCCGCCAGCAGGTCCTCAAGGCCGCCGGGAACGTCGCCGACATCGGCCACTACGCCGTCCTGCGCGCCGAGAAGCCCGCCTTGGAGCCGCTGCCGCACCTGTTCGTCGTCATCGACGAGTTCGGCGAACTCCTCACCGCCAAGCCCGACTTCATCGACCTGTTCCTGTCGATCGGCCGCATCGGCCGGTCCATCGGCGTGCACCTGCTGCTGTCCAGCCAACGCATCGAGGGCGGCAAGCTCAAGGGCCTCGACACCTACCTGTCGTACCGCCTCGGCCTGCGCACCTTCTCCGCCGACGAATCGCGCACCGTCCTGGACACCACGGACGCCTTCATGCTGCCGCCGCTGCCCGGCTTCGGCTACCTCAAGGTGGACACCTCCACCTACACCCGTTTCAAGGCCGGCTACGTCTCCGGCCGCCACCGCGGCCCGACCGCCGAACGGGGCGGCGACGAGCGGGGCCCCCTCGCCCTGGCCTACCCCACCTTCAACACCCTGCGCGACACGAGCGCCGCCCCCGCCGACGGCGAGGAGCAGCCCGCCGCGACCGTCCGGGAGACCGGCCCCAGCGTGCTGTCCGTCATCGTCGACCAACTCGCCTCGGCCGCGCCGCCCGTGCGGCGCATCTGGCTGCCGCCGCTGCCCGACGCGATCTCCCTCGACGCCGCCGCCGGACCGCTGTCCGTCACGGGCGGCGGCCTGCGCCTGGGCGCCGACGAGGAACGCCGGCCGCTGCGCGTCCCGCTCGGCGTCCTCGACGACCCCGCCCGGCAGTGGCGCGGACCGTGGGAACTGGACCTGACCGTGGCCGGCGGCCACACCGCCGTCACCGGCGGCCCGCAGTCCGGCAAGACCACCCTGCTGCGCACCCTCGCGCTCTCCCTGGCCCTCACGCACACCCCGCAGCAGGTCGGCGTCTACGGACTCGACCTGGCCGGCGGCGGCCTCGCCGCGCTCGCCGGGCTCCCGCACGTCGGCGGGATCGCCGGGCGCGCCGACCGCGAACGGGCCGCCCGTACGGTCGCCGAGGTGCGCGGCATGCTGTCCGCCCGTGAGGAGTTGTTCCGGGCGCACTCCATCGACTCCGTCGACCAACTGCGCCGGCTGCGCTCCCGGGGCGCCCTGCCCGAGCTCACCTCCACCGACATCGTGCTGATCGTCGACGGGTACGGGGCCCTGCGCGAGGAGTTCGACGAACTCGACGACGCCGTCACCGACCTCCTCAAGCGCGGCGGCGGCTACGGCATCCACGTCGTCGCCGGGATGCTCCGCTGGAACGACGTCCGCATCGCCAACCAGTCCCTGTTCGGCGGGCGCGTCGAACTCCGCCTCGGCGACCCCTCCGACTCGGCCATCGACCGCAAGCTGTCCGAGACCCTGTCCCCGGACACCCCCGGCCGGGTCCTCACGGACGGCAAGCTGTTCGCGCAGGTCGCCCTGCCCCGCATCGACTCCCGGACCGGGAACACCGACCTGGCCGCCGCCCTGGAGGAGGCCGCGGGCACCGTCCGCGCCACCTGGCACGGCGACCTCGCCTCCCCGGTGAGGGTCCTGCCCGCGCGGCTGCCCGCCGAGCGGCTGCCGTCCCCGCAGGACGAGCCGTACCGGATCCCCATCGGCGTGGACCAGGACGTCCTCGCGCCGGTCCTGCTCGACCTCTTCGAGCAGGACCAGCACCTGCTGGTGCTCGGCGACAACGAGTGCGGCAAGACGAACCTGCTCTCCCTGATCGCCCGCCAACTCATCGCCCGCTACGGGGAGGACGAGCTGGTCTTCGCCGTCTACGACCCGCGGCGCGGCCTGCGCGGAGTGGTGCCCGAGCCCTACCGGGGCGGGTACGCGCACAACGCGAAGATCGCGTTCGCGCTGTCGGCGGGCATCGCCAAGGAACTCGACAAGCGGCTCCCGGAGGACGGCCTCGACCCGGACGCCGAACCGGGCGCGGGCCCCGGTTTCACGGGTCCGCGCATCGTCGTCCTCGTCGACGACTACGACATCCTGACCACCGCGGGGCAGCAACCCCTCCAGGCGTTCGTGCCCTACCTGCCGTCCGCCCAGGACATCGGGCTGCACTTCGTGCTGGCCCGCCGCGTCGCCGGCTCCTCCCGGGCCCTGTACGAACCGCTGATGACGACCCTGCGCGAATCGGGCACCGCCGCGCTGGTGATGAGCGGCGAACGCTCCGAGGGACAGCTGTTCCCGCAGCTGTACGCGAGCGCGCGGCCCCCGGGCCGGGGCACGTTCGTCCGGCGCGGCCGACCCCACCAGATCGTGCAGACCGCGCTGAGCGGCGCACCCGCGACCGCCGCCGGGCCCAGCGCTCCCGGGCCGTCCGTCCCCGCGCCGTCCGCCGCCGCGCCGTCAGCCGCCGCGTCGTCCGCCACCGCGTCGTCCGTCCCCGCGCCGTCCGTCCCCGCGCCGTCCGCCACCGCGCCGGCCGAGCGGGTTCCCCACGCCGACCAGGAAGCACCGTGACCAAGGACGTCATCGCCCTCACCCCGGCCATGCCCGACACCACCGCGATGCTGGTGGCCCTCGCGGCGGGCGGCGCCGACCTCGACGTCTCGCCCGCCGGGGACGGCGCCGTCATCCAACTCCTCGGAGCGGGCGGCCGACCGCTGGTCTCGGTGGAGGCCCCGGTCCTCGTCCAGGTCCCCGGGGAGACCGAACGCCTCCTCGGGACGCCCTCCGCGACGCCCGTCTGGTGGACGGAGACCCGCGCCTCCACCGCCGTCCCCGAGGCGGTCGCCCTCGCCGGGGCGGTCGCCGGCCGGCTCGCCGAAGTGCTCGGCGGCGCCGTCTGGCCCGAGGGCGCCGGCCGGGTCGGCGGCGTGGAGGTCGCCTCCGCGGCCTCGGCGGCGCCCGCGCCCGTCGGCGCGCTGCCCACCGTGGACGTGATCACCGAGTCCACCGCCGTCGTCCTCGCGGACCGGCCCGTGGTCCCGCTGACGGCCTGGCTGTCGGACGTCCTGCGGACCACCGCCGCGTACGGCGCGGCCCTGCACGTCGTCACGCCCCCCCACTGCCGGCTCAGCCTGCCCCTGCGGAGCGCGCTGACCGGCGCCCCCAACCGGTGGGTCGTGCAGGACCCCGGCGGCGGCTACTACGACGGTCTGTCCGGCGCGGTCCTCGGCTGGCGGGACGGCACCTTCGCCCCGACCCGCGACGGAGCCGGGCAGGCCCGCCCCGCCGAAGCCTTCACCCGGCCCGACGCATCCGGCGAACGCCGCCTGACCGTGTCGTTCCGTACGGAGCACCCCGCCGAGCGGGAACTGACGCTGGGGCGCTCGCTGGAGGCCGCCTGGCGGATCCTGACCGGGGAACCGCCCGCCGGCTGGGGCACCGCCGAGCCGGTCAACCTGCCCTGGTCCCCCCGGCTGCTCACCGACCTGGCGCGCGCCCGGGTTCCCGAGCCGACGCTGATCACCGTCGTCGGCCGGCCGGAGCGGCCCGCGCTGGCGACCGTACGGGTGACCCGGACGGCCGGCGGGGTGGAGGAGGACGTCACCCTGTCCCTGGGCTACGGCCCGACGGAGGAGCCGCCGCCGGCCGCGCTGCCCGCGCTGGCGGAGGAGCTCGTGGCCCGGCACGGCCTGATCAGCATGCTCGTCTCGGCCGGCCCGGGCCGCCGGGACCTCGGCGTGGCCCCGCGGATCGCGCCGCCGCCGCTGCCCCTGTCGTTCACCCTGGGCGGGGCCGGAGTCGCCGAGACCGGCCTGACCTTCGCCCGACGCCCCCCGCTGGCCCTGAAACCCGTGCAGGTCGGCCCGGCCCGCCGGCCCGGGCTGCACTACCCCCTCGGCGACGGCACCGACCCGACCGGCTGGGACACCCTGGGCATCCTGCTGGCCCACCTGCGCACCTCGGTCCCCACCGCCGGGTAGCGGGCCGGCGCCGGCAGCCCGGTGCCGGCCCGCTACATGCCGCCCGCGCGGACCAGGCCCGTCTCGTACGCCAGGACCACGACCTGGACCCGGTCGCGCAGGCTCAGCTTCGTCAGGATGCGGCCCACGTGCGTCTTCACCGTCGCCTCCGACAGGACCAGCCGGGCCGCGATCTCGCCGTTCGACAGGCCCTGGGCGACCAGCAGCATGACCTCGCGCTCGCGCTCCGTCAGCCGCTCGACGTCCTTGTTCTTCGGCTCGTTCGTCGTCGTCGGCAGCATCGGGGCGAACCGGTCCAGCAGCCGCCGGGTCGTCGACGGCGCCACGACCGCGTCCCCGCTGTGCACGGAACGGATCGCGGCCAGCAGCTCCCCGGGCGGAACGTCCTTCAGCATGAACCCGCTCGCCCCCGCCTTGAGCCCCGAGAAGGCGTACTCGTCCAGGTCGAAGGTGGTCAGGATGATGACCTTCGGGTGCTCCTGCGGCTCGCAGATCCGCCGGGTCGCCTCGACCCCGTCGAGCCTCGGCATGCGCACGTCCATCAGCACCACGTCGACCTTCGTCGCCCGCAGCACCTCCAACGCCTCCAGGCCGTCCCCCGCCTCGGCGACGACCTCCATGTCCGGCTGGGCGGCGAGCACCATCCGGAAGCCGGTGCGCAGCAGCACCTGGTCGTCGACCAGCATCACTCGGATGGACATCGGTGAATACCTCTACCTCTTCTTGAGCGGGAGCAAAGCACTGATGCGGAAGCCTCCGCCGGGCCGCGGTCCCGCGTCCAGGGTTCCTCCGACCATACCGATGCGCTCCCGCATGCCGATCAGACCGTGTCCGGCGCCGTCCGCGCCGCCGTCCTCGTACAACTCGTGTGCCGCGCCCCGGCCGTCGTCCTCGACGAGCAGGCCCAGCCCGTCGTCGAAGTAGACCAGCCGGACGCTCGCCCCGGCCTCGGGGCCGCCGTGCTTGCGCGTGTTCGTCAGCGCCTCCTGCACGATCCGGTACGCGGTCAGCTCGACCCCGCTCGGCAGCTTCCGCGGCGTGCCCTCGACGACGAAGTCCACCGTCAGTCCGGACGCCCGTACCTGCTCGACCAGCACCTCGATCTGCTCGACGTCCGGCTGCGGCACGTAGTCCTCGGAGTCCTGCGGTTCCCCGGTGCGCAGCACGCCCAGCAGGCGGCGCATCTCGGCGAGGGCCTGGCGGCCCGTCCCGGAGATGGTCTGGAGGGCCTCCTTCGCCTGCTCCGGGGCCACGTCCATGACGTACGCGGCGCCGTCGGCCTGGACCACCATGACCGACACGTTGTGCGCGACGACGTCGTGCAGCTCGCGGGCGATGCGGGCGCGCTCGGCGGCCACCGCCACCTTCGCCTGCGCCTCGCGCTCCTTCTCCAGCCGCTGGTTGCGCTCCACGAGCTGGGCGTAATAGGCCCGCCGGGTGCGCAGCGAGTCTCCCGTCACCCAGGCCAGGGCGAACGGCACGATCACCATCAGCGCGAAGGTGACGCTCTGCGTGAAGCTGAGCCCCTTGTCCACGCCGAACCGCACGAAGTACACGGGGGAGGCCAGCAGCCCGACGCCCAGGGCGGCGCGCGAGACCCAGCGCGGCACGTCCCCGGCGGCGACCGTGAACAGCACGACCAGCATCGCGACGTCGCAGACCTGCGCCTCGATGCCGAAGGCCAGCTGCCAGACGCCCGCGCCGACCGCGGTCCAGAACATGGCCTGCGTCCACTTGCGGCGCAGCGCCAGGGCGGTCGTCAGCGCCAGCACGACGGGCACCGTGGCCAGGCGCAGCGGCGTGCTCGTCTCGGGGTTCTCCACCACGGCGATCATCGAGATCCCGAAGAAGAGGACAGCCCAGAAGCTGTCGACGCCCGTCGGGTGTCTGCGGATCAAATCGTAGAGGCGCTGCACGTCACCCAGAGTAGGGAAAGGAGATAGGTGCTGGAGTCAACCACAGGAGCGATCCCTCTGACGGGGGCGTACTCCGCAAGGTGGAGGGTGAGCCTAACCTTCGTGTGATGAGTGCTCTGGACGACACCCCCGGACCGGTCCGCTGGCGGCCGGCGACCGAGGCCGCGCTGTACGGCCCGGACGGGTTCTACGTACGCCCGGGCGGGCCCGGCCCCGCCGGTCACTTCCGTACCTCCGTGCACGCCTCCCCGCTGTACGCGCGGGCCGTGGCCCGACTGCTGTGCGCCGTGGACGCCGAACTCGGCCGGCCGGAGCGGCTCGACCTGGTGGACGTGGGGGCGGGCCGCGGCGAGTTGCTGACCGGCGTCCTCGCGGCCCTGCCGGCCGCGACGGCCGCGCGGGTGCGCCCGTACGCCGTGGAACGCGCGGCGGCGCCGGACCCGGCCGCCCCGGGCGGGCCGGACCGGCGGATCCGGTGGGTCGCCGAGCCGCCGGCGGGGACGACCGGGCTGCTCTTCGCGAACGAGTGGCTGGACAACGTACCGCTGGACGTCGCGCAGGACGGCCGGTACGTGCTGGTCGCCACGGACGGTACGGAGAGCCCGGGCGGCCCGCTCGACGCGGCGGACCGGGCCTGGCTGGATCGGTGGTGGCCGACGGGTTCACGCACCGGACGGGCCGAGATCGGCCTGCCCCGGGACCAGGCCTGGGCGGCGGCCGTCGCCACCCTGGACCGGGGCCTGGCGGTGGCCGTGGACTACTGCCACACCCGCGAGGCCCGCCCCCCGTACGGCACCCTGACCGGCTTCCGGGCGGGCCGCGAGGTGGCCCCCGTCCCGGACGGCGGCTGCGACGTCACCGCGCACGTCGCGCTCGACGCCTGCGCGGGGCCGGGCGCGACCCTGCTCACCCAGCGCGAGGCGCTGACCGCCCTCGGCGTCTCGGGCGGCCGCCCGCCACTGGCCCTGGCCTCGACCGACCCGGCGGCGTACGTCCGCGCCCTGTCGGCGGCGGGCGAGGCGGCGGAACTCACCGCCCGCGGCGGCCTCGGCGACTTCGGCTGGCTGATCCAGCCGGTCGGCGTACCGCCCTGGCCGGGCGGGGCGGGGGGCGGGGTGGGCTTCGGGTCGGCCGACGGGGCCGGGGCCGGGGACGCGGCAGGGGCCGGGACTCCCTGACGGGAATCCCGGCCCCTGGTCACCGGGCGCCCTCGCGGGCGCTCGGCGATCTCGTCGTTACTTGGTGACCTCGTGCCCGTGGCCCTCGTGCAGGCCGCCGCCACTGCCCGTGCCCGGGGTGGTCGGCTGCGAGACGACCGGCTGCGACAGCGGGGCCAGATCGTGGGCGTAGTGGCCGACCGCGTTCGCGATGACGTCGACGTTGATGTCGAGCGCCTTCTGGTCGATGTTCGTGATGTCGTCACCCTTGCCGTGGTAGTTCACGTCGTAGGCGACACCCGCCTGACCGCCGAACTTCGCGGCCTGCTCCGGCGACTTGATGCCCTCGGCGCCGGTGAACGTACCGCCCGACGGGATGCCGACCTCGATGAACGGGCCGTAGTCCGAGCGGCCCGAGAAGTCCGTGCCCTCGTGCGGGATGTTCTTGGAGTCGAGGAAGTCGGTGATCCCCTTCTCCAGCTGCGCCGAGCCCGCCGGGCCGGGGCCCGCGCCCGTCGCGTCCGAGTCGTCGCCGTCGTAGACGAAGTAGGCGGCGTTCGGCGAGCCGATCATGTCGAAGTTCAGGTACAGCTTGATCTGCTTCTTCTGCTCCTCGGTGAGGGAGGCGACGTACGCCTCGGAGCCGAGCAGGCCGTACTCCTCCGCCGACCACCAACCGAACTTGACCTTGTTCTTGATCTTCGTCTGCTGGCTCGCCAGGCGCTGCGCGACCTGGAGGATGCCGGCCGAACCGGAGCCGTTGTCGTTGATGCCGGGACCGGCCGCGACCGAGTCCAGGTGGGCGCCGAGGAAGACGGTGTTGTTCTCGTCGCCGCCCTTCGTCTCGGCGATCACGTTGTACGTCTTGCGGTTCTCGCGCAGCTCACGGATGTCGAGGGTCACCTCGACCGGCCCGGCCGCCACGTCCGCGGCCAGCTTCTCGCCGTCGGCCTTCGTGATGCCGCCGGTCGGGACCTTCCCCGCGTTCGCGTCGCCGAGGGTGCCGTTGAGGGCGCCGTCGGTGTTGTTGTAGATGATGGTGCCGACCGCGCCCGCGGCCGCCGCGTTCTCCTGCTTCACCGCGAAGGTGCAGCCGCCGCGCTGGACGAGCGCGATCCGGCCCGTGAAGGCACCCGCCGCGAAGTCGCCGGGCTCACAGCCGTTCGTCCCGTCGGCGTCCACCGGGGCCACCGCGACCTGCGCGGTCACGCCCTCCTCCGGGCCGCTCGCCGTGTACGTCATCAAGTGGATCGGGATGTCGCGGCCGTTGTCGCCGTTCACCGAGAGCTTCTCGGCGATCGCCTCGACGTAGACGAAGTCGAACTCGTTCTTCGTGACCTTGTAACCGGCGCCCTTCAGCACGGCCTCGACGTACTGCGCCGACTGCACGTGCCCCTTGGAACCAGCGACCCGATTGCCCTTGTTGTAATCCGCGATCGACTGGAACACCTTCAGGTGGTTGTTGGCGCCTTTCCCGGTCGCCTCCTTGACCAGCTTCTTGGCCAGCGCGTCACCCCGGGCGGCGTCGCTCTGCGGACTTCCGGTGGCACCGGCGGGTCCGGCGAGCAACAGCGGGGAGACGAGGGCCGCGGCCGCCAGTGCGGCGGTGGCTGCGGCTATACGGCGAGAGGGCATGAAGGTCCTTTCACAGCAGGTGCGCATCGCACGGTGCGTGGGGGAGTGGTGGACGCACGTTAGGCAGCAACAGGCCGTTCTCGCCAGAGTTTTCACTGCTTCCGGTTTGTGAAATCCGTATATCGGTGCGTCTGCGCCGGAGGAATCCGGTCAACGTCCGCAGAAAGGTCAACGAAGAATGCCCTCGATGAAATCGGAACCTATCCGCGCGACCACGGACAGATCCAACTGATGCTGCACATAGCGCCCTTGGCGCCACGTACGCAACAATCCGGCCTTCTTCAGGACCGTCAGGTGCCGGGACACCTCCGGTGCCGATATGCCGTACACCGTCGCCAACTCGGTCGTCGTGTACGGGGCCCGCGCCAAACTGCGGCACAGCCGCATCCGCATCGGATGGGCCAACGCCTCCATGCGCCGCTGGAGCAACTCCACCGAGCCCGGCGAGGAAGCCGGTTGCGGGGAATCCAGCGGATAGTGGACCACCGGACGCCAACCCGGCGCGTGCAGCACCAGCAGGTGCGGCCAGCCGAAATCGGTCGGTACGAAGACCAGCCCGGCCCCGATCCGCGGATCCGTGGCGGTGGCCTGGCCGTGCACCATCTTGTCGGCGGTTATCGTCCGCTGCTCCTTGTCGACGCTCACCGCCGTCGACACCTCCCGCAGCGCCGCCGGCAGGCCCTTGCGGCGCAGCACCTCCGCCTTGTGCCGGGCGTCCGCGCTCTGCCGGGGACCGATCCGCCGCCAGGTCTCGGCGAAGAACGCCTCGTCGCAGTCCTCCAACAGCCGCCGCAACCAGATCCGTACGCCGGCCGTGTCGTCCATCAGCCGCAGCGAGAACGCCAACTGCCGCGGCCCGCGCGCCGCCGCCGTGTCCAGGGCTTTCGCCCGGGCCGCCGGATCACGCAGCGGGGACGGGCCGCCGCCCTCGTTGTAGAGGGCCGGCCGGCAGTGTTCCAGGGCGGCCATCACGAACCGCTCGTCGTCCATCCGGTCGAGGACGTCGAGCTCCTCGGCCAGCGTCGCGGCCGGCAGGCCGGCGCCGGGGACGCCGGCGAAGGCCATGAAGATGTCGGAGAACGAACCGCGCCACATGAAGTCGGCTTCCAACAGCCGGTCGGCCAGGCAGGAATCGAGGGAGGCGGTCGTGGCCGCCGTCCAGGAGTTCAGCCCCGGGTGGTGGGCGGGCTGCGAGAGCGCGTGCAGGGCCATGCAGAGCTCGGCGAGCGGGGACGGCGCGAAGCCGATCCGCTCCGCGGGGAGTCCGGCGATGTCGATGGTGACGCTCACCGCCCCATTCTGTCCCGACCGACCGCGCCGGCGCGGCCCGGGGTGCCCTCCCCGACACCGCCGTCCGAGCGACCCGTACGAGGACTCCGCCGCAGGTGGGAGCCATCGATTGACGCGAACCGTCAATCGAACGGCAACCTGCCGCCGAGGGGGTGAGGAGGGCGGATCCACCCGCCCCCGTCCCCACGTCCCCCATCCCGGAAGCGTACGTCCGCCCCCACCGCCCCTACACCCCCTCCACCCGCTCCACGAACCCCGCCACAGCCTCCCGGACGTCCTGCGGGGTCCAGGTCAGGCCCGGGGCGGTGACTTCGAGTTCGGTCATCGCGAGGCCCGGCGGGCCGTCGGGGGACCAGCGGCGGAAGAGGACCGTGCCCGTGTCCTCCGCGAGGCGCAGGCCCGCTTCCGTGAGGCGGTCCGCCTCGTAGGGGAGCCACACCTGGAACTGGTGGGTGTGCGGCACCTCCGGGTTGACCCGGAACCAGGGCAGGCCGGCCTCCGCGAAGCCCTCCCGCATGGCTTCGGCGACCATCCGGGCCCCGGCGACGTACGACGGCAGGCGGGGCAGTTCTTTGGCCAGGCCGGCCAGGGCCGACAGGGCCTGGGGGAACTGGCGGAAGATCTGGCCCCCGTACCGGTGGCGCCAGATCCGGGTCTCCTCGACGAAGGCCCGGGAGCCCGCCAGGGCGGCGCCGCTCAGGCCGCCGAGGGACTTGTAGAAGGAGACGTACACGGAGTCGGCGAGCGCCGCGATCTCCGGCAGCGGGCGGCCGAAGTGGACGGTGGTCTCCCACAGCCGGGCCCCGTCGAAGTGGACGACCGCGTCCCGCTCCCGGGCGGCGTCGACCAGCTCCGTCAGCTCCTCCCAGGCGGGCAGCAGGAACCCGGCGTCACGCAGGGGCAGCTCCAGCATCAGGGTGCCGAAGGGCTCCGGGTGCTCGCGGACCTCGGCGGCGGTGGGCTGGCGGGCCTCCGCCACCGGGTGGACGGTGCGCAGCCCGGAGACGACGGACAGGGCGCCGCCCTCCCAGCGCTCCGGGTGGCTCATGGGGTGCAGGGCGACGACCGGGCTGCCGGTGCGGCCCGCCCAGCAGCGCAGCGCGATCTGCTGGGCCATCGTTCCGGAGGGGAAGAACGCGGCGTCCTCGGTGCCGAGCAGGTCGGCGACGCGGCGTTCCAGGTCGGCGACGACGCCGTCTCCGTACAGGTCGGCCGGCGCGTCCATGTCGTACGGGGCCTCGGCGAGCCCCGCCAGCAGTTCGCCGAGCGTGGGCTCCAGCAAGCTGTGCGAGAGGGTCCGCTCGGCCCCCCGCCAGGCCGCCATCAGCCGCTTCACGCGTTCCGCGTCGTCAGTCATGCCCCTGATCATCGCCGATCGCGCCGCCCGCCCCGAGCCCTTTGAGCCCCCCACCCGCAACCCACCCGCAACCCACCCGCACCGCACCCGCCCCCGCCCGCCGCACGGCCCGGCCCCCGGCCCCGCCCCCCCTCGCCGCCGATCGCCCCCGCCCCCCAGGGGCTAGCATGGCGGCGTATCGTCCGGTACCCCCCGCGGACTGGAACGGAAGGCTTTCCCCGCGTGAACGCACCCCATCAGACGGAGTCCCGGGATCCGTCCGACCGCCCCGCCCGACTCGCCGTCGGCGTCGTCGGCGCCGGTCGTGTCGGTCCCGCCCTGGCCCGGGCCCTCCAGCAGGCCGGGCACCGTCCCGTCGCCGTGTCCGCCGTCTCGGACGCCTCCGTACGCCGCGCGGAGCGGATGCTGCCCGACGTACCGGTCGTGCCGCCCGCGCAGGTGCTGGCGCGGGCCGACCTGGTCCTGCTGACCGTCCCGGACGACACCCTGCCCGGCCTCGTCGAGGGGCTCGCCGAGACCGGCGCGGTCCGGCCCGGCCAGCTCCTCGTGCACACCTCCGGCCGGTACGGGACCTCCGTGCTGGACCCGGCCCGCCGGGCGGGCGCCCTGCCGCTGGCCCTGCACCCCGCGATGACCTTCACCGGCACCGAGGTCGACGTGCAGCGGCTGGCGGGCTGCTCCTTCGGCGTGACCGCCCCCGACGAGCTGCGGCTCGCCGCGGAGGCCCTGGTCATCGAGATGGGCGGGGAGCCCGAGTGGATCGCGGAGGGCGACCGGCCGTTGTACCACGCGGCCCTCGCCCTCGGCGCGAACCACCTGGTCACCCTGGTCGCCCAGTCCATGGAGCTGCTCAGCAAGGCGGGCGTCGAACACCCCGACCGGATGCTCGGCCCGCTGCTCGGCGCCGCGCTGGACAACGCGCTGCGCTCCGGTGACGCCGCCCTCACCGGGCCCGTCGCCCGGGGAGACGCCGGGACCGTCGCCGCGCACGTCTCGGAGCTGCGCAAGCACGCCCCGGCCACCGTCGCCGGCTACCTGGCGATGGCCCGCACCACCGCCGACCGGGCCCTGGCCCACGGACTGCTCAAGCCCGAGCTCGCCGAGGACCTGCTGGGCGTCCTCGCGGACACGGACACCGGCGCCGGCCCCGGCACGGGACCCGGCCCGGACGCCGGCCCCGGGGACGCCGTCGAACCGGAGGGTGGCGAGCGATGACCGGCCCGCTCCTGCTGAACACCGCCGCCGAGCTCGACGCGCTCCCCCGCAGCGGCCGCCGCGCCGTCGTCATGACCATGGGCGCCCTGCACGAGGGCCACGCCACGCTGATCCGGACCGCCCGCGCGGAAGCCGGCCCCGGGGGGCAGGTCGTGGTGACCGTCTTCGTGAACCCGCTCCAGTTCGGCGCGAACGAGGACCTCGACCGCTACCCCCGCACCCTCGACGCCGACCTCGCGCTCTGCGGGGAGGCCGGCGCGGACGCCGTCTTCGCGCCCGCCGTCGACGAGGTCTACCCGGGCGGCGCCCCGCAGGTCCGGGTGGCGGCCGGACCCATGGGGGAGCGCCTCGAAGGGGCCACCCGCCCCGGCCACTTCGACGGCATGCTCACCGTCGTCGCGAAGCTGCTCCACCTCACCCGCCCCGACCTGGCCCTCTTCGGCCAGAAGGACGCCCAGCAACTGGCCCTGATCCGGCGCATGGTGACCGACCTGAACTTCCCCGTCGTGGTGGCGGGCGTACCGACCGTCCGCGAGGACGACGGTCTCGCGCTGTCCTCCCGCAACCGCTACCTCTCGGCCGAGGAGCGGCGTACGGCCCTGGCCCTGTCCCGGGCCCTGTTCGCGGGCCGCGACCGGCTCGCCGCCCAGGCCGCGTTGCGCGCCCGCGCCGAGGCCGCCCCGGCGAGCGACGAGCGGGCGACGGCCCTGGCCCGGCTCGGCGAGATCCGTGCCTCCGCCGACGCGCACGCCGTGTCGGCGGCCGGTTCCGGGCTGCCGGACGCCGTACGGGCGGCGGCCCGCCACATCCTGGAGGAGGCGGGCCGGCACGAGCCGCCGCTGGTGCTGGACTACCTGGCGCTGGTGGACCCCCGGGACTTCGCCGACGTCGACCACGGCTTCACCGGACGGGCCGTGCTGGCCGTCGCGGCGAAGGTCGGCACGACCCGGCTGATCGACAACATTCCATTGGAATTCGGAGCACACGCGTGAGCACCACAGGTAGAGGCCCCACGGCCGGCAACGGCACGGGCAGCGGCACCGGAACCGGCATACGACTGCACGCCCCGGCGCCCGGCTGGGCCGTCGAAGCGGACGTCGTGGTCGTCGGATCCGGTGTCGCGGGGCTCACCGCGGCGCTGCGCTGCGCCGCCGGGGGCCGCCGTACGGTCGTGGTCACCAAGGCACGGCTCGACGACGGCTCCACCCGCTGGGCGCAGGGCGGCATCGCCGCGGCGCTGGGCGACGGCGACACCCCCGAGCAGCACCTGGACGACACCCTGGTGGCGGGCGCCGGCCTGTGCGACGAGGCGGCCGTGCGGCTCCTGGTCACCGAGGGCCCCGACGCGGTGCGCCGGCTGATCGCGACCGGGGCCGTCTTCGACACCTCGGCGGAGACCGGCGAGATAGAGCTGACCCGGGAGGGCGGCCACCACCGGCGCCGCATCGCGCACGCGGGCGGCGACGCCACCGGCGCCGAGATCTCCCGGGCCCTGGTCGAGGCGGTCCACGCGGCCGGCATCCGGACCGTGGAGAACGCGCTGGTCCTGGACCTGCTCCAGGACGCCGAGGGCCGTACGGCCGGCGTCACCCTGCACGTGATGGGCGAGGGCCAGCACGACGGCGTCGGCGCCGTCCACGCACCGGCCGTGATCCTCGCGACCGGCGGCATGGGCCAGGTCTTCTCCGCCACCACCAACCCGTCGGTGTCCACCGGCGACGGCGTCGCCCTCGCCCTGCGCGCGGGCGCCGAGGTCTCCGACCTCGAATTCGTGCAGTTCCACCCCACGGTGCTGTTCCTCGGCGCGGACGCCGAGGGCCAGCAGCCCCTGGTGTCGGAGGCCGTGCGCGGCGAGGGCGCCCACCTCGTCGACGCCGACGGCGTGCGCTTCATGCTCGGGCAGCACGAGCTGGCCGAGCTGGCGCCGCGCGACATCGTCGCCAAGGGCATCATGCGCCGCATGCAGGAGCAGGGCGCGCGGCACATGTACCTCGACGCCCGGCACTTCGGCGCCGAGATGTGGGAGCAGCGCTTCCCGACGATCCTGGCCGCCTGCCGCTCCCACGGCATCGACCCGGTGACCGAGCCGATCCCGGTCGCGCCGGCCGCCCACTACGCCTCCGGCGGCGTACGCACGGACCTGCAGGGCCGCACCACCGTCCCCGGCCTGTACGCGTGCGGCGAGGTGGCCTGCACGGGCGTGCACGGCGCGAACCGGCTGGCCTCGAACTCCCTCCTGGAGGGGCTGGTCTTCGCCGAGCGGATCGCCGACGACATCGTCGCCCGCACGCCGTCCGGCAGCCGCCCCGAGACCCCGGCGCCCGCCACCGGCCCCCTCCAGCCGGCCGAGGCGCGCCACGAGATCCAGCGGATCATGACGAACGGCGCGGGCGTGCTGCGTTCCGCCGGCTCGCTGGCCGAGGCCGCCGAGGCCCTGGAAACCCTGTACGCGAGGGCGCTGGGCGAGCTGGAGAGCCACGGCAAGACGGCCGTCCCGGGCGTGGAGACCTGGGAGGCGACCAACCTGCTGTGCGTGGCGCGGGTCCTGGTCGCCGCCGCCCAGCGGCGCGCGGAGACCCGCGGCTGCCACTGGCGCGAGGACCACCCGGACCGCGACGACGCCGACTGGCGCCGCCACCTCGTGGTGCGACTGTCGGCGACGGAGAAGCGCGCCCTGGTCGTCACCCCCACCGACTCCGCGGACCTCCCGTCCGTCGACGTCCCCCTCAACCCCGAAAGCCTGGAGCAGTGACGTGAGCACCCCCGAACTTCCCCTGATCGACCAGAACGAAGGCGGCTGCGGCGACGACTGCGGCTGCGGCGAGGGCGAGGAGTCCGGCCTGGACCCGGCGCTGGCGCAGCTGCTGGAGGACGCGGGCCTGGACCCGATCGAGGTCGAGGACATCGCGCACATGGCGCTGTCGGAGGACCTGGACGGCGGCGTCGACGTCACCACCGTCGCCACCGTCCCCGAAGAGGCCGAGGCCATCGCCGACTTCGTGGCCCGCGAGGACGGCGTCGTGGCGGGCCTGCGCATCGCCGAGGCCGTGTTCTCCGTCGTCTGCACGGAGTCCTTCGAGGTCGAGCGGCACGCCGAGGACGGCGACCGGGTCGCGAAGGGTGAGGTGCTGCTGTCCGTGCGCGCCCGCACCCGGGACCTGCTGACCGCCGAGCGCAGCGCCCTGAACATCCTGTGCCGGCTGTCGGGCATCGCGACGGCCACCCGCCGCTGGGCGGACGTCCTGGAGGGCACCGACGCGAAGGTCCGCGACACCCGCAAGACCACGCCGGGCCTGCGCTCCCTGGAGAAGTACGCGGTGCGCTGCGGCGGCGGCGTCAACCACCGCATGTCGCTGTCGGACGCGGCACTGGTCAAGGACAACCACGTGATCGCCGCCGGCGGCATCGCGCAGGCCTTCAAGGCCGTCCGCGAGGCCTTCCCGGAGGTGCCGGTCGAGGTCGAGGCCGACACGATGGACCAGGTCCGCGAGGTCGTGGACGCCGGCGCCGACCTGATCCTGCTGGACAACTTCACCGTCGAGCGGACGAAGGAGGCCGTCGCCTTCGTCGCCGGCCGCGCCACCCTGGAGTCCTCGGGTCGGCTCACCCTGGAGACCGCCCGCGATTACGCGGAAACCGGTGTGGACTACCTGGCGGTCGGCGGCCTGACGCACTCCTCGCCGATCCTGGACATCGGGCTCGACCTGCGCGCGGCGGTGTAAGCGGTGCTCCTCACCATCGACGTGGGCAACACCCACACGGTCCTGGGCCTGTTCGACGGTGACGAGATCGTCGAGCACTGGCGCATCTCGACCGACCCGCGCAGGACGGCCGACGAACTGGCCGTCCTGATGCAGGGCCTGATGGGGATGCACCCGATGCTCGGCACCGAGCTGGGCGACGGCATCCACGGCATCGCGATCTGCGCGACCGTGCCGTCCGTCCTGCACGAGTTGCGCGAGGTCACCCGCCGCTACTACGGCGACGTCCCGGCGGTGTTGGTGGAGCCCGGTACGAAGACGGGCGTGCCGATCCTGATGGACAACCCGAAGGAGGTCGGCGCGGACCGCATCGTGAACGCGGTCGCCGCCGCCGAGTTGTACGGGGGGCCGGCGATCGTCGTCGACTTCGGTACGGCGACCACCTTCGACGCGGTGTCCGCGAAGGGCGAGTACGTGGGCGGGGTGATCTCCCCCGGCATCGAGATCTCGATGGAGGCGCTCGGCGTGCGCGGGGCGCAGCTGCGCAAGATCGAGCTGGCCCGGCCGCGGAACGTGATCGGCAAGTCCACGGTCGAGGCGATGCAGTCGGGCGTGGTCTACGGGTTCGCGGGCCAGGTCGACGGGATCGTCGCCCGGATGTCCAAGGAGCTCGCGGGCCCGACCGGCGACCCGGACGACGTGCGCGTCATCGCCACGGGCGGGCTCGCCCCGATCGTCCTCGGCGAGTCCTCGGCGATCGACGACCACGAGCCGTGGTTGACGCTGATAGGCCTGCGGCTGGTGTACGAGCGCAACGCGCCCAAGTTCGCCTGACGCGGACGCCCCGCGTCCGCGCCGACGGCCCCCGCCCACGTACTCGCCCTTCGCGGACACCGCGTCGAAGGTGGTCGCCGTACCGAAGTCGACGAC
>NZ_JBEZKS010000027.1:0-100447 GCF_040651775.1 Streptomyces sp. NPDC048383
CGCCCCACGCCCGCCAACCCCCGCTTCTGTCCGCCGGCGCCGGCGGGGGGGGGGGGGGGGGGCGGGGCGGCCGGGGGGGGGGGGGCGGCCCCCCCCCCCCCCCCCCCACGACGGTTCTCCGGCAGCCGAGTCCGACCGGCCCGGCCACCGGTCACGTCGCGCTCCGAGCCGGCGAGCACGCGATCCGGAAGGGACGGCCTAGTCCGCCGATCGGGTCCAGCCGGCGGCTTCGAGGCGGGCCGCGTCGGCGGGGCGGTCCTCGGCGAACAGCAGACGGGCCGGCTCGGCCACGCGCAGGACGTCCACGTACACCCCCCGCCCGACGTAGCGTCCGGTCGCCACGTGGCGGAACCGGAGCCGGACCTCCTGGCCCGGGCGGCCGGGCAGGGGCGCTTCCAATCGGTGCCACATGCGGCCCGACCAGCCGCCGGCGGAGCCCGACGGCCACTGCTCGGGGGCGCCGCCCGTGGTCCGTACGGTGGTGAAGGGCAGCGGCTCCCAGGTCGTCCCGTCGGCGGACACCTCCAAGTGGAACGCGCCCGCGCCCGGAACGGTGTCCCACCACACGGCGCAGCGCAGCCGGGCGTTGCCGGTGGTCGGGGTCAGCGGCGGCAGCGTGAGGGTGCCGGCGCCGCCGGTCTCCATGCCCGAGTACCAGGCGGGACCGCCGTGCTTCGTACGGACCGGCACGGCCCGGGCGAAGCGGTTGCCGACGGCGACCCGGGGCGCGCTGCCGGCCCGCCAGGTCCGCACGGGGTGCACGGAGTTGCCGAGCAGGATCAGGAAGGAGTCGGTGGTCGGGTCGAGCACGAGGGAGGTGCCGGTGAAGCCGGTGTGCCCGGCGGAGTGCGGGGTGGCCATCGCGCCCATGTACCAGTGCTGGTACAGCTCGAAGCCCAAGCCGTGGTCGTCGCCGGGGAAGGCGGTGTTGTAGTCGGTGAAGAGCAGTTCCACGGAGGCGGGGCGCAGGATCCGCTTGCCCGCGTAGACCCCGCCGTCGAGCAGGGCGCGGGCGAGGACGGCCAGGTCCCAGGCGGTGCCGAACACGCCGGCGTGGCCGGCGACGCCGCCGAGGGCGTGGGCGTTCTCGTCGTGCACCTCGCCCCACACCAGGCCCCGGTCCAGTCCCGACCAGGGCGGGCGCTGCACCTCGGTCGCGGCGGTGACCCGGCGCCAGGACAGCGGGGGGTTGTAGCGCGTGCGGTGCATCCCGAGCGGAGCGGTGATCTCGTCGTGGAGCAGGACGTCCAAAGTGCGAGCGGTGATGCGTTCCAGGAGCAGTTGGAGCGCGATGAGGTTGAGGTCCGAGTACCGGTACACCGTCCCCGGCGTCTCCTGGGGACGCACCGACCACAGCAGCCTCAACTGCCCCGCATGGGTGGGCTCCTGGTAGAACGGCGCCCACGAGCGCAGCCCCGAGGTGTGCGTCAGGAGCTGCCGGACGGTGACGGCCTCCTTGCCGCCGCCGGTGAACTCCGGCAGGTAGCGGTCCACGGTCGCCTCCAGGTCCAGGCGGCCGCGCTCCATCTGCTGCACGGCCAGGATGGAGGTGAACAGCTTGCTCAGGGAGGCCAGGTCGAAGACGGTGTCCTCGGCCATCGCGATCCGTTCGGCGGCCGGGAACTCGCGGGGCCGGTCGGTCCGCCCGTCGTAGTCCGCGTACCGGACAGCGTCGCCCATCGCCCGGTGCAGCGCGATCGTCCGACCCCGCCCGGCGAGGACCACCGCCCCGGCGTAGTAGGGGTGTTCGGGGGAGGGACCGAGGAAACGCCGGGCCTCGTCGGCGACGCCCTCCAGGTGCTTCTCCAGCAACCCGGCCTGCCGGGCGGACCCGTACCGCAGCCGCAGCCCTTGCAGGGCCCGCCGCTCGGACGGGTTCCCCGCGGCCCCGGCCCCCGCGCCGGGCAGTGCGGCGTGCAGGACGAGGACCCCGCCGAGCGCCAGCAGTCGCGCCCCGAGCCGCCGCCGACTCAAGCCGCCGGCGCCACCACCGTCAGGGCCCGCGGCCGGCCCCACCGCGTACGCCGCCCGCCTCCCAAGAGGTCGCGCCCCGACTCCACTTGACGGGCCCGCGGGCGTCGGTACCTGCCCCGCGCCGTCGTCGCGATCCGTGCCCCGTGGAACCGTGCCCCGTGGAACCGTGCCACGAGCCACCCCGTCACCCGTCGCCGTACCGCCCATGTCCGGCCCTCCTGTTCCTGCCCGCGCACGCTACTGGGTATCTGCCCGCCCACCCCGCACCCTCCGCACCGACCGGCCCGCAAAGAATCTGACACTGCATCAGAAAACCTCTTCCCTCGCTCGCCGCCCTGCGGCATCCTCACGCCCATGGAGACGGAGCTGAGCAAGAAACTGGGAATCGAGCACGCCATCTTCGGCTTCACGCCCTTCCCCGCGGTCGCCGCGGCCATCACCCGCGCGGGCGGCCTCGGCGTGCTCGGCGCGGTCCGTTACACCGCCCCCGACGAGCTGAAGCGGGACCTCGACTGGATGCAGGCGCACACCGACGGCAAGCCCTACGGCCTCGACGTGGTCATGCCCGCCAAGAAGGCCGTCGACGGCATCTCCGAGGCCGACATCGAGGCGATGATCCCGGCGGCACACCGGGAGTTCGTCCGCGACACCCTCGCCAAGCACCACGTACCCGAACTGGCCGAGGGCGAGGCCTCCGGCTGGCGGATCACCGGCTGGATGGAGCAGGTCGCCCGCAACCAGCTCGACGTCGCCTTCGACTACCCCATCAAACTCCTGGCGAACGCCCTCGGTTCCCCGCCCGCCGACGTCATCGCGCGCGCCCACGACCACGACGTCCTCGTCGCGGCCCTCGCCGGCAGCGCCAAGCACGCCCGCCGGCACGCCGAGGCGGGCATCGACATCGTCGTCGCCCAGGGCTACGAGGCCGGTGGCCACACCGGCGACATCGCCACCATGGTCCTGGTGCCCGAGATCGTCGAGGCCGTCGCCCCGCTCCCGGTCCTCGCCGCCGGTGGCATCGGCAGCGGCGAACAGATCGCCGCCGGACTCGCCCTCGGCGCCCAGGGCGCCTGGCTGGGCTCCCTCTGGCTCACCACCACCGAGGCCGACCTGTACTCCCGCGCCCTCACCGAGAAGCTCCTCGCCGCCGGCTCCGGCGACACCGTCCGCTCCCGCGCCCTCACCGGCAAGCCGGCCCGCCAACTGCGCACCGAGTGGACCGACGCCTGGGACGACCCGGACGGCCCCGGGGCGCTCCCCATGCCGCTCCAGGGCCTGTTGGTCGCCGAAGCCGTCTCCCGGATCCAGAAGCACGAGGTCCGGCCCCTGCTCGGCACCCCGGTGGGCCAGATCGTCGGCCGGATGAACAGCGAACGCGGCGTGCAGGTCGTCTTCGACGAACTCACCGCCGGCTTCGAACGCGCCATCACCCGCATGAACCGGATCGCCGGCCGCCCCTGACCGTCCGGCGCCGACGGCCGGGCACCCCCTTCCCTCGGCGCCCGGACAGGACACGACGGAACGGGACAGGGCAGGGCAGGGCAGGGCAGCACCCACCGGAGCGAGCAGAGGAGCGAGCAGCAGCATGACCGACCAGCAGCAGGGCCAGCCCCCGAACGGCTTCTGGGCCCAGGCGGCCGCCGATCCCGACCGCGTCGTCCTCGTCGCCCCCGACGGCGAGGAGTGGAGCGCCGGCCGGCTGCACGCCGACGTCAACCGCCTCGTCCACGGCCTGCGCGCCGCCGGGCTGGAACGGGGCGACGTCTTCGCCGTCGTCCTGCCCAACGGCGTCGAGTTCCTCACCGCGTACCTCGCCGCCTCCCAGGCCGGCTTCTACCTCGTCCCGGTCAACCACCACCTCGTCGGCCCCGAGATCGCCTGGATCGTGTCCGACTCGGGCGCGAAGGTCCT
Organism: Streptomyces sp. NPDC048383; assembly: GCF_040651775.1. Classification (NCBI taxonomy): domain Bacteria; kingdom Bacillati; phylum Actinomycetota; class Actinomycetes; order Kitasatosporales; family Streptomycetaceae; genus Streptomyces; species Streptomyces sp. NPDC048383. Next base: position 3,886 of record NZ_JBEZKS010000027.1, read on the forward strand.
CGTCGCCCACGAGCGGTTCGCCGACGCGGCCTGCGCGGCCGCCGACGAGGCCGGACTGCCCGCCGAGCGCCGTTACGGCGTCGGCTCCGTCCCCGGCTTCCGCCCGTACGCCGAACTCCTCGACGGACAACCCGCCTCGGCGCCCGACGCCCGCACCCTCGGGTGGGTGATGAACTACACCTCCGGCACCACCGGCCGCCCCCGCGGCATCCGCCGGCCGCTGCCCGGCAAGCTCCCGGAGGAGACGTACCTCGGCGGGTTCCTCGGCATCTTCGGGATCCGCCCCTTCGGCGACGACGTCCACCTCGTCTGCTCGCCGCTCTACCACACCGCCGTGCTCCAGTTCGCGGGCGCGTCCCTGCACATCGGGCACCCGCTCGTGCTGATGGACAAGTGGACGCCGCGGGAGATGCTGCGCCTGATCGACGCGCACGCCTGCACGCACACCCACATGGTCCCCACCCAGTTCCACCGCCTGCTGGCCCTCCCGCAGGAGACCAAGGACGCCTACGACGTCTCCTCGATGCGGCACGCCATCCACGGCGCCGCGCCCTGTCCCGACCACGTGAAGCGGGCGATGATCGACTGGTGGGGCCACTGCGTGGAGGAGTACTACGCGGCGAGCGAGGGCGGCGGCGCCTTCGCGACGGCCGAGGAATGGCTCAAGCGGCCGGGAACCGTCGGCAAGGCCTGGCCGATCAGCGAACTCGCCGTCTTCGACGATGACGGCAACCGGCTGCCGCCCGGCGAACTGGGCACCGTCTACATCAAGATGAACACCGGTGGCTTCAGCTACCACAAGGACGAGGGCAAGACGAAGAAGAACCGCATCGGGGACTTCTTCACCGTCGGCGACCTCGGCGTGCTCGACGCGGAGGGCTACCTGTTCCTCCGCGACCGCAAGATCGACATGATCATCTCGGGCGGCGTGAACATCTACCCCGCCGAGATCGAGTCCGCCCTCCTCACCCACCCGGCCGTCGCCGACGCCGCCGCCTTCGGCATCCCGCACGACGCCTGGGGCGAGGAGGTCAAGGCCGTCATCGAGCCCGCCGAGGGGTTCGAGGCGGGCGACGCGCTGGCCGCCGAGATCCTGCACCACTGCGAACGGCAGCTGGCCGGCTACAAGCGCCCCAAGTCGGTCGACTTCATCGAGACGATGCCCCGCGACCCCAACGGCAAGCTCTACAAGCGCCGACTGCGCGACCCCTACTGGGAGGGCCGCGACCGGGCGCTGTGACGGGCCGGACGGGTGCGCCGGCGCTCCGGTCGCGTCCGGGAGGGCTCAGACGCCGACGGCCCCGTCGATCCGCTCCCGCAGCAGATCGGCGTGGCCGTTGTGCCGGGCGTACTCCTCCACCAGGTGGATCAGCACCCAGCGCAGCGACACCGTCCCCCGCCACCCGTCGTACCCCTCGACGTCCAGGTCGGGGGCCTCCTCGGTGAACCGGTCGGCGAAGGCCACCTCCTCGCGCCAGGCCGCCCACGCCTCCGCCGCCGCCCCGGGTTCCTCCCGCGCGCCCTCGAAGTCCCCGTCCGGATCCGCCGGCGAGGAGAAGCGGGGCGGCGCGTCCCGACCGGCCAGCACCTGGCGGAACCAGCGGCGCTCCACATCGGCGAGGTGACGCACCAGCCCCAGCAGCGACAACGTCGACGGCTCCACGGAACGCCGGGACAGCTCCGCCACCCCGGCGCACTTCAACTCCAGCGTCGCCCGCTGCGCGGCCAGGACACCGGCCAGCACCAGTCGTTCCGCCCCGGTCGCGGGGGCGGTGAACCTGGGATCGTCCTCGGCGCCGGTGAACAGTCCCGCTCTCCTGCGTACGCTCTCCATCCCCGGATCATGGACCGGACCGGTGCCCGCGCGAAAGCCCCGGGCGCCCCTCGTCGCCCGCCACGACCAAACATTTCGTGAGAAGGGCCACGTGGGGGCCCGTGATCCGCGCCGAACACCGCACCGGGGGAACAGTTCTGGCAACTTGGCACATATGAGTACGGCAACCCACAGATCCCCCCTGACCGACTGGACCGTCGTGGTCCCCGTGGTGGCGCTGGTCGCGCTCGTCTTCAGCTGGGGACGTGACCTGCCCGGACTCGCGGTGCTCCTCGTCTCCCTCTGCCTGGCGGGCGCGGTCCTTGCCGCCGTCCACCACGCCGAGGTCGTTGCCCACCGCGTCGGCGAACCCTTCGGCTCCCTCGTCCTCGCCGTGGCCGTCACCGTCATCGAAGTGGCGCTCATCGTCACCCTGATGGCCGACGGCGGCCCCAAGACCTCCTCCCTCGCCCGGGACACCGTCTTCGCCGCCGTCATGATCACCTGCAACGGCATCGTCGGGCTGTCCCTGCTCGTCGGCGCCCTGCGCAACCGGGTCGCCGTGTTCCACGCCGAGGGCTCCGGGGCCGCCCTGGCGACCGTCGCGACCCTCGCCACGCTCAGCCTCGTCCTGCCGACCTTCACCACCAGCAAGCCCGGCCCCGAGTTCTCCACCGCCCAGCTGACCTTCGCGGCCGTCGCCTCGCTCGCCCTGTACGGACTGTTCATCGCCGTCCAGACGGTCCGTCACCGGGACTACTTCCTGCCCGTCGACACCCACCGCATCCGCAAGGAGGCCGCCCGCGCCGCCGCCGCGGCCGCCGCGGGCGAGGAGGACGAGCACGCCGAACCGCCCAGCTCCAAGGCCGCCCTGATCAGCCTCGGCCTGCTGCTCGTCGCGCTCATCGCCGTCGTCGGCGACGCCAAGGCCGTCTCCCCGACCATCGAGAAGGGCGTCGCCGACGCGGGACTGCCCAACGCCGTCGTCGGTGTGATCATCGCCCTGCTCGTACTGCTGCCCGAGACCCTGGCGGCCGTCCGCGCCGCCCGCCGTGACCGGGTCCAGACCAGCCTCAACCTCGCCTACGGCTCGGCCATCGCCAGCATCGGCCTGACCATTCCGGCCATCGCCCTCGCCTCGATCTGGCTCTCCGGACCGCTGATGCTCGGCCTCGGCCCCATCCACATGGTGCTGCTCGCCCTCACCGTGGTCGTCAGCGCCCTCACGATCGTGCCGGGCCGCGCCACGCTGCTCCAGGGCGGCGTGCACCTCGTCCTGCTGGCCGCCTACCTGTTCCTGGCCGTCAGCCCGTAGCCGACCGCCTCGTACGCGCCCCGGTGGGGCCGGGAGTCCCGGCCCCACCGGACGGACCGCTCCGGCGGTCAGCGCCACTCGCCGGCCACACCACCCTGCGCTTCGGCGAGCTCAGGATGTCCCGCTCGCAGAACCGCTCGCAGAACCGCTCGCAGAACCACGAGGTCACCCGGCGCTCCTGGGAGAACAGGCGGTTGTGGTCGGCGAGGACGCCGAGTTCGCGTTCGCCGACCGGCCGTACGTCAGCAGGGTCCGCGCCTCCAAGCAGCGGATCCCGTCCCGGCCGACGGCCTGCAGGTGGCCGGAACCCGCGCTCGGAACGCTCGTCCCAAGATGAAGGCGAGCGGGACGCACGGTCCACGGCCACGGTTCAGCGCGCCTGACGCCGGCGCGGGGGCGCGGCGGGCCAGGATGGGGGCCCCGCTGGCCTTGACGCCTCCGGGGGAAGGAGATCGCATGATCACCACGGACGTTCGGCACGGTGGCAGCTCGGTCCTGATCGGCGCCGAGGGAAAACTCGACGAGTACGCGGGGGCGGTGCTGCAGAAGGCGCTGGACGACGTCTCCGTCGACGCACGGGACCTCGTGCTCGATCTTCACGGCGTGGTGGCCATGGATGCCTGCGGCCTGCTCCACCTTCTGGACCTGCACCGGCGTGCGGAATGCCTCGGCCTGCGCGTCCTGGCCATCGGCTGGCAGGCCCAGCCCCAGCAGCTCATGGCCCAAGTCGCCGGCATTCCCGGCCCCGGCTCCTCCACCGGCGAGCGTTACGGCGTAGCCGGGTTCCGTCGTCTCATCGAGCAACGCGCACAACGCGCTCAGGACGCGAACTGCCTCACCGGCCCGTGTTCCACATAGCGGGCGCACGGCCACGACCTGAGCCTCGGTTGCCTGGCTGTGACCCCGCCCTTGCGGCCTGCCCGCCGAACCCGGGCATGTCATTGTCGGTCCCGCCCCGGCGCACCTACCGGACCGGATCCCCGTAGACACAACCGTGGACGGACCCGTATCGGCGCTGATCTCGCGACGAGGTCAGGCCGGGTAGACCGGGACCTGGGTGATATCGATGGCGGGTGTTCTTGGCCGATCGCGCCGGCCGCACTGGGCAGTGCCGGTCGTGACAGCACCCGTGTGAACGCTCAGGGGCGGCGGGCCGCCTCGGCGGCCTCCGCGCGGCGGTCGGCGCGCAGAATCAGCAACGAGATCAGCGAGGCGGTCGCGAGCACGGAGCCGACGGCGATGTCGAGGACCGTGCTGCCGCTGTCGACTGCGGCGTCCTGCAGTCCCAGGACGAAGGGCGACACGATCATCCACACGCCGGCCAGACCAACGATCGCATCGGAGCGCCAGCTGCTGCCGCGGTAGAGCCGCAGCCCCACGACGAACATCAGGAAGGTCCCGACCACCGCTTCGTTGACCTGCGCGTCCTTCGCTCCGTCGTGCGTCGCCATCGGAAATATCCACAGGGCCGCGGAGGCGGCGAACATGACGATCCCGAGAACTTGGTCGTGAATGCCCCGGCGGAATGCGTGTGCCTGAGGCGGTGGGACTGCGGTGTGGTGTGAGTGGTAGACGGCCATGACATCCTCCTGACCGTCGCCTACCCCGTCGCTCGCTGAGCACCCCGTTTGGAATGCCCGGACCGACCGGTGAGTGCGAGGCACCCCGTGGCGTGGCCGCATGCCGTGCGGTGCCGCGACGAGGAACGGACAGCTCGGGCAGAACCCTGGACCGACTTGGGGGCCAATCGGGTTGCCGTACGACTGCGAATATGGCCTGCCGTCACGTTCCGTAGTAGATGTGTGAACCGTGCGTAAGACTCGCTATGGCGGGTAGCCGCACGTCCATCTGTGATCACCGTGTCCGACGCAAAGGAATCGCCCATGGCGACCTCGACCGAGCCCGTCACGCCGATCCCGGTACGGGGCCGCTCAGGGGGATCCGTGGTGATCTCCTGGCTGACGACCACGGATCACAAGAAGATCGGGCACCTGTACCTGATCGCGTCGTTCGGGTTCTTCGTCATCGGCGGAGTGATGGCACTGCTGCTGAGGGCCGAGTTGGCCCGGCCGGGCCTCCAGATCATCTCCAACGAGCAGTACAACCAGGTCTTCACCCTGCACGGCACGATCATGCTGTTGTTCTTCGCGACGCCGACCTTCGCCGGCTTCGCCAACGCGATCATGCCCCTGCAGATCGGCGCGCCGGACGTGGCGTTCCCGCGGTTGAACATGCTCTCCTTCTGGCTGTTCCTCTTCGGCGGGCTGATCGTGGTGGCCAGCCTGTTCACCACGCAGGGAGCGGCCGACTTCGGCTGGACCGCCTACACTCCGCTCAGCGGCGGCGAGCGCACCCCCTACGTGGGCGGTGACATGTGGATCATGGGCCTGGCGCTCTCCGGGTTCGGCACGATCCTCGGTTCGGTCAACTTCGTCACGACGATCATCTGCATGCGGATGCCGGGCATGACGATGTTCCGGATGCCGATCTTCACCTGGAACATTCTGCTGACCTCGGTCCTGGTGCTTTTCGCGTTTCCCGTCCTGGCCGCCGCTCTGCTGGTGCTGGAGGCGGATCGACGTTTCAACGCGCAGGTCTTCGACCCGGAGAACGGCGGAGCCCTTCTCTGGCAGCACTTGTTCTGGTTCTTCGGGCATCCCGAGGTTTACATCATCGCGCTACCGTTCTTCGGGATCGTCACCGAGATTTTTCCCGTGTTCTCACGCAAACCGGTCTTCGGATATCTCGGCCTGGTCGGTGCCACCATCGCGATCGCCGGCCTCTCGCTGACGGTGTGGGCGCACCACATGTTCGCCACCGGAGCTGTCCTTCTGCCGTTCTTCTCCTTTATGACGTTCCTGATCGCGGTACCGACGGGGGTCAAGTTCTTCAACTGGATCGGCACCATGTGGAAGGGCTCGATTTCGTTTGAGACTCCCATGCTGTGGGCGATCGGGTTTCTTGTCACCTTCCTTTTCGGTGGCCTGACCGGCATCATTCTGGCCTCGCCCCCGATGGACTTCCACGTCACGGACTCGTACTTCGTGGTGGCGCACTTCCATTACGTGGTTTTCGGGACGGTTGTTTTCGCGATGTTCGCCGGATTCTATTTCTGGTGGCCGAAGATGACTGGGACGATGCTCGACGAACGCCTCGGGAAAATTCACTTCTGGACATTGTTCATCGGCTTTCACATGACCTTCCTCGTCCAGCACTGGCTCGGCGCCGAGGGCATGCCGCGCCGCTACGCCGACTACCTCGCGGCCGACGGATTCACCGCGCTGAACACCTTCTCCTCCATCGGCGCGTTCCTCCTCGGCGCCTCCACCCTCCCGTTCTTCTACAACGTGTGGAAGACCGCGAAGTTCGCACCCCGCGTCGAGGTCGACGACCCCTGGGGCTACGGCCGCTCCCTGGAATGGGCCACCTCCTGCCCCCCACCTCGGCACAACTTCGTCACCCTGCCCCGGGTGCGCTCCGAATCGCCCGCTTTCGACCTCCACCACCCGGACATCGCGGCCCTCGACTACGTCGGCGACCACAAACGCGACGTCGTCGACCAGGACGGGGCTTCCGGTCCCCGCGGATCCCTTCCCGGGTCAGGCCCGACCCCGCCCAAGTAGCAGACCGGGGCCACGGCTGATGAGTGAACGTTCCGAGGAAACAGCGGCCGGGCTCGCCCGGATCGAGGGGTACCTGATGAGCCAGGCGGCCCTTCAGGAGGCTCATACGGAAAGTCAGGCATTCGTCCGCGCCCTGACCTGGCTTGGACCCGGAGAACAGGCCGAGATCAGCGAACGATTCGCCCAGCACCACTTGCGCCTGCGCCGGGAGATACTGGCCGCGACCGTGGCGCGGGCGGCGGAACTCCGAGGCGAGTACGCATACCGGTACGGCCGGCTGTGCCGGCGCGCGACCGGCCTGGCGGTAGGAGTTCTGGCTCTGTGGACGGCCGTCCTGATCCTCCTCTGCCGCTTCTGAACCGCCCCGGGGGGAGGCCGTGCGCGGCAATGCTCCAGCAGGTACCGAGTCGTCGGCATCACCGGGCGGACGGCGGGGGTTGATCCAGCTGATTCTTCAGCGATGCTGTATTTGCAGGCCTTGTCGGCCAGGCCGCAGGCCCCGCTTTGCCGCTGTCGGCGGCGCGGCGCCGATCCGGACCAGCGTGTCCGCTTATCCGTCTCATGGTCACTTCCGGTCCGCATTTCACACCGCGCCGCAGGGCTCTCTGCGTTGTGAGGACAGTCGGGGCCCGCGTATGGGAGCTGCACCTGAACATGGAGCTGGAGAACCTGCGGATCGCATGCGACCTGATATGTCGCCATGACGGGCGCGAGCTGCGGGAGAACCTCGCCCCCCGAGCTGCCGAACGTCCTCGCGTTCGAACCCAAGAAGGCCTACCTGCGGGAACTGCTCGCCACCCAGATCGACCTGACCACCCTGGGCGCCGGCTACGTCCGGGAGACGCACGAGCACTTCGAGGAGATGCAGGCAACGATCCACGGCGGGGAAGCAGCGCCCAGCGACCGGGTCATGCAGCAGCACCAGGAGATGTTCGGGCGGGACTACCGCGTGGAAACCGAGAGCCCCCACCCCGACCCCGCGCAACGCGCGTGAACCGGACCTGCCGCACAGCGGGCCGAGACCGGCCGTCATCCAACGTGACGCGGAAGCGCACCCCTATCCCCAGGAGGATGTCGTGAAAGACGGCAGGACGACGAGAAGCAGGTCTGGGACGCCGCGGCCGGCGAGGACGTGCTGGCTCGCCTCGTGCGTCGTGCACCCCCCGCCCGCGGAGCGTTCGAGGGTGGCGACGACGTCGGGCAGGAACGCCTCGCCGAGGAGAACGCCGTCAAGGAGATGCCGGCGAGCCTGGAAGGGATGGACCCCGGAGATCCGAGGTTCGTGCCAGTGCTGCTTTCCCTGCGTGACGCCGTCCTGTTGCACGCCCGCGCCGAGGAACGGTACGAATTCGCCCTGCTACGCCGCAACAGCCCCGGCCCACCTCATGACCATGGCCAAGGCGGTTCGAGCGCCGGAGAAGGTGGCTTCGACTCGTCCTCATCCGGGCGTGGAGAGCGTTGCAGCCAACGTGCCGCTCGGCCCGATGGCCGCCGTGGTGGACCGGACACGCGACGCCATCCGCAAGGGGATGGACAAGGACACCGACCCGGACGCTTCAGGACACCCCCCCCCGTCAGCCGGCTGCGCAGTGGATCAGTGCGCAGCCGACCCTGCCTCCCGCTTACCGGGATATGGCCGACGGGCGAAACCTCCTCGATCCCCGCTCGCTCCCCTCGAAGCTTCCCGTGGGCTCGGGCTCCTCGAGGAGTGCCTCCCGCGCTGGAACTCAAGAGTGCGGGCGGGGGGCGTTCCCTGGCGGGAGCCGGGTAGGCGCTGCCTTGACAGCCCACTGGCTGCGATCACGGCGACGGCGCCGCGACGGTCGCCGAGCGGGCGGAACGAGGTATGTACATGGGCATGGTCCAGGGGTTGCGATCTCATGGCGGACATCTGTGTGCGATGGCCGGGTTCGCCGGGTATGCGGCCGGCTGGACGGTGCTGCAGCGCCGGAGCGGCCGGCCCCGGCCCCCCTCACCCGGACCCTGGGACCTCGCTCTCCTTGCCACTGCCACGTTCCGGCTGAGTCGGCTGATCGGCAAGGCCACGGTGACTCGGCCCGTTCGTGCCCCGTTCACGCAGGTGGACGGCGCCGGTGCTCCGGCGGAGCTGAATGAGACCCCGCGCGAGGATCCCGGTCGCAGGACGGTGGGCGAGCTGATCAGTTGCCCGTTCTGCCTGAGCGTGTGGATCGTCACCACCTTTACCGGGGCCCGCGCCATCTGGCCCGAAGCCACCCGCACGGTGACCGGCGCCCTGACCGCTCTCACTCTCTCGGACGCCCTGCAGTTCGGGCATTCGGCTCTCTCGGAGCGCGCGGGTCACTGACTCGGCAGCGCTACGCTCGCGTCGTTTGGCGGGGTGACGCAAGGGCAGGCGCAGTTGGCGTGACTTTCTCGAATGCGGAAGCGAGCGGATTCCTTCGGGCCACCAACGGCCTCCCGGCCGCTACGTATGGTGCCGCGCGGGGAGGTGGCCGAGGCCGAGCTGATGGCCCACGCCCGCGAGCGGCTGGCCCACTTCAAGGCCCCGAAGCGGGTGGTGTTCGCCGAGACCCTGCCGCGCGACGCCAGCGGCAAGATCCTCAAGTGTGAACTCCGCGACCGCCTCACGCCGCCGACCGACTGAACTCCCCTCGCGTCGGGACGGTCAGTGAGCGGGTTCTCCGGGATCCGGCGGCGGCGCGTTATCGGTGGTCAGGACCCCGCTGTGGCACAGCCGGCGCCGGGTGAGGTGTTCGTGGACGAGGCGGCCCACGAGGGCTCCGCCGTAGACGACGAAGCCGACGCCGACCAGCCAGGACTGGACGACGAGCAGCGTCCCGAACGGCCCGTACGTGACGGCGTTGGAGGCGATCAGCGGGGAGAACACCAGCTGCGAGAAGACCCGCAGGCCGAGCAGGCCGAGGCTGGTGGCCACCGCGCCCGGCAACAGCGCCCGCCAGCGGACCCGACCGCCCAGCAGGAGCCGCCCCGAGGTCCAGAAGAACAGGCAGGTGCCGACCACGTCGCCGACGGTTCCGAGCGCCGCGCCGACGGCGTCGTCGGAGGGGGCCGGGATGCCGACGAGCAGCGCGAGGTAGCAGACGAGCAGGGCGAGCCAGACGACGTGCCGCCACATGGTGTGCCAGCGGGCGGTCGGCACGTCCCAGACCTTCTCGTACCCGGTCTGCACGGCGGAGCCGAACGTCAGGCCGAACACCGCGAGGGCGGCCAGACCGAAGGCGGTGGTCCGCTCCAGGGCCAGGTCGGCGGCCCCGAACAGCGCCTCCACGCGGGCGCGGGAGGACGCGGTCACCCCGAGGGCCTGCCCCAGCCAGCGGCCGAAGCCCGAGCCGCTGCCGGGCGCCGCAGCCGACACGACCACCAGCAGCGGCACCAGGGTCAGGAACCCGAGCGCCGCGAAGCCCATGGCGCGGTGCATCAGCTCGATCTCCCGGCCGCGGCTCCAGGCCAGCCCGGCGGGGGAGCCCTGGAGCCGGTCGTAGAGCCGCCGCAGGATCGAGGTCACGCCTCATGCACTACCCGGGTCGGCCCGCCCGCTCCCGGCAGCGGCACCGAAATGGGCCCGAAGGGGTGGTTTCGGATGCGCGTCAGCGCGGCGCGGCGGCCTCCCCTCCCTGATCACCGACCTCGCGGAGGTCCTTCAACCGCTTGATCTTGCCGACCGAGCGCTCCAGGGTCTCCGGATCCACCACCTCCACGGCGACGGACACCCCGACGGACTCCTTCACGGCCCGGACCACCTCCGCTGCCGCCGCCTCACGCTGCCCGGCACCGGCTTCGCGGCGTGCCTCCACCCGGACGGTCAGGGCGTCCATCCGGCCCTCACGGGTCAGCCGCAGCTGGAAGTGCGGGGCGAGGGCGGGGGAGCGCAGCAGGATCTCCTCGATCTGGGTCGGGTAGAGGTTCACCCCGCGAAGGATGATCATGTCGTCGCTGCGGCCCGTCACCTTCTCCATGCGCCGGAAGGCCGGTCGGGCCGTCCCGGGCAGTAGCCGCGTCAGGTCCCGGGTGCGGTAGCGGATGATCGGCATGGCCTCCTTGGTGAGGGAGGTGAACACCAGCTCGCCGGTTTCGCCGTCGGGCAGCACCGCCCCGGTCAGGGGGTCCACGACCTCCGGGTAGAAGTGGTCCTCCCAGATGTGCAGGCCGTCCTTGTGGGAGGCGAACTCCTGCGCCACCCCCGGCCCCATCACCTCCGAGAGGCCGTAGATGTCCACCGCGTCGATGCCGAGCCGTTCCTCGATCTCCCGGCGCATCTCCTCCGTCCACGGTTCGGCGCCGAAGACGCCCGTCCGCAGGGAGGTCGAGCGCGGGTCGATGCCCTGGCGCTCCATCTCGTCCAGCAGCGTGAGCATGTAGGAGGGGGTCACCATGATCACCTCCGGGTGGAAGTCCTGGATGAGCCTGACCTGGCGGTCCGTCATGCCGCCGGAGGCGGGGACGACCGTGCAGCCGAGGCGCTCCGCGCCGTAGTGGGCGCCGAGGCCGCCGGTGAAGAGGCCGTACCCGTAGGCGACGTGGACCAGGTGGCCGGGTCGGGCGCCCGCCGCGCGCAGCGAGCGGGCGACGACATCGGCCCAGGTGGACAGGTCCCCGTCGGTGTAGCCGACCACGGTGGGGCGGCCGGTGGTGCCGCTGGAGGCGTGGATGCGGCGGACCTCGGAGCGGGGTACGGCGAACATCCCGAACGGGTACTGCCCGCGCAGGTCGGCCTTCGTGGTCATCGGGAAGAGGGCCAGGTCGGCGAGGGAGCGGCAGTCGTCGGGATGCAGCCCCGCCGTCTCGAAGGCCTTCCGGTAGAAGGGCACCCGCTCGTACGCGCGGTGCAGGGTCGCGCGCAACCGCTTCAGCTGGAGCGCCGCCAGCTCGTCGGCGCCCAGCCGCTCGCCTTCGTCGTGGAGATCCGCGTACGCCGTCATGTCGTCACCTCACCGAGAACCAACCGAACGTTCATTCGGTAGAGTGCCGGACCCGGCGGGGTAAATCAATGACTCGAACGAGTGATCGTTACGACTTGCTCCAGACCTGCTCCAGACCGGCACCCGACCGGCCCCTGGGCGGCGCCCGTTCGGGCGTCGGCGTACGGTCGAAGGAGGTGCCCCCGCCGGAGGAGGCGCGAAGGGAGGCGACGGGCATGTCCGTCATCGACCCCGCGGTATCGGTGCGGCTCAGCGCGTCCGAAGCGCGCCGGCTCGCCGGATTGCTGGCCGAGGTGGCGCACCTGCTGGAGGACTCCGGTCCGCAGCGGTTCGCCGACGCCCAGGTCGAGACGCTGGGCCGGGGCGCGGGCCGCCCCGAACTCGCCGGCTGGGCCCGCGGCGTCGCGGCCGAACTCCGCGCGCAGGTCTGAACTCCGCCCGCGGTTTCCGATCGCCGACGTCCGATGCGCGCGCCGCGGCCACGGACGCCGGTCGGGTGGGCGCCGGGGCCGGTCACCCGCCGCCCGCCCACGCGCCACTTCGCGCACACCGGGGGGCCCGCAGGGCGGGATCGCCCCCGGGCCCGTGTCGTGCGTGGAGCCGCCGTCGGTTCGGCGCGCCGGCGGGCCGCTCAGCCCGCCGCGTCCGCCTCCGTCGCCACCGTCTTCGCCCAGCGGTAGTCCGCCTTGCCGCTCGGCGAACGCTGGATCGCGTCGGCGATGACCAACTGGCGCGGGATCTTGTACCCCGCCAGCCGGGTCCGGCAGTGGCTCTGGATCGCGTCCAGTGTCGGCTCCGCCGCCCCGGCCCGTACCTGCACCACCGCGGCGACGTGACTGCCCCAGGTCGGGTCCGGGACGCCCGCGACGAGCGCGTCGTACACGTCCGGATGCGACTTCAGCGCCTGCTCGACCTCCTCCGGGTACACCTTCTCGCCGCCCGTGTTGATGCACTGCGAACCACGGCCCAGGACCGTGACGATGCCCGCCTCGTCGACCGTCGCCATGTCGCCGAGCAGCACCCACCGCTCGTCCCCCTTGCGGAAGAAGGTCTCGGCGGTCTTCGCCGGGTCGTTGTAGTAGCCGAGCGGGACGTGTCCGCGCTGCGCGAGCCGGCCCGGAACCCCCACCGCCACCCGCTCGTACGTCACCGGATCCACCACCCGCGTACGGTCGTTGACCTCCAGCCGGAAGCCCCGCTCGGGTCCGGAGTCGTTCGTCGCCTTGCCGTTGGAACCGGACTCCGACGACCCGAAGTTGTTCAGCAGCATCGCGTTCGGCACCAGGCGCTGGAACTCGGCGCGCACCGTCTCCGACATGATCGCCCCGGACGAGGAGACGCTGAACAGCGAGGACAGGTCAGTCCCCGCCAAGGGCCCGTCGAGGGCGTCGATGAGCGGCCGCAACATCGCGTCGCCCACCAGCGACACGCTCGACACCTTCTCCTTCTCGATGGTGCGCAGCACCTCCTCCGGGACGTACTTGCGGTGGATGACCACCCGCTGCCCGTAGTTGAAGGCGATGAACGAGGTCAACGTCGAGGTGCCGTGCATCAACGGAGGGGCGGGGAAGAAGGTGAGGCCGGCGCCCCGCGAGGCGACCCGCTCGGCCAATTCCTCCGGCCGCTTCACCGGTTCCCCGGTCGGCTCGCCACCGAACAGCCCGGCGAAGAACAGGTCCTCGGCCCGCCACATGACGCCCTTGGGCATCCCGGTCGTACCGCCGGTGTAGATGATGAACAGGTCGTCGGCGCTGCGCGCCGGGAATCCGCGGTCAGGGGAGCCGGCCGCCTCCGCGTCCCGGTACGCGACGGGCTCGATCGTCGGCCGCGGGGCCCCCGCGGGCGCCTCCCCGACCCGGACCAGGTGGCGCAGCTTCGGCGTCTGCGGCAGGGCGGCGGCGACCCGCTCCGTGAACTCGCCCTCGAAGACGAGGGCGGCGAGGTCCGCGTCGTTGTAGAGGTAGACCAGTTCCTCCTCCACGTACCGGTAGTTGACGTTCACCGGCACCAGGCGGGCCTTGAGGCAGGCCAGGACGGTCTGCAGGTACTCGACGCCGTTGTACATGTGCAGGCCCAGGTGCTCGCCGGCCTCCAGCCCGCTGTCCAGCAGGTGGTGGGCGACGCGGTTGGCCGCCGCGTCCAGTTCGGCGTAGGTGAGCCGACGCTCCGCGCCGGTCCCCGGGTGGTCCACGTACACGAGGGCCTCGCGGTCCGGGACCACGTCCACGACCGACTCGAACAGGTCGGCAAGGTTGTACTCCACCGTTCCTCCTGACCCTGGTGACATCTGGTGCCGGGCCCGTTCCCGGGTCCGTGCCGGTCCGCTTCGGCGGTCATTACAGCGCCGCCGCACGGAAGTGGGAAGGGAGTCGCCCAAGAAAACTGACTGAGTGTCAGAAAACTATTGAACTGCACCCGCCCCTACTGCAACCTGTTCTAGGTCTTGAGACGGGAGGACGGCAATGGGTGGGACGGAACACCTCACCGTGGAACGCCACGGCGCCACACTGGTGCTCACCATGAACAGACCGGAAGCGAAGAACGCGCTCTCGCTGCCGCTGCTGGTGGGGCTGTACGACGGCTGGTTGGAGGCGGACGCGGACGACACGATCCGCTCGGTGGTGCTGACCGGGGCGGGCGGGGACTTCTGCGCCGGCATGGACCTCAAGGCCCTGGCCGGCAAGGGCATGGACGGCGACCAGTACCGCGACCGGCTCAAAGCCGATCCGGACCTGCACTGGAAGGCGATGCTCCGCCACCACCGGCCGCGCAAGCCGGTGATCGCGGCCGTCGAGGGGTACTGCGTCGCCGGCGGCACCGAGATCCTCCAGGGCACCGACATCAGGGTCGCCGGCGCCGGGGCCACCTTCGGACTCTTCGAGGTCAAGCGCGGCCTCTTCCCGATCGGCGGCTCGACGGTGCGGCTGCCCCGGCAGATCCCGCGCACCCACGCCCTGGAGATGCTGCTGACCGGCCGCCCCTACCCGGCGGAGGAAGCCGCCCGGATCGGGCTGATCGGACGGGTCGTGCCCGACGGGACCGCCCTGGAGGCGGCCCTGGAGATCGCCGAACGGATCAACGCGTGCGGGCCCCTCGCCGTCGAGGCCGTCAAGGCGTCCGTCTACGAGAGCGCCGAACTGACGGAGACGGAGGGCCTCGCGGCCGAACTCGTCCGGGGCTGGCCGGTCTTCGACACGGCCGACGCGAAGGAAGGGGCCCGGGCCTTCGCCGAGAAGCGCCCGCCGGTGTACCGCCGCGCCTGACCCGTCCGACCCGCGCTTCCCCCGCGCCCTTCCCTCCCCGCCCGACCCGTTCCGGAGAATCGGAGACCCCCGTGACAGCCGCCGCGTCCCCACCCGAGGTGCTGCGCGCGCCCCTCGTCGTAGAGTTCCCCTTCACCCGGTCCCTCGGCCCCGTCCAGAGCGCCTTCCTCACCGGGCTGCGCGAGGGCGTCGTCCTCGGGGTGCGGACCTCGGACGGCAGGGTGATGGTGCCGCCGACCGAGTACGACCCCGTCACCGCCGAGGAGATCCGCGAACTGGTCGAGGTCGGCGCCACCGGCACCGTCACCACCTGGGCCTGGAACGGCGAACCCCGCCCGCAGCAGCCCCTGGCCACCCCGTTCGCCTGGGTCCTCGTCCGGCTCGACGGCGCCGACACGGCGATCCTGCACGCCCTCGACGCCCCCGGTCCCGACGCCGTCACCACCGGCATGCGCGTCCGCGTCCGTTGGGCGGAGCGGCGGACCGGCGCCATCACCGACATCGCCTGCTTCGAACCCGCCGAGGGCCCGGCCGAGCTTCCGGACGGCGCCCCCACCGAAGGCCGCCGCGCCACCCCCCACGACGGGCTCTTCGACGACGCCGTCACCGGCATCGTCGCCGAGGCCCGCCTGGACTACACGTACAGCCCCGGCCGCGCCCAGACCGCCTACATAGCCGCCCTCGCCGAGCGCAGGACCGTCGGCGAGCGCTGCCCCTCCTGCCACAAGGTGTACGTCCCGCCGCGCGGCGCCTGCCCCACCTGCGGGGTCGCGACCACCGACCGGGTCGAGGTCGGCCCGGCCGGCACGGTCACCACGTACTGCATCGTCAACATCAAAGCCAAGAATCTCGACATCGAAGTCCCCTACGTCTACGCCCACATCGCCCTCGACGGCGCCGACCTCGCCCTCCACGGCCGGATCGGCGGCATCCCGTACGACCGGGTCCGCATGGGCCTGCGCGTCGAACCGGTGTGGGGGGAAGACGGCGGTCACCCCGACCACTACCGCCCGACCGGTGAGCCGGACGCGGACTACGACGCGTACAAGGAGCTCATCTGATGCCCGCCAAGCCGAGCACACCGAGCACACCGAGCACACCGAGCACGCCGAGCACGCCCAGCACGCAGGGGCCCCGGCGGGCGCAGCGGTACGCCCGCGAGGTGGCCGTCGTCGCCTTCGCGCAGAGCGACCACCGCCGCCGCACCGACGAGCTCAGCGAAGTCGAGATGGTCATGCCGGTCCTCCACCAGGTGCTCGCCGCCACCGGCCTCAAGGCCGGCGAGATCGGCTTCACCTGCTCCGGCTCCAGTGACTACCTCGCCGGCCGGGCCTTCTCCTTCACCATGACCCTCGACGGGGTCGGCGCCTGGCCCCCGATCTCCGAGTCGCACGTCGAGATGGACGGCGCCTGGGCCCTCTACGAGGCCTGGGTCAAGATCCAGACCGGCGAGGCGGACACCGCGCTCGTGTACTCGTACGGGAAGTCCTCCCCGGGCCCGCTGCGCGACGTCCTCACCCGCCAGCTCGACCCCTACTACCTCGCACCGCTCTGGCCCGACTCCGTGGCCCTGGCCGCCCTCCAGGCCCGGGCGCTGATCGACGCGGGCGAGACCGACGAGGCCGCCCTGGCCGCCATCGCCGCCCGCAGCCGGACCGCCGCCGCGGCCAACCCGCACGCCCAGCTCACCGGCGAGGTCCCGCCGGGCGACTACCAGGTGGCGCCGCTGCGCACCGGCGACTGCCCGCCCATCGGCGACGGCGCCGCCGCCGTGATCCTGGCGGCGGGCGACGTGGCCCGGCGGCTCTGCGAACGCCCCGCCTGGATCACCGGCATCGACCACCGCATCGAGGCCCACGGACTCGGCCTGCGCGACCTCACCGACTCCCCGTCCACCCGGCTCGCCGCCGAACGCGCCGGGGTCTTCGAGGCTCCCGTCGACACGGCGGAACTCCACGCGCCGTTCTCCTCCCAGGAAGTCGTGCTCCGCAAGGCCCTCGGGCTCGGCGACTCCGTCGACGTCAACCCCTCGGGCGGCCCGCTCGCCGCCAACCCGGTCATGGCCGCCGGCCTGATCCGGATCGGCGAGGCCGCCGCCCGGATCCACCGCGGCGCGTCCGACCGGGCCGTCGCCCACGCCACCTCCGGACCCTGCCTCCAGCAGAACCTGGTCGCGGTCCTGGAAGGAGACCCCCGTTGAGTACGACGCGCACGACGGGCAAGGAGCCGGTGGCCGTCGTCGGCATCGGCCAGACCAAGCACGTGGCCGCCCGCCACGACGTCTCCATCGCCGGACTGGTCCGCGAGGCCGCGACCCGCGCCCTCGCGGACGCCGAACTGACCTGGTCCGACATCGACGCGGTCGTCATCGGCAAGGCCCCCGACTTCTTCGAGGGGGTGATGATGCCCGAGCTGTACCTCGCGGACGCCCTCGGCGCGGTCGGCAAACCGATGCTCCGCGTGCACACGGCGGGCTCCGTCGGCGGCTCGACCGCCCTCGTCGCCTCCAACCTGGTCGCCGCCCGCGTCCACCGGACCGTCCTCACCCTCGCCTTCGAGAAGCAGTCCGAGTCCAACGCCATGTGGGGCCTGTCCCTGCCCGTCCCCTTCCAGCAACCGCTGCTGGCCGGCGCGGGCGGGTTCTTCGCCCCCCACGTGCGCGCGTACATGCGGCGCACCGGCGCGCCCGACGCGGTCGGCTCGCTCGTCGCCTACAAGGACCGGCGCAACGCGCTGAAGAACCCGTACGCCCACCTGCACGAGCACGACATCACCCTGGAGAAGGTCCGGGCCTCGCCGATGCTGTGGGACCCGATCCGCTACTCGGAGACCTGCCCGTCCTCCGACGGAGCCTGCGCGATGATCCTCACCGACCGGGCGGGCGCGGCCCGTTCGCCGCACCCGCCGGCCTGGCTGCACGGCGGCGCCATGCGCAGCGAGCCGACCCTGTTCGCGGGCAAGGACTTCGTCTCCCCGCAGGCCGGCAAGGACTGCGCGGCCGACGTCTACCGGCAGGCCGGGATCACCGACCCGCGGCGGGAGATCGACGCGGTGGAGATGTACGTCCCGTTCTCCTGGTACGAGCCGATGTGGCTGGAGAACCTCGGCTTCGCGCAGGAGGGCGAGGGCTGGAAGCTCACCGAGGCCGGGGTCACCGAACTCGACGGGGACCTCCCCGTGAACCCGTCGGGCGGGGTCCTGTCCACCAATCCGATCGGCGCCTCCGGCATGATCCGCTTCGCGGAGGCGGCGCTCCAGGTCCGCGGCCGGGCCGGGGAGCACCAAGTGCCCGACGCCCGCCGGGCGATGGGCCACGCGTACGGCGGCGGCGCGCAGTTCTTCGCGATGTGGCTGGTGGGGTCCGAGCCCCCGAACTCCTGACCGCACCGGCGGAGCGGGCCTGTCGGCGGTCGGTGATGGCCGGCGGGTCGCCTCCCGGTGGCCGCCCGGTGGCCGCGCGACGGCGGACCGCGGCCCGGTCACCGGGTTCCGCGGGCGGCCTGTGCGGCACCCGCGGCGGTGGCTACCCTGGGCGGCCGGACGACGTACCGGGAGGAGCACGCACGTGGCCGAGAGCATGACTTCGCGACCCCTCGCAGGCTGGGGCAGGCCCGATCTCGATCTCAGCGGCGCGGACTGGCGGCCGGGCGGCCGAGGGGTGGGCGACGTACAGATCGCCTTCGTCGAGGGGTTCATCGCGATGCGCGACAGGGAGCGCCCCGAAGCCCGCTCGGTGATCTTCGCGCCGGACGAGTGGCGCAAGTTCGTCGTCCAGGCGGGCGTCGGCCGCTTCGGCCCGACCTGATCCGGAGCACGGCCGCGGCCCCGCGAGCGGAATCCGCCGCTCCCGGGGCCCGCCCGAGCCCGGCGCGGCGCGGTCTTCCGCTACGAGGACACCCGGGCCGGGGGCGGCGACGGGCGCAGCCGTTCCACCAGGAGCGGCCACCCCACGGCCGGCACCAGCGTCCACATCAGCCGGCCGCGTGCTCCTGGTTGTAGGCGAGCGCGAAGGCCCACGCCTTGTCCTCGCGCACCCCGTGCACCGAGGCCGCCGTCACCGCCATGCCGAACATCGGCGTGCCGTTCCCCCGGCTCGTTCGCCACCGGGGCGACCGATTCGGTCATATCGGGATGATAGGTAGGGTGGGTGGATGAGCGGAGAGAGCGACCTGCGCAGACTGTTGAGCGGCATGCGACCCGAACTGAACGAGGGGCGGTACGTCTTCTGCACCCTGCCCACCTCCACGCGCGCACCCGAGGGCCTCACTCCCGTCGCCACCGTCCTGGAGCCCGAGGGCCTCACCCTGGTCCTGCGCCAGGAGGACGCCGACGCGGCCGGACTCGCCTACGACTGGACGGCCGGCTGGATCACCCTGCGGATCCATTCCGCCCTGGACGCCGTCGGCCTGACCGGAGCCTTCGCCGCCGAACTGGCCGCCCACGGACTCAGCTGCAACGTGATCGCCGGCCACCACCACGACCACCTGTTCGTGGCCGCCGACCGGGCCGCCGAAGCGGTCTCCGTACTGGAGGAACTCGCCACCCGTTCGGCGCGATGGTGAAATCCGGAAAACATTCCGATCTTTCCCGAACTCAGGCCCTCCCCCGGCGCACGCGCGGGCGTACGCTGATCCTCCGAACAGGCCTGGGGGGTACCAGCCATGACGGACCGCCGGACCCGGACGCGGCGCCCCATCTTCGAACGCGAAGCGGAACTCGTCGCCGTCGACGAGGCCCTCGACCGGCTCACCGACTCCGGACCGGACGCGGGCGGCGCCCTGCTCGCCCTCTCCGGCCCGGCCGGCCTCGGCAAGACGACCCTGCTCGCCGAAGTGCGCCGCCGCGCGCTCGCCCGTGACTGCACCCTGCTCGCCGCCCGCGGCGGGGAACAGGAGCAGAGCCAGCCCTTCCACGTCGCCCGCCAGCTCATCCAGCCCCAGTTGGCCGGCCGCTCCGAAGCCGCCCTGCGCGACGCCCTCGGCAGCTGGTACGCCATCGTCGGCCCCGCCCTCGGCCTGTGCGCCCCCGAGGGCGCCCCGCCCGACCCCCAGGGCCTGCGCGACGGACTCGACTGGGTCCTGACCCACCTCACCGTCCAGCGCGCCCCCGTCGTCCTCGTCCTCGACGACGCCCACTGGGCCGACGCCGAATCCCTGAGCTGGCTCGCCGCCTTCGCCCCGCGCGCCGAGCACCTTTCGCTGCTCCTCGTCGTCGCCTACCGCCCCGACGAACTGCCCGCGCACGCCGAGTCCTTCCGGACCCTCCCCGGCCGGGCCGGACAGCGCCCCCTGACCCTGGCCCCGCTCAGCGCCGCCGCCGTCACCACCCTCGTCCGCGAGGCCGTCGGGGAGCACGCCGACGACGCCTTCTGCCAGGAGGCCTGGACCGTCACCACCGGCAACCCCTTCGAAGCCGTCGAACTCACGGCCAAGGTCCGCGACAAGGGCCTCGCCCCGGTCGAGGCCAGCGCCCCGCTGCTGCGCGACCTCGTCGCCGCACAGCGCGGCAGCGGCCTCGTCGCCCGCCTGCACAACCTCGGGCCCTCCACCGTGCGCTTCGCCTGGGCCTGCTCCGTCCTCGGCACCGCCATCCCGCAACGCATCGCCGCCCGCGTCGCGGGCCTCGGCGCCGAAGAGGCCGCCGACGCCACCCAACGACTGCGCGACGCCCGCATCCTGTCCGCGGCCCCCGAAGGCGAGCACGCCGGACTGGAGTTCGTCCACCCCCTCATCGCCACCGCCATCTACCGCGGCATACCCGACGCCCTGCGCGTCGCCCTCCACGGCAAGACCGCCTCCGCCGTCGTCGACGCCGGACTCGGCTCCTCCGCCGCCGCCCGCCACCTGCTGGAAACCCAGCCGGAGAACGACCCCTGGGTGGTGCGCACCCTGCGCGAGGCCGCCGCCGACAACCTCCGGGCCGGCGCCCCCGAGGCCGCCCGTCGCCAACTCGCCCGCGCCCTCCAGGAACCCCCGGACTTCGACGAACGCGCCGCCGTGCTCTACGAACTGGGCTGCGCCTCCCTGCTGACCGAACCCGCGAACACCGTCAACCACCTGCGGGCGGCCCTCGCCGAGCCCTTCGACGACCCCGCCCTGCGGCAGGGCATCGTCATCCGCCTCGCCCAGGTCCTCTCCCACAGCGACCTGCTGTCCGAGGCCTCCGAACTCCTCGCCCGGGAGATCCCGCACACCCAGGACGCCCGCGCCCGACTGCGCCTGCAGTCCGAACAGTTCATGTGGGACGCCTTCAACGCCGCCGAACCCGACTCCCCGGCCCGCTCCCGCCGGCTCACCAAACTCGCCGAGCACCTCACCGGCCGCGACCTCACCGAGCGCTACATCATCGGGCTGCGCGCCTGGGACGCCTGCCTGCGCGGCGAACCCGTCGAGGTGGTCCTGCACCACGCGGACCGCGTGCTGGAGGAGCACTTCAGCTGGGCCTACGAGGACCGCGGCTTCGAGGTCCCCGTCCTGACCGCCATGGTCCACATGTACGCCGACCGGCCCGGCCGCACCGAGGAACTCTTCGAAGCGGGCACCGCCGAGTTCGAACGCCAGGGCTGGTACGGCGCCCACCTCTCCTTCGCGCACAGCCTGCGCGGCTACGTCCGCTACCGCCGCGGCCGGCTCGAAGAGGCCGAGGAACTGGCCCGCACCGGCCTGCGGCTCGCCGAACGCGTGGGCCGTCGTACGCCCGTGCACTGGTACGCCATCGCCATCCTCGTCACCACCCTCATCGCCCGCGGCCGGACCGACGAAGCCTGGGAACTGGCCCACGACCACGACTACGGGGAACCCTTCCCGGCCGCCGTGGTCTTCCCCGACTCCCAGACCGTGTACGCCGAACTGCTGCTCGCCCGCGGCGACCGCAAGGCCGCCGCCGCCGAACTCGAAGCCGTGGACCGACGGCTCACCCCGCGCGGCATCCAGAACCCGTCCTGGTGCCCCTGGCAGCTGCACCTGGCCCGGGCGGTCGCACCCGAGGACCCGGCCGGGGCCCGGGCGCTGGCCGCCGAGGCCCTGCGCCGGGCCCGCGCCTTCGGGGCCCCCTCCGGCATCGGGCAGGCCCTGCGGGTCTCGGCCGAGGTCGCCGCCCCGCAGGACCGGTTGCCGCTGCTGCGGGAGGCGGTCACCCTGCTGGCGGCCTCCCCGGCCGGCTACGAACTGGCCCTCGCGTTGGCCGTGCTCGGCACCGAACTCCAGGACCGGGCCGTCCTCACCCGCGCGCTCCTCACCAGCCGCGAATGCGGCGCGGACGCCCTCACCGCCACCCTCGCGAGCCGGCTGCTCACCCTCGGTGGGGAGCTGCCCTGCGGTTCCTCCTGGGAGGACGAGCCGACCCCGGAGGAACTGAGCGCCGCCGAAGCCGTGATCGAGGGCGTCCCCTCCCAGGCCGGCCCCGAACTCTCCGCCGTCTGCCGCAAGCTGGGCACCGACCCGGCCGGCCTCGCGGACGCGCTCGCCTCCTTCGCCCGCGGCGCGGGGTGAGCCACCCCGGCGCTGACGGGGGCCGCCCACCCGGACCGCACCCTCCGTCGCGCGGCCGGCACCCGAGGAGGGCGCCCGACCGGCCCCGGGAACGCCACTCCCGCCCCACCCGTGCACACCGGTCCCCGCAGGTCCGGGCCGCCGCCGGGCCCGGCGGCGCGAGCGCCCGTCTCCGGTAAGGAGCGGATTCCTCCGAAGGTCCGTACCCGCAGATCCGCCACCCCCGGGGCCCCCGCGCCGGAAAACGCGCGCGGCCACGTACCATGGCGGCATGTCCTTCCTCCGCCGCCACCGCGCCGCCACACCCGCCGGCCCGGACTTCGATGTCCTGGCCATGGACCCGGGGGACTGGCCGGGCAACCTCGGGGCCGGGCTGCTCCCCGCCCCCGACGGCAGCTGCCAGGGCGTCTTCCTGCGCTACGACCTGTTCGGCGGCCGCGGCCCCGCGATGATCATCGGCAACCTCCCCGAGGGGTCCCCGGCCCGGGACCTCGCCGAGGGCGAGGTCCCCTTCGAGGTGGCCCAGCTCCTCGACGCCCTCGAGAACGAGGAGGAGGTGGAGGTCACCGGCTCGGAGGACTGCCCCGTCATGCAGGGCGACAACCTCCTCATCGTCCGCAAGGTCAAGCTCTCCGAGAGTCGGATCTCCTGCGTGCAGTTCGACCGCAGCGACAACGTCCTCGTGACCATCGCCAGCTGGGACCGGCCGATCACCGACGACCTGTACGCGCTGCTCAAGCCGCTCCCCGCCGAGCTGTTCCAGCAGGGCTGAGCCCGCCGGAACCGCACGGTGCGAGGGTCGCGGCGGCCCGGTCCGCGTCAGGCGTCCGCGATGTCGTTCGCCGCCACCCAGCCGAACGTCATCGCGGGCCCGATCGTCGATCCGGCGCCCGCGTAGCTGTGGCCCATGACCGCCGCGCTCGCGTTGCCCGCCGCCCACAGACCGCGGATCACCGAGCCGTCCGGGCGCAGCGCCCGGGCCCGTGCGTCCGTCACGATGCCGCCCTTCGTCCCCAGGTCACCGGGCACGATCCTGAACGCGTAGAACGGCGGCACCCAGACCGGCGCCAGGCACGAGTTCGGGTGCACGTTCGGGTCCGTGTAGTAGTGGTCGTACGCCGTGTCACCCCGGTGGTGGTCGGCGTCGGTGCCGTTCCACGCCTGGGCGTTGAACCGGTTCAGCGTTGCCCGCAGCGCGCCGGCCGGCACCCCGATCTGGCCGGCGAGGGCGTCCCAGGTCCACGCCTTCTTCGCCGCTCCCGCCTCGTACCAGGAGTCCGGGAAGGGCAGGGTCGGCAGGATGTCCTTGAACAGGTACTTGTTGCGGTAGTGCTGGTCCACGATCAGCCAGGCGGGGATGTGCGAACCGGCCGCGCCGCGGTCCTTGTCGTACATGACGTGCACCACGTCGCTGTACGGGGCCGCCTCGTTCACGAACCGGACCCCCGCCCGGTTGACGATCAAGCCGCCGGGCAGCGTCCGCTCCGCCAGACAGAAGTACGGTTCCCCGGGCAGCGGGATCGACGGTCCCCACCAGGCGTCCTCCATCAACGCCAGCCCGGCCCCGGCCCGTTGGCCCGCGCGGATGCCGTCGCCGGTGTTCTCCTTGGCGCCGACGGACCACTGGGTGCCGATCGGCTGCTGCTGGTACTGCGCCCGCATCTGCGCGTTGTGTTCGAAGCCGCCGGAGCCGATCACCACCCCCTTGCGGGCGCGCACCACGCCCCGTGCGCCCGCCTTCTCCACCACCACGCCCGTGACCGCGTCGCCCTCCTGGACGAGGTCCACCAGCGGGCTGTTCAGCCACACCGGAACCCCCGCCCGCCGCAGCCCGGCGCGCAGCCCGGCGGCAAGCGCCTGCCCCATCGTGAGCGGCTTCTCCCCGCGCAGGGCCGCCGCCGTGCCGCGCGCCAGGCACTCGGCGGACACCGCGAGCCCCCTCGCGCTGACCGCCGCGAGGTTGAGCCACTTGTAGTCCTGGCTGAACACGACCATCCCGGCGGGCACCGGCATGTACGCCGGGTTCAGGTGCGCCAGCTCGGAGCCCAGGACGTTCCCGTCGATCTGGTCGGGCTCGATGGAGCGGCCGTTCGGCAAACCGCCCGGCAGGTTGGGGTAGTAGTCGCTGTAGCCGTCCATGAAGCGGAACCGCAGCGGACTGTTGGCCATGACGAAGTCCAGCATCCGGGGCCCGTTCGCGAGGAACGCCTGCTGCCGGTCGGCCGGCACGTCGGGGCCCACCACCGCCGCGAGGTACGTCGCCGCCTTCTGCGGGGTGTCCGGCACCCCGGCGCCCAGGATCACCGAGTTGTTCGGCAGCCATATCCCGGCGCCGGAGCGGGCCGCCGAACCGCCGAAGGTCGGCGCCTTCTCGACGACCAGGACGCTCAGGCCCCGCTTCGCGGCGGTCAGGGCGGCCGTCATCCCGGCGGCCCCCGACCCGACCACGACGACGTCGTACTCGCCGAGCGGCGCCCCGTCGGCCCGCGCGGTCCCCGGCAGGACGGTGGCGGCGAGCACCCCCGCGCCCGTCCCGGCGAGGACGGTCCGGCGGGAGGGCAGGGAGGGTGAGGCGGGGCGGGAGGGCAGGGAAGGGGCGGGGCTTTCGGTCATGGGCGGGCTCCAGCGGGAGGGGAGGAGGGCGGCTCCAGCATTTCTGATGCTGAGTCAGAAAAGGTGTTAGGGGGATCATGTGATGTCAAGGGATGCGCCGCCGCCGGCGCCCCCGACCGTCGGAAATCGGGGGAGTGGTACGAGTGAACGCGGCCCCGCTCAGCGGGAGTCGGCGGTGAACGGCCCGCCGGCGCCGAAGGCGGCGCGGGCGAAGCGCTCCCCGATGAGGCGGTGCGTGGCGGCGTCGGGATGGAGGTCGTCGGGCATCGGCAGCGCGGCCTCGTCGGCCTCGCCGTAGAGGGCGAGCCCGTCGAGGTGGTGCAGGTGCGGGTCCTCGGAGGCCCGTTGCCGGACGACCCGGGCGAGTTCCTCCCGGACGACCCGCAGCGTCAGCTTTCCGGCGGCGACCTCGGCGGGATCACCCGCGGCCTTGAACCGAAGGCGCCCCTCGGTCGCCCCCTCGACGTTCATGGCGCTGGGACCCGGAGTGCGCTCGTGGAGGGCGCAATGGAGCGGCGACACGACGAGCAGTGGGGTCGAGGGGTGCGATCGAGCTTCCGTGGTGCAGCCACACCCTGCGGCCGGTCGGGGGCGGGGTCCGGACGGGGGCGTCGGTGCGCAGGGCGACGAGGCGGGTGCTCTCGTCGTACGGCAGCCAGATCTCCACGTCCTTGTCGGCGCCGCTCAACCCGTCGAACCGCAGGGTCGCCATCGGGCCGGGTCGGGTCACCGCGGTCCCGGCGGCCATGTCGATGGTGAGGACGTCGCCGTGGGGTGCGCGGGCCGTGCCCGCGAGCCGGCCGTCCACGAGCAGCTCGTACACGCCGTCGGGAGCGGGTGCGATGCCCGGGTGGACGCGTTTGGTGGCGACCACGTCCAGTTCGACGGTCGTGGCCCGGGTGCGGAAGGCGATCCGCACACCGGACGGCTGCGCCTCCGCGAGGGCGGGCCCGCCGACCGGGATCTGCAGCCGGGCCCGCGGCGGCAGCCGGTGCGGGAGCACGCCGCGTTCGGTGTGTTCCAAGTCGATTGCGCCGCGCAGCAGTTCAGCGGTGACGGGGGTGGTGGTCCAGCCGGCTCGTCCGTTCATGTCCCGCTCACTTCGGTCAGGGGGGTGGTGGGCCAGTGGCGCAGCAGTACGTCGAGCGCGTCGAGGATCTCCGTCCAGCTCTCCCGGGACTCCGGCGCGCTGTGGTCGAAGCCGCCGGCGCCCTCCAAGGTCACGAAGCCGCTGAACACGCTGCCCAGCAGGCGCACCGCGTGCGTCTCGTACGGCTCGGCCAGACCGTACCCGCGCAGCACCGAGCGGATCAGTCGCGCGTGCCGGACGGCGGCGCCGGCCGCGGCGGAGTCCGGGTCGAGCGGGCAACGGGCGGCCACGAAGCGGCCGGGGTGGGCGAGGGCGTAGTCGCGGTAGGCGTGGGCGAAGGCGGTCAGGGCGTCCTTGCCGGCCCGGCCGGCCACGGCGTCCGCGGCCCGGTCGGCGAGCTCCTCCAGGGCGAGCCCGGCGATCCGGGTCCTCAGGTCGTGGGCGTTGCGCACGTGCGAGTACAGGCTCGCGGTCCTGACCCCGAAGCGGCGGGCGAGTTCCGCGGGGGTCGCCTGCTCGAAGCCGATCTCGTCGGCCAGCTCGGCTCCCGCCCGGACCAGGCGTTCCGTGGTCAGTCCCACCCGTTCCGCCCGCGCCGCCATGTCCGTCCTCCGCTTCCGCGCCACCGCTCGCCGACAACGCCTATTGACATTATGCATTTGCCTAATTCGTTTAGGCAACTTAGCGTGTCGGTCATGAAGCCGCTGACCGAGCAAGAGATCCGCACCGCCTTCGTGAACTGCACCAAGGGTGAGGCGAAGCGCCTGTCGATCCCCCGTGACCTGGCCGAACGGCCCTGGGAGGACCTCGACTTCCTGGGATGGCGCGACCCCCAGGCCCCCGACCGCGCCTACCTCGTCACGCTGCTCGACGACCGGCCCGTCGGTGTCCAGCTGCGCGCCTCGACGGGCGGCGGCGCGGGGCAGGCGCGGCGCAGCATGTGCACGGTCTGCCTGACCACCCACACCGGCGGCGTGTCCCTGCTCGTGGCGCCCAAGGCGGGCAAGGCCGGCCAGCAGGGCAACTCGGTGGGCGTCTACATGTGCGACGACCTCGCCTGCTCGCTCTACCTGCGGGGCCGCAAGGACGCGGGCGTCGGCGGCCGGCTCCAGGAGTCGCTCACGCGGAAGGAGAAGATCGCCCGGACCGAGGCGAACCTCGCCGCGTTCCTCGCCAAGGTCACCGACTGAGGCGAGGTCGCCGACCGGGCCCGCGCGCACGCACGCGATCCCGTGCCCGCACACGGGGTGCGGGACACGGGATCGCGGCTGGATCCGGGGCGCTGGCTCAGCGCGTGCCGACCGCCGCGCGGACGGCCCTGCGGGCCATGCCGGCGTCGTCGTGCAGTCGGCGCAGCAACAGGCGCTGCTCCTCGCCCGAGGACAGGGCCCCCACCGGCAGCGGCCGGCTCGGGGCCGTCGCCACCATCGAGCGCTGCACCGCCGTCTCCGACATCCGGATCTCCCGGGTCAGCACCAGCATCAGGTTGACCAGGAAGGCGTCCCGGGACGCCGGGCCGGCCGACTGGGCCAGCCGACTGATCTGGCTGCGCGCCGCGGGGGCGTCGCCCAATACGGTCCACAGGGTGGCCAGGTCGTAGCCCGGCAGGTACCAGCCCGCGTGCTCCCAGTCGAGCAGCACCGGCCCGGCCGGGGACAGCAACAGGTTCGAGAGCAGGGCGTCACCGTGGTTGAACTGCCAGGGGGTGCTCGCCGGCCGGAGCCCGTGCAGCAGCTTCTGCAGGTCCCCGAAGTCCCGGTCGGTCAGCAGACCCAACTGGTGGTCCCGCGCGATGCGCCGCGCGTAGTCCACCGGCTGCCCGAACAGCTCCGTCGGCGGCCGCCACTGGTTCACCCGGCACACCGCGCCCAACGCGGCCCGTACATCGGCCCGCGGCGGGGCCTCGACGGGGTGCCGCTGGAGCGCCGCCACCCGGCCCGCCATCCGCTCGACCACCAGGACGCAGTTCTCGGGATCCGCGGCGATCAGCCGGGGCACCCGGACCGGCGGGCGGTGCCGGACGAACGTCCGGTACGTCGCTATTTCGTGCCGGTACCGCTCGCGCCACTCGGGCGAGTGATCCAGTAATACCTTCGCCACCGCGGTCATCCGTCCGGTCGTCCCGACCAGCAGGACCGACCGTCCGCTGCGCCGCAGCACCTGGACGGGAGTGAACTCCGGACAGATCCGCTGCACCGACGCGAGCGCGGTGCGCAACTGCGCGCCCTGCGGCCCCGACAGGTCGATCCGTCCGCTGAGCGGCTGTGACCCGGCCCCCGGCATCCGCCGGGCCCGCAGGGCGCCCTGCGCCGGGGCCGTGGGACGAGCGGGATCGAGGTAGGGGTTGCCGCCCGCCTGGAGCGTGCGGTGCGGCCGGACCGGGGCGGACACGGAGGACGTGGCTGCGTACATGGCGTTTACGGTTCCCTTCGTGCGCCGACGAGTTGCGTACGCCACCCCGCCGATCCCGGCTTCACCCTGGGGAGTTCCGCCGGTGACCGGGTCGGGGAGGCGCATTCCTACCTGACACCGGGTGGCCCATGGCGAACCATCGGGCGTGCCCTGGCGAAGCCTGGCGAATAGTCGCTGGGCATCTGACGGGGGGCTACTGTCAACTCAGCCGAGAACCTGGGGGCTTGACGTGAGCAAGGGACCAAACACCCGTCTGAACGACCTGTTCGGCCTGGCCGGCTGGTCGAAGGGCGAACTCGCGAGGATGGTCAACAGGCAGGCGGCCTCCATGGGCCACCACCAGTTGGCGACCGACACCTCGCGGGTGCGGCGCTGGATCGACATGGGGGAGACCCCGCGCGAACCGGTTCCCACGGTACTGGCAGCCCTGTTCACCGAGCGGCTCGGTCGTGTCGTGACCATCGAGGACCTCGGGTTCGTACGGCAACGGCGCGCCACGAAACGGCAGCCGGACGGGGCGAAGGAGAACCCCGACGGAGTGCCCTGGGCGCCCGAACGCACAGCCGCGGTCCTCACCGAATTCACGGGAATGGACCTCATGCTCAACCGTCGCGGTCTGATGGGCGCGGGAGCCGCGCTCACCGCCGGCTCAGCCCTCAGCAACGCCATGTACGACTGGCTGCACACCGACCCCGCCGCCGCGAAGGAAGCGCGGAGCTTCGGCGGTGAGGCCCACCACGCCGATCCGGCGGGCTACGACCGCTACGAGGCCGCGCCGATCGGCTCCCAGGAGATCGAGGCCCTGGAACGGTCGGTCGAGGTCTTCCGGGCCTGGGACGCCTCCAGGGGTGGCGGACTCCAGCGCAAGGCCGTGGTGGGGCAGCTCAACGAGGTGGGCGGCATGCTCGCCTACCACCACCCGGACCACCTCCAGCGCAGGCTGTGGGGGGTGGCGGCGAACCTGGCGGTGCTCGCGGGTTGGATGTCGCACGACGTCGGCCTGGAGCCCACCGCCCAGAAGTACTTCGTCATCGCCGCGCACGCGGCGCGCGAGGGCGGCGACCGGCCGCGCGCCGGCGAGGCCCTGTCCCGGGCCGCCCGTCAGATGGTGCACCTGGGCAAGCCCCACGAGGCCCTGGACCTGATGAAGTTGGCGAAGTCCGGCTCCGGCGAGCAGACCCTGCCGCGCACCCGGGCCATGCTGCACACCATCGAGGCCTGGGCGCAGGCCGCCATGGGCAAGGGCCAGGCCATGCGGCGCACGTTGGGCGAGGCCGAGGACCTCTTCGTCTCCGACAAGGGCGACGTTCCGCCGCCGTCCTGGATGCAGCACTTCGACGAGGCGGACCTGCACGGCATGCAGGCCCTGGCCTACCGGACGCTGGCCGACCACGACGCCACGGCGGCTCCGGTCGCCGCGCGCCACGCCAAGGCGGCGTTGCGGTTGCGCGGGGACGGCTACCAGCGCTCGCAGACCTTCGACTACATCTCCCTGGCGTCGGCCTGCTTCATCGCCGACGATCCGGAGCAGGCCGACCGCTACGCCCGCCTCGCCCTGGTCTCGATGAACGAGACCTCCTCGCACCGGACCTGGGACCGGCTGCGCGAGATGTACCGGCTCACCGGCCAGTACGCCGGGTACGCGCGGATCGAGGACCTGCGCGAGGAGATCGAGCTGGCCCTCCCCGACAGCCCGGCGCCGCGCGCCCCGCGCGGCACCGGAGTCTGAGGGGGACGCCGGTGTCGGACCCCGGGGACGAGAAGGGCCGCGCCGTTCGGCGCGGCCCCTGATGCCCCACGTACCCGTGGCGCGGCGGGCTCCTCACACGCCCGATCACACGACCGGCGCAGTCGGCCGGTCGCCGATCCGGACCGACCGTGTCGGTCAGTCGCCGATCCGGGCGACCAGGATGCAGGCGTCGTCCTCGCGCTCGTTCTCGCCGAACTCCTCCGTCACCATCCGCACGCAGTCGCGCGCGGACCGGGCGGCGGAGAACCGGGGCGCGAGGGCCAGCAGCCGCTCGGTCCCGTCGGCCCGGCTGAACCCGATGCTGCGCGGGGTCAGTCCGTCGGTGTGCAGGACGAGTACGTCGCCCGCTTCCAGACGTTCCTCGGCCTGCCCGTAGACCGCGCCGGATGTCGCGCCCAGCAGGACGCCCTCCGGCGGGAGCAACGGGCGGCCCTGGCCCCGGCGGAACAACAGGGGGGCGGGGTGGCCGGCCTGCGCCCAGGACAGGACGCGCCGGACCGGGTCGTAGCGGCAGCAGACGGCCGAGCCGAGCGCGGGTTGGACGGAGGTCTCCAGCAGTTGGTTGAGCCAGCCCATCAGGGGTCCCGGCTCGATGCCGGCCATGGCCATGCCGCGCAGGGCGCCGAGCATCATCGCCATGCCGGAGGTCGCGCTGACCCCGTGGCCCGTCAGGTCACCGACCGTCAGGAGGGAGCGCCCGTCGGGGAGTTCCAAGGCGTCGTACCAGTCGCCGCCGATCAGCGCGCTGGTCGCGGAGGGCAGGTAGTGGGCGGCGACGTCCAGCGTGCCCGCGTTGTCGTGCGGGAACCGCAGGGAGCCGCGCCACGGGGGGAGCACGGCTTCCTGCAGCTCGACCGCCAGCCGGTGCTCGGTCTGCGCGATCTCCCGCCGGCGTTGGAGCGAGTCGTGCGACTCGCGTACCGCCCGCTGGCTCCGGCGCAGTTCACTCACGTCCCGCAGCACGGCCCACATGGAGGCGGTGCAGCCGTCGGAGTCGAGTACCGGCTCGCCCCTCATGTGCAGCGTCCGTACCCGGCCGTCGGCCCGGACGATGCGGAATTCGCCGTCTATCGGTTTGCCGTCCACCAGGCAGTCGGTGACCATCGCGGTCAACGTCGGTTGGTCCTCGGAGAACAGGGTGGAGCCCAGTTCGTCGAGGGGGAGCGCGCCCGCCTCGGGGGACCGGCCGAAGATCTGGAAGAGCTCCTCGGACCAGGTCACCTCGTCGGTCAGCAGGTTCCATTCGGCGCTGCCGACGCGCGTCGGACGGTCCTCGGCGGTGGTCTCGGGGGCCGCCTGCGGCGCTGCTACGGGCTCGGGCGCCGGCGGGAGGCCCTCCTTGAGCTGGCCGAGGTGCTGACGGAGGTCGTCGAGGTGGTGTACCGCGAGGTCGCACAGCGCGCGCTGCCACCGCCCCTGGGCGTCGTCGTCGTCCACGACGGTGTCACGACGCACCGCGTCCACTTCGCCCCGCAGTCGGCGCGTCTGCGAGATCAGCGCGTCCACCGATCCCGGCTCGGGCGGCTGCGCGGGAAGGTCCGCGTACAGGTGGGACGGCATGAGAACTCCGATACAGGCGCGGCGCGGCCAGGTCTGAAAGAAGGACCGGTTACGACTGTTGCACAGGGCGAGTTGGGCTGTAAGGCGTTTGGCAACATCCGTAGCGGTCTTGCGACGGGCATATGCCAGCGGCGATCCGGGACCTCGTGCCGTGTGCGAACGAAACCGGTCGGGGCGTCGGCGGACCGGCCGGAAAGCGGCCTTCGGGACGGGAGGGTTCGATCGTGCGGTCGAGTTGTGCGAGCCGCATGCGGACGGGCGCGCCCCGCCCGACGTGTCGGACGCACCTCCGGGTCACCCCCCGAACGAAGGACCCCCCTGCCCGGGGATGACGGGGCTCGCCGGTCGCCGGCGCTTCCCACCCCCCTCGGTGATCGCTACGCTACGCGTCGGTAACGAGCCGGGGGCGGTCCGCACCGGCGGACCCGGGGCAGGGCGGGGGACAGCACGACATGACAGCGCAGAACCGTGCGGACGAGGGCGCCCGCGCGCCGGACTCCGCCGGTCGGACCCGACGCTCCTTCCTCACCCACCTCGTCGCCGCGCCCACGCTGGCCCTGGTCACCCGGGCGGGCGCCGACGTCCTCGCGCCGCAATCCGCCCACGCCGTGATCCCGAGCCTGCCCGCCCTCGCCGACCTGGTGGACCTCGGAGACCTGTTCATCCTGGCCGGCGCTCCCACGTCGGCCCTCCTCGCCCTGGCCGTGGACCCGGACGGCACCGTCCGCTTCCGCCTGCCGCGCGAGGAGGTCGGGCAAGGGCTCACCACCGCCGTCGCCATGCTCGTCGCGGAGGAACTCGACACCCCGCTCGCCCGCGTCCGCGTCGAACTCGACGACGCGCGCCCCGAGCTGCTCTTCAACCAGCTGACCGGCTCCTCCAACTCCGTCCGCTCCCTCTACGGGCCGGTGCGGCAGGCCGCGGCCACCGCCCGGGCCCGCCTCGTCGCGGCGGCCGCCGCCGGCTGGGGCCTGCCCGCCTCCCGACTGACCACCGCGCACGGAGCCGTCCGCGCGCCCGACGGCCGCACCGCGAGCTACGGCAGCCTCACCGTCGCCGCCGCCTCACCCGCGCTGATCGTCCTCGGGGCCGCCCCGAAACCCGCCGCGGAACACACCCTGGTCGGTACCCCGACCAGCCGCGTCGACGCCCGCGCCATGGTCACCGGGGCCCAGCGCTACACCCTCGACCTCGACGTGCCCGGCGCCAAGCCCTGCGTGGTGCGCCGCCCGCCCACCCTCGGTGGCGGCGTGCGCGCCGTCGGCAACCGCGCGGCCGTCCTGGCCATGCCGGGGGTGCTGGACGTGGTGACCGTCCCCACCGGTGTCGCCGTCATCGCCGAGACCTTCGGCCAGGCCATCGACGCCAAGTCCGTCCTCCAGGTCACCTGGGGACCCGGACCGGCCGACCACCTCTCGGACCCGCAGATCCGGACGAAGCTGCGCGCCGCCGTCCCACCGCTGCTGGTGCCGCCCCTGCTCACCCCGTACGTGGACGCCACGTTCGACTTCGCCTTCGTCAGCCACGCCCCGATGGAGACCAACTCCGCGATCGCCGACGTGCGGGACGACCGGGCGGAGATCTGGTCGGGACTGAAGTCGCCCATCGTCGCGCGCCAGTCCATCGCCGCGGACCTCGGGCTGCCGCTGGACAAGGTGACGGTGCACGTGGTCCAGGCGGGCGGGTCCTTCGGCCGCCGGCTGTTCTTCGACGCGGCGCTGGAGGCCGCCCGGATCTCCAAGGCCTGCCGCCGACCGGTGAAGCTGATGTGGACCAGGGTGGACGACACCCGGCACGGCCGGATGCGGCCCGCCACCCACCACCGGATCCGGGCCACCCACCTGCTGGGCGAGGTGCTGAGCTTCGAGCACCGGGTCGCCGCCGCCGAGACCGACTTCCGGCACGGCCTCGGCGAGATCATCACCGCGACGGCGGCGAGCCTGCCGACGGGCCTCGGCAACGCCACCCTCGCCCAGACCCTGTTCCACACCACGGTCAAGAGCCCCTACCACTTCGGGCTCACCACCCAGGCCCTCACCGAGGTGCCGACCGGCATCCCCACCGCCTCCTGGCGCTCCGTCTACTCGGCCAACACCAGGGGCGCCGAGGAGATCGTCGTCGACGAACTCGCGGCGGCCACCGGCAAGGACCCGTACCGCTTCCGCCGGGCCTTCCTGAAGACCGACGCCCAGCGTGCCGTCCTCGACAAGGTGGCCGCCGAGGGGGAGTGGGGCCGCGCCCTGCCGGCCGGCTGCGCGCAGGGCATCGCCTTCCACGAGGAGTACAAGTCCCGTACGGCGTGCCTGGTGGAGATCGACGCCCGGGACCGGGAGCGGGTCCGCGTCACCAAGGCGGTCATCGCCGTCGACGTCGGCCTGCCCGTCAACCCGCGCGGGCTGGAGGCCCAGATGATCGGCGGTCTCACCGACGCCATCTCCACCACCCTGCGGGCCGGGCTGCACCTGGACAAGGGGCTGCCGTTGGAAGGCAGTTACAGCCAGTTCCACTGGGCGCGGCAGCGCGACACCCCGCGGGACGTCCGGGTCTTCGTGTTCCGGGCGACCGGCGCGGAGCCGGGCGGCGCCGGTGAGCTCGGGGTGCCGGCCGCGGTCGGTGCCATCGCCAACGCCTGGGCCCGCGCCACCGGGTCGAAGCCGCGCAGCTTCCCGCTCGACTTCGACGTCGACTTCACCCCCTACCCGCGCTGACCGCTGGAGTACGCCGTGCCCTCGCACACCTTCATCGTCAACGGGCGCAACGTCACCGTCGACGCGCCCGACAACCTGCCCCTGCTGTGGGTGCTCCGCGACCTGCTCGGCGTCCAAGGGCCCAAGTACGGCTGCGGGGTGGACGTCTGCAAGGCCTGCACGAGCCACCTCGACGGGGTGGACGTGCGCCCCTGCGTGGTGCCGGTCTCGGCCTGCGCGGGCCGGACGGTGACCACCATCGAGGGGTTGGCCGAGGGGGACGTACTGCACCCCGTGCAGGAGGCCTGGCTCGAACAGGACGTCGCCCAGTGCGGGTTCTGTCAGCCCGGCCAGATCATGGCGGCCGTCGCCCTGCTGCGGCGGACGGCCGAGCCGACGGACGAGGACATCGACGCCATCGCCAACATCTGCCGCTGCGGTACGTACTTCCGCATCCGTGAGGCCATCCGCAGCGCCGCCGCGAGGATGTGACGGCCGCCGCCAGGATGTGAGGAACGACCGCGGGGCCGGCCCGTCGGGGCCGGCCCCTCACGACGGCTCCGTCGGGCCGGCGTCAGGCCAGTAGCCTCTGTTTGGCCTGTTGGAACTCGGCCTCGCTCAGGTCACCCTTGGCCTTGAGGTCGGACAGCCTCGCCAGTTCGTCCGTGGTGTTCTTGCCGGTGGTGCCGGCCGCGTCCCGGATGTAGGCGTTGAAGGCCTCCTGCTGTTCCTGCGCGTGCTTGATCTCGCGCCTGCCCATGTTCCGGCCCCGGGCGATCACGTACACCAGGACGCCGAGGAACGGGATGATGATCAGGAACAGCAGCCAGGCCGCCTTCACCCAGCCGCTCATCTCGTGGTCGCGGAAGAGGTCCACGACGATGCGGAAGAGCAGGACGATCCACATCACCCAGAGGAAGATCCACATCACGGTCCAGAACGCGCCCAGCACCGGGTAGTCGTAGGCGAGATAGACGGATCCGTCCACGGCCGTCCTCCTTCCGTTCGGGCGACCGCTCGCGTCCGTTGCCCGCGGCGGTCGACGTGATCACCATCGCAGCGGCCCTTCAAGATCGCCACCGGAACGGACGATCGGGCAGCTTCCCCGAAAAACGGGTCAAAATGGCTGATCATGCCGGAATGAGGCGTATCAATGCGAAACGCGTGCTGGTCGGTGAGCCCCTCGACACCGCACGCCTGGGCGAGACCCTCCTGCCGAAACGGCTCGCCCTGCCGATCTTCTGCAGTGACCCGCTCTCCTCCGTGGCCTACGCCACCGAGGAGATCCTGCTGATCCTCGCCCTCGGCGGAGTCGCGCTCCTCCACCTCACGTGGTACGCGGCCGCCGCCATCGTCTTCCTCCTCGTGGTCGTCATCGCCTCCTACCGGCAGACCTGCCACGCCTACCCGGGCGGCGGCGGCGCGTACGTCGTCAGTTCCGAGAACCTGGGGCCGACCGCGGCGCTGACCGCCGCCAGCGCCCTCCTCGTCGACTACGTGATGACCGTCGCCGTCTCCGTCGTCTCCGGGGTCGCCGCCATCACCTCGGCGGTGCCCGCCCTCAACGACCACGAAGTCGGCCTGTCCGTGGCCTTCGTGGTCCTGCTGACCCTGATGAACCTGCGCGGCGTACGGGAGTCGGGGCGCGTCTTCGCCATCCCCACCTACGGCTTCGTCCTCGTCATCTACGTCATGTTCGCCTTCGCCGCCGTCCGCGTCGCGACCGGGGACACCATCCGGGCCGAGTCGGCCGACCTGCCGATCACTGCCACCGGCACCTACACCGGCCTCGCCCTGGTCTTCCTCGCGATGCGCGCCTTCGCCTCCGGCTGCACCGCCCTCACCGGGGTCGAGGCGATCAGCAACGGCGTACCCGCCTTCCAGAAGCCCAAGGCGAAGAACGCGGCGAACACCCTCGCCGTGATGGGCGTGCTCTCCGTGACGATGTTCGTCGGCATCACCGTCCTCGCGATGTCCTACAAGGTGCACGTCGCGGCCGACCCCACGGAACTGGGCCTGCCCCCCGGCACGCCGATGTCCACCGCCCTCGCCCAGATCGGCCGGGCCACCTTCGGCAGCTGGCACTTCCTCTTCTACCTGCTCCAGGCCGCCACCGCGGGCGTGCTGATCCTCGCCGCGAACACGGCCTTCAACGGCTTCCCGATGCTCGCCTCGATCCTCGCCCGGGACCGCTACGCACCCCGCCAGCTCTTCAACCGCGGCGACCGCCTCGTCTACTCCAACGGCGTCGTACTGCTCGCCCTCGCCGCCATCGCCCTCATCGTCGCCTTCGACGCCGAGCTGACCCGCCTCATCCAGCTGTACATCATCGGCGTCTTCGTCTCCTTCACCCTCTCCCAGTCCGGCATGGTCCGGCACTGGCGCAGGGAACTCGCCTCGCCGGCGACCCCGAAGGAGGAGCGGATCCACATCCACCGCAGGCTCGCCATCAACGCGGTCGGCGCGGTGATGACCGCCGTGGTCCTGGTCATCGTCCTGCTCACCAAGTTCACCCACGGCGCCTGGCTCGTCGTCATCGCCATGCCCGCGCTGTTCCTGGGCATGAAGGGGGTGCGCCGCCACTACGACCAGGTCGCCCGACAGGTCGCCGTCGCCCCCGGCGTCACACCCCGCCGGATGGCCCGCCACCACGTGGTCGTCCTCGTCGCGAACGTCCACGCCCCCACCCTCAAGGCCCTCGGCTACGCGCAGGGCCTGCGGCCCGACACCCTGACCGCACTCTCCGTCGTCGCCGACGAGGAGGACGCCGAGCGGCTGCGCCGGGCCTGGGCGGAACACGACCCGGGCATGCCGCTGAAGGTGCTGCACTCCCCGTACCGCGACGTCGTCGGGCCGGTGCTGGTGTACCTGGAGGCGGAGGCGGCGGCCGAGGGGACGGACATGCTGTCGGTGGTCATCCCGGAGTACGTGGTCGGGCACTGGTGGGAGCAACCCCTGCACAACCAGAACGCGCTGCGGCTCAAGGCGCGGCTGCTGTTCACCCCGGGGGTCGCGGTGATCGACGTGCCATACCTGCTGGAGTCGGCCCGGCCTGCCGGGCCGGAGGAACCGAGGCCGCCGCGGGATCCCCGGGATCCGGGCTCGCCTCGGGAGCCGGCGGGACCGGGGCGGTAGGCCGCTGGGTCACCGCGGCGTGCGCCAGGGCCAGCTCCACCACGTGCGCCGGATCCGACAGGGCGCGTCCGGTGAGCTGCTCCAGGCGGCGCAGCCGGTTGGAGACCGTGTTGCGGTGGCAGTAGAGCCGCTGCGCGGCGTACGTCGTCGAGCCCTGGCAGGACAGCCAGGTGCCCAGGGTGGTCAGCAGGATCCGGCAGTCCTCCGGGGGCAGGGCCAGCACCGGCCCCAGCACCACCCGGCGCAGCCGGGCCGCGAGTTCCGCGTCGGCCGCGACCAGCGCCCCCGGCAGCCGCTCGTCGAGCAGGGCGGTACCCGGCCCGCCGGAGCGGGGCGCCGTGCGCAGGGCGAGCCCGGCCAGCCGGCGGGCCCCGGCCACCTCGTGGAGGTCGGTCACCACCGGGCTCACCCCGGCGCGCACCGCGAGCGGGCCGAGGAGTTCGCGCAGCGACTCCAGCGGATGGTGACCCAGCTCCGCCAGGCCCGTCTCCCCGTCGGCGCGCAGCCGCCACAGGACGCGCGGGGCGGCGGGCAGCCCGCCGGGTCCGTCGGGCCCGCCGGGTCTGCCCGGTCCGCCCGGCTCGGCCGCGCCCTCGCCGAGCACGATCACGGCGAACCGGCCCCGCGCCGGCAGCCCGAGGTGGGCGGCGGCCTCCGCCGCCGTCCCCGTACCGTCGAGCAGTGCGTCCAGCAGGGCCGCGCGGCGCTCCCGTTCGCGCTCGCCCCGCGCCCCCTCGGCCCGGTGGTACCCCTCCGAAGCGGCGTCCGTCATCCGGTCGACCACCTCCCACAGGGCCGGCGCCCCGGGCAGCAGCCGGGGCAGCGCGGCCCGGTCGTGCGCGGCCACCGCCTCGGTCAGGCTCTGCCACAACACCCGGCCGCAGCCGCGGTAGACCCGGTGCAACGAGGCGAGCGGAACTCCTTGCTCGGCGCGCAGGGCGCCGGTGGTCCGGGCGTCGGAGAGGTCCGGCGGCAACCCCCGCGCGCCGCGGACCAGACCGTCGACGGCCTGACGGAGGGTGTGGTGGATGCGCTCGCGCAGTTCGCCGCGGCCGAGCAGGGCGGCGTAGGCGGGGTCCTCGGTCACGGTCCGGTCGGCGAGCCGGTCGGCCGCGACGGCGATCCGGCGGTCCAGGTCCTCACGTATCTCCTCGATGATCCGCTCCATGAACCGCAGCGTGACACGGGGGAGGGGGCGCTGGGGAGGGGCCGGAGCCGGCAGGTCGGCTAGCGTGTGCTGAGCACTGCAGGTGCAGTGCTCACGGAAGACCGCCGCCCACACCCCGGGGACCCCATGCGCCAGAACCCGCAACGCCGCGCCGCGCTGCTCGACGCCGCGATCGAAGTGCTGGCCCGCGAGGGCTCGCGCGGTCTGACGCTGCGCGCGGTGGACGCGGAGGCCGGTGTCCCGACCGGCACCGCCTCCAACTACTTCGCCAACCGCGGTCAGTTGCTCGTACAGATCCTGCACCGCACCCGCGAGCGGCTGGTCCCCGACCCGGCCGACCTGGCCGGACCGCTCGACACCAAGGTGCTCATGCGGCTGCTGCTGGAGCGGATGCGGCGCGAGCGCAGCGTGCACGTCGCGATGCTGGAACTGCGGCTGGAGGGCACCCGCCGCCCCGAACTCCAGGCGGAGCTCGTCGGCTTCCAGAAACTGGAGCTGGCGGCGAACGTCACCTGGCACCTGGACGCCGGTCTGCCCGGGGACCGTGAGGGCGTGGTCCTGCTCTACCTGGCGATGCTGGGCCTGATCGTGGACGACCTGACCGCTCCGGCGATGCTGGACGAGGCCGGGACGGACCGGCTCCTCGGGCTGATGGTGGACCGGCTGCTCCCGGAGCGCCCGGCCGACTGACTGAGGGCCCCGGGCCTCCGTCACCTGGTCGCCGGCGCGCCGTCCCCGGCGGGCGTGACGCGCACCCGGTAGCGGACCGGTCGCGGCGAGTTGCCCTTCACGATCGAATCCAGCGACCACTGCATACACGCTTGATCAGAAACGAACAGGTTCCAGCCAAGCTGTCACCCGGGACCGCGCATGTTCCAGCGGAAAATGCCAGAACGCCCTTTCGCACTGTGGAACTTGAGTAAGTTCCCTCCTGTCGCGCCGCACGACCGTGCACTCAGCACGTCCGGCCGGGAGGGGAGCCCGCGTGCCCGGGATCGACGAATGCCTGCTCGAAGCCATGGCCCTGCCTGGTGCGCGTGGGGCCGCGCTGGTCGACTGGAGCAGCGGACTGGCCCTCGGCACCGCCGGGGACTCGCCGGTCGGCGATCACGAGACCACCGCCGCCGAGACCGCCGAACTGGCCCGGGCGGCGGCCGAGTACGAGTCGTTCGCCCCCGCCGACGGTATGCCGGGAGACAGCGGCGGACCGGGCTCCGGCCCGCCCGTGGAAGACCTCATCGTCACCACCCGTACCGGATATCACGTCCTGCGCTTCGTCGAGACCAGCTTCGACAGCAGCGTATTCCTCCACCTGTGGCTCGACAGGGCCGACGGCAATCTCGCCCTGGCACGGCTCAGGCTCCGCGCACTGGCCGAAGGACTGGTGCTCAGATGACCACCGCGGTATCCCCCCTGCTCACCCGGCTCGCGGCCGAACGCGCCACCGGCGCCCTCCTGCGCGACCGGGGGACCCTCTTCCTGGAGGACGGCAGGATCGTGCACGCCGAGAGTCCCTCCACCCCCGGGCTGGACGTACTCCTCACCACGGGCGGCGGCCTCGCGCCCGAACGCTGGAACGAGGCCATCACGGCGGCCGGCGCCCGCCGCCAGGTCGCCCGCTTCCTGGTGGACAGCGGGGGCATGGCGGGCGGCGAACTGGAGATATGTCACCTCGCCGCCATCTTCGACGCCGCGTTCTTCGCGCTCTCCCCGGGCAGCGGCCCCTCCCGGTTCCGCCGGGGCGCCACCCACTGGATCGGCTCGGTCCGCTCGGTGGCGGCCGCCGCCGTCGAGCGCGAGACCCGCCGCCGCCGGGAACTGCTCGACGCCGTCTGGCCCTACCCGCTGCTGGACACCGCACCGGTCGTGCCCCGGGCCGCGGCCCCCGGACAGACGGTCACCGCCCGCCAGCGCCTCCTCCTCCAGCGGGCGGACGGCATACGGACCCCCGCGGACCTGGCCTGGGTACTGGGCCGGCCCGCCTTCCACACCCTGCTCGACGTACGAAGACTCGCCGCCGCGGGGCTCGTCGAGACCCCCCACGCGGCGCCGGTCCCGGAACCGGCCCCGACCCTGCCCGACTGGATGACCCAGGCCCAATCCCCGGACGTGGCACTGCTCCGCCGGCTACGCGACGCACTGGAGGCAAGCCTGTGAGGCTCCCGCTGCGGCCGGTCCTGCGCACCGACCGCCCCGACCGAAGGCAGCCCGAAGGGAGGAAGGGCGACATGATCCCGTCGATGGTGACGGCCGAGGCCGAGGCCGAGATACTCGCCGAACTCCGTCGCCTGCGGGCGCGCCTCCCCCAACTCACCGGAGCCCTCGCCGCCAGCTCCGACGGTCTGGTCCTGGCCCAGGACAGCGCCGCCACCGAGACCGAATCCGTCGCCGCCCTGACCGCGGCCGCGCTCGGTGTCGCCCAGCGGCTCAGCGACAGCACCGGTCAGGGCGCGTTCCGGGAACTCCTCGTCCGCGGTGAGCACGGGTACGTGGCCACGTACGCCGCCGGCGAGGCCGCCGTCCTCACCCTGATCGCCGAGACCCGCGTCAACGTCGGCCGCCTCCATCTGGAGGCCCGCCGGTCCAGCCTGCACATCACCGCACTCATAGAACACAGCCTCGGCCGCCGGGGCCCCGCGGCGCCGTCCTCCGGCGCCCCCGGGCCGTGACCGGCGCAGTCCGGCCCCCGCCTTCCCCCCAACAGTAAGCAAAAGCACACGAGCGACCGGCACCGGCCGACGTCACAGAAGAAAGAGGAACAGTCATGGCCAACGTGGAGACCGCACTCAAGGAAGCCCTCACCACCATCGACGGCGCGCTCGGCGCGGCCCTCGTCGACTACGGCAGCGGCATGGCCCTCGGCACCGTCGGCGGCGGCAAGGACCTCGACCTCGCCGTCGCGGCCGCCGGCAACACGGACGTGGTGCGGGCCAAGGTGCGCACCATGGAGATGCTCGGCCTGAAGGACGAGATCGAGGACATCCTGATCACGCTCGGCGGCCAGTACCACCTCATCCGACTGATGAAGGGACGGAACTCGGAGGGCTTCTTCCTCTACCTCGCCCTGGACCGCCTGCGGGCCAACCTCGCCATGGCCCGGCACCAACTCAAGAAGATCGAACTCGAACTGGAAGTGTGACGGCGGCCCGGGAGGGCCGCGACGTTGCGGAGGCGGGCGGTTGAATTCTTTGCCGTCCGCCCCGGCGGAGACCGGGTTATGTCCGGAATGGGCTGAATTTATCATCCCGTTACAGAGTAAGATGCTGTAATCGGCTGATCAACAACTCATCAACAGAGCAAAAAACGCTGGAGAACCCGCCACCCATGCCCCCGCGCCTGAGCATCGTCGTCCCCGTCTACAACGTCGAGCTCTATCTCGACGAGTGCCTCGAATCCATCGCCGCTCAGACGTTCGACGACTTCGAGGTCGTCCTCGTCGACGACGGATCCACGGACTCCAGTGCGGCGATCGCCGAGGCCTTCGCGGCTCGCGACGCGCGCTTCCGATTGGTCCTCCAGAAGAACGCGGGGCTGGGCGCCGCCCGCAACGTGGGAGCCCGGCACGCGTCGGACGGCACCGAGTACCTGGCCTTCGTCGACAGTGACGACACCATGCCCCCGGACGCCTACCAGCGGATGATCGACACCCTCGACGAGACCGGGTCGGACTTCGCTGCGGGCAACGTCGAGCGTTTCCGCTCCGTCGGCAAGCAGCAGTCCTGGGGCCACCGCGCCGCGTTCTCGAAGAACCGGTTGAAGACCCACATCTCCAAGTTCCCGGCGCTGGTCACCGACCGCACCGCGTGGAACAAGGTCTACCGGCGCACCTTCTGGGACGAGCACGGCTTCCAGTACCCGGAGGGCATCCTCTACGAGGACGCTCCCGTCAGCATCCCCGCCCACTACTTCGCCACCAGCGTCGACGTCCTGAGCGACGTGGTCTACCACTGGCGGGTCCGCGAGACCGGCGAGCGCTCCATCACCCAGCGCTCCACCGACCCGGTGTCCGTCATCGACCGCGTGACCTCCGTCCGTCTGGTCCGCGAGGCGCTCCTCGGCAAGTCCGGCGAGAAGTACGCCCGTTACCTGCGCGACTACGACCACAACGTACTGGCCGAGGAACTCCCCCTCATCTACAAGTACGTCGACGAGGGCGGCCCCGACTTCCGCGCGGCCTTCGTCAAGGAGGTCGGCGGCCTCGTCCGGGAAATCGGCACCGGCCCCTGGCGCGACCTCACCGTCGCCGATCGGCTCAAGGCGTACCTGGCCCGCGAGGGTCGCGTCGAGGAGTTCATCGGTCTCCTCCACCACCAGCGGGACTACGGCCACAGCGTGCCCGTCAAGGGACTGGCCCGCCCGCAGGCCGACTACCCCTTCCTCAAGGCACCCGTCCCGCCGAAGCTGCTCACGCTCGGCCCGCGCGAGCGCCGCGTCGTCAGCCGGCTGGAGCACGCCTCCTGGGCCGACGGCAAGCTCCTGCTGCGCGGCTACGCGCTGCCCGGCCACCTGGGCGCCGAGAGCCGCCTGGGCACCCGCAAGGTGCTGGTCTTCCGCGAGAGCGGCAAGCGCCGCCGCAACGTCGTCAGCACCCGCACGGTCGCCTCCCCGATGGCCTCCGTCAACGCCCCGCACCTGGCCCTGCGCCACGCCGACTGGGCCGGCTTCACCGCCGTCGTCGACCCCACGGTCTTCCAGTCGGGCGGCACCTGGCGTGACGGCATATGGTCCACCTCCATCGCCGTCACCGGCGCCGGAGGCCTCCACCGGGCGCGCCTCAAGGGTGGCGACCACGACAGCGGTCACACCCCGCCCGCGCACTGGGTCACCCCCGACGTGCGCATCCTGCCGATCATCTCCCGCTCGCTGACCGTCCAGGTCGAGGTGGTCCGGGCCCGCGCCCTGGACGTACGCCTCCTCGACGACGCGACCCTGGAAGTGGCCGGCGAACTGGCCGCCGAGGTCGGCGCCGGTGCCACGCTGCACGCCGAGCACGCCATCAGCGGCACCGTCCTCACCGTCCCGCTGACCAGCCCCGAGGGCGGCACGGCCCGTCCCGGCGGCCGGATCCCGTTCACCGCGGCCATCCCGCTGGACCGGCTGAGCGCCGTACCGGCCCCCGACCGGCTGCCCGGCGAATGGACCCCGGAGCCCTGGACCCTGACCGTGGTCCGCGCCGACGGAACCAGCCACCCCCTGGCGCACGACGAGCGCGGCGGCTTCACCGCCCTGGTCGCCACGCTGCCCGGGGACACCGCCGGACGCGCCGTGTTCGCCAAGCGCGCGGTGAGCGGCCACCTCATCCTCTCCGTCCAGGTCTCGCCGCCGCTCGTCGACTCCGTCACCGCCAAGGACGGCATCCTGACGCTGGGCGGCACCTACCGGCTGCCCGCGTCCGCCGCCGACGAGCCGTACGAGCTGGTCCTGCACAACCACAACGGCGTGGAGTTCAGCTACCCCGTCACCCGCGACGGCGACCGCTTCGAAGCCTCCTTCGAACCCGTCCTGCCCGTCCCGTACGCGGGCCGCACCACCATCCCGCACGG
Organism: Streptomyces sp. NPDC048383; assembly: GCF_040651775.1. Lineage (NCBI taxonomy): Bacteria > Bacillati > Actinomycetota > Actinomycetes > Kitasatosporales > Streptomycetaceae > Streptomyces > Streptomyces sp. NPDC048383. The sequence continues at coordinate 48,270 of NZ_JBEZKS010000027.1, forward strand.
CCGCTGGTGGCCGACGTTGCGTCCGGTGAGCGAGGGCGGCGCCACCGCCGGGCTCCTCGGCGTCGAGCGCGGCGCCCCCGTCCAGCTGGTAGCGCCCGCGCTGGGCTCCGGACCGCACCCGATCACCGTCGAGGGCCGCCGGATGCGCGTCGAGGCGCGCTTCCACGACCGCATGGCGCTCGTGGTCGACCAGCTGCTCAGCCCGCACGACCGCTCCCGCTACGCGCAGCGCATCGCCCGCGACGTGACCTACCCGGCGCAGCGGAACCTGCCGGTCAAGGACATGGTCGTCTACGACGTCTTCCAGGGCCACGGCGCCGGCGACGCGCCCCGCGCCATCCACGAGGAACTGGTGCGCCGCGGCGAGAAGTTGGAGCACGTCTGGCTGGTCCGTGACGGTCGCGTCGAGGTCCCGTCGACCGCGCGCGCCGTCCAGCACGAGAGCCTGGAGGCCTGGGACGTCCTGGCCCGCGCCCGCTACTACGTCGTCAACGACAGCGTCCCGAAGCACTTCCGGCGTCGTCCCGGCCAGACCGTCGTCCAGACCTGGCACGGAACCCCGCTGAAGAAGATCGGCTACGACTTCGTCCACGACTACTACACCAGCCCGGACGTGCTGGACGGCCTGCGGCACGACAGCGCCCAGTGGACGCTGCTCGCCTCCCCGAGCTCCTACGGCACCACCGTCCTCAAGCGCGCCCTCGGCTACGACGGCGAGATCATCGAGGTCGGCAGCCCCCGTACCGACGCCCTCGTGCGGCCCGACGCGGAGCGGGCGGCCGCCGTCCGGAGCCGACTGGGCCTGCCCGAGGGCAAGAAGGTCGTCCTCTACCTCCCCACCTGGCGCGAGAACCAGGAGGCTTGGAGCGGTGGCTACAAGCTCGACCTGCGGATCGACCTCGACGAGGCCCGGCGCGAGCTCGGCGAGGACCACGTCCTGCTCGTCCGGGGCCACTACCGGGTGACGGAACAGGTCCGCGACGGCGTCCGTGACGGCTTCGTCGTCGACGTGGCCAACTGGCCGGACACCACGGACCTGCTGCTCGTCGCCGACGTGCTGATCTCGGACTACTCCTCCGCGATCTGCGACTTCGCGCTCACGGACCGCCCGATCCTGCTGTTCGCCTACGACCTGGAGCACTACCGCGACACCCTGCGCGGCTTCACCTTCGACCTGGAGAAGAAGGCGCCGGGTCCGCTGCTCCGGGATTCCGCGAGCCTGATCGCGGCCGTTCGGAACGCCGACGCGGTGGGCGCCGAGTACGCCCCGGCGCGGAAGGCCTTCCGCGAGGAGTTCTGCGACCTGGACAAGGGGCGGGCGGCCGAGCAGGTCGTCGACCGCATGCTCGGGAAGTAGCCGTCAGGGGACGACCCGCCCTCGGGAAGTAACCCACAGGAGTGAACCAAGAGACCGGCCCCGCGCCCACCGATGAGTTTCGGGCGCGGGGCCGGTCTCTTGGTGTGGGACGCGAGGTCCCGCCCACCGCGACGGGAGACAGTCATGGTCACCAAGGGTTTCACCACGTGCCTGTGGTTCGACGGCAGGGCCGAGGAGGCCGCCGACTTCTACCTGTCCGTCTTCGAGGACGGCAAGCTCGGCCGGATCGGCCGCTACACCGACGCGGGTCCCGGCACGGCCGGTGAGGTGATGGTCGTCGAGTTCGAGATCAACGGACAGAAGTTCATCGGGCTCAACGGCGGCCCGCAGTTCACCTTCAGCGAGGCCGTCTCCTTCCAGATCCACTGCGCCGACCAGGACGAGACGGACCACTACTGGGCGGAGCTGACCAAGGACGGCGGCGAGGAGGGGCCCTGCGGCTGGCTCAAGGACAAGTTCGGCCTGTCCTGGCAGGTCACGCCGACCGAGGCCCTGGACCTGGTCTCCGACCCGGACCCCAAGCGGGCCGCGCGGGCCATGGAGGCCATGTACGGGATGAAGAAGCTCGACGTCGCCGAGATGCGCCGGGCCGCCGACGCCGGCTGACGGCGCGCGCCGCCGCCCGCGGCCGGCGGCGCCTCAGGCCGGGGCCGGCGGGCTCAGGCGCTCTCGGCGCCGATCCGGGCCAGCAGTGCCGGCAGCGCGGTGCCGATCGGCTCGCGGACGACCTCGTCCGCCAGCGCGTCGTACGGGGTCTCCTCCGCGTTCACGATGATCAGCCGGGCCCCGGCCTCGGCGGCCATCCCGGTCAGCGAGGCGGCGGGCTGGACCTGGAGGCTGGTGCCGACGGCGATGAAGACCTGGCTGCCCTTGGCCACGGCCACCGCCCGACCGAGCACCTCCGGGTCGAGCCGCTGCCCGAACATGACGGTGGCCGTCTTCAGGATCCCGCCGCATGCCGGACAGGCCGGGTCGGGCTCCCCGGCGGCCACCCGGGCCAGCACCTCGGACGCCTCCGACCGGGCGGCGCAGCCGGTGCACACCACCGACCGGGCCGTCCCGTGCAGCTCGAACACCTTGCGGGCGGGCATCCCGGCCAGCTGGTGCAACCCGTCGACGTTCTGCGTGATCACCCGGACCGGAGTGCCGCCGCGCTCCAGTTCGGCCACGGCCAGGTGCGCCGCGTTGGGCCGCGGGGCGGCGGCCCACACCTCGGCGCGCATCAGCCAGGACCGGCGGCGGATCTCCGGATCGGCCATGTAGGACGAGTACGTCACCAGCTTCTCGGCGTCGGGGTCGCGCCGCCACAGCCCTTGCGGCCCCCGGTAGTCCGGAATCCCGGAATCCGTGGACATTCCGGCCCCACTGAACACTGCGACGAGCGGCTTTCCCATGCCGCGACCCTACGCAGCGCCCGCCCGTCGTCGCGACCCCATTTGGCGCGGCCCGGTCCCGCCGGGTGCGGCCGGGGGCCGGCCGGTTCCCGCTTCGGGGTCGGGCCGCTCTGGTACAACACCGGGCATGACGGGATTCGAGATCGCCGGCGCCGGCGCCGCCGACATGGAACTGATGCGCTCCTGGGCCGACGCCGAGGGCTGGAACCCGGGGGACCACGACCGGTTCGCCTTCGCGGCGGCGGACCCGGAGGGCTTCCTCGTGGGGCGGCTCGACGGAGAGCCGGCCGCCTGCGTCTCGGCCGTCCGCTACGGCACCGGCTTCGGCTTCATCGGCTTCTACATCGCCCGCCCCGACCTGCGCGGGCAGGGCTACGGGATCCAGCTGTGGCGGGCAGCGACGGCCCGGCTCGCCGGGCGGCTGGTCGGCCTGGACGGCGTCGTCGAACAGCAGGACAACTACCGGACGTCCGGCTTCCGTTCGGCATGGACCAACCTGCGCCACCAGGGGGTGCCGGGCGGCGGTGACGAGCGGGTCGCGGGCGGTGGCGGTGACATCGAGATCATCGACGCGGCGACCCTGCCCTTCGCCCGGCTCGCCGACTACGACCGCCGGTTCTTCCCCGAGCCCCGCGACGCCTTCCTCGCGCTATGGACGGGACTACCCGGCCACACCGCCCGCGCCGCCGTCCGCGACGGGCGGATCGAGGGCCTCGGCGTGATCCGTCCGTGCGGCTCCGGCGCCCCGCGGATCGGACCGCTCTACGCGCAGACCCCGGAGGTCGCCGCCGCCCTGGTGCGGCGGCTGGCCGGGTACGCCCCGGACGGGGAGGTCGTCCTGGACGTACCCGACGTGAACCCGGCGGCGACCGCCCTGGCGGCCGGACTGGGCCTGACCCCGGTGTTCGAGACCGCCCGCATGTACACGGGCCCGGTACCGGAGCTGGACCTGGCCCACCTGTACGGGATCACCAGCCTCGAACTGGGCTGAGGGCCGGGGTCGGGCCGGAGCAGGCCCCGTCGGCCCCGGTCCGCATCCCCGGCCGGGCTCAGATCCCGAACAGCACGCCGTTGCTGGCGCGCAGGTTGCACGGGTTGCCGAAGGTGTAGGTGTAGTTCAGCTTGCGGCCCTGCCACACCCCGACCGCGGTGACCGTCATCGGGTTCCACTCCCGGGTGCACGCCACGTCCGGCCGGGGCTCGGCGAGCGCGTCCAACACGGGTCCGTTCGCCAGCAGTTCGGCGCATGCGGCAGCCGGGTCGGGGTGCGTGCCGCCGGGCCTCGGCGAGCACGTCAGCGTCGCCGCGCGCAGCACCGTACCGCTGTCCACGTCCTCGCCCGCCGTCAGGCTGACCACGAGCGCGGACGGGGCGAACAGGCTCTGCGTGCCGGCGGGCGCGGCGCCCGCGGCGCCCGTTCCGGCGAGCGCGGTGACGGCGGTGAGCGCCATGGCGCCGGAGGCCAGCCCCAGACTCCTGGTGGTGGACCGCATTTCGAACACTCCTCGGGTCGGCGTTTCGGATAACGGACGGGAGTCTTGCCCATCCGCGACCGGAACGCCCGTGCGTACCCCCATTTCTCGTCACTGATCGTAAGTGCGTGTGTGCACTCCGCAGCGGTGCGGGTGCGCGTGACCTGTGGGGGAGTGGTTCGCCGAATCGGCCCGAACACCCACCCTGAAACCTTTCTTCTACGGGTTTCGGAGGCTCATCGGGTCGCACCGGTGCGCGGTGCGTAGAGGTCCAGGAGCCGGGTGCGGGTCTGTTGGAGACGGACGGCGAGGACGCGTCCGACCCAGTGCCCGACCGCGGAGCCGAAGGCGGGATCGGCGTCCATGAGCAGGCGTACGGTCGGTCCGTCGAACTCGTACGCCCGTACCGGGGTCATCGCCTCCGCGCTCAACTGCCACACGTACGGCGGGAACAGCCAGGACCAGCCGACGAGTTCGCCGGGTCCCAGGCTTTCCACGGAAGCGGCGCGTTGACCCGGCATCGGTATCTCGAGGGTCACCGTGCCCGAGCGCACGATCCAGAAGGAATCGGCCCGGCCGCCCTCGTCGAAGATCCGCGCACCCTCGCGGAAATTGACCTCCCGGGCGTGGGACATCAACCGTCCCCGGTACTCGGTGGACAGGACGGCGGCGATTCGGATAGGGGAAGGTGTGCTCACGACGGCCTCCGATCACGACCCCCCAGAGCCTGCTGCTCATCCCAGTGTCGCCGAAGCGGGCCAGGATGGCGCCGACGCGGCGCGGCGGGTGTGCGTGGGCCCGCGCCGGCCGCCGCCCGGGCGGGGCCGCGGCCACCGCGGGCGGCGGGCCGTCACCCTCGGCTACTCCTCGGCGGCGGCCTCCAGGCAGGCCAGCTCCATGGCGTCGAGCACCGCCTCGTGGCTGCGCCGGCTCAGCTCGGCGACGTTCTCGATCTGTGCCGTCGCCCAGGCGGCCAGGGTCATCGCCAGCACCCGCAGGCCGTCGGTGCCGTGATCGGCGAGGATGCCGTCCGCGACGATCATGGCGTCCTCCGGCACCTGCTCCGGCGGCTCCAGCCCGGCGAGGCCGCGCAGCATCGTGAGGGTGCGCCGGGAGATCTCCGGAGTCATCCTCGCCAGCCGCATGTCTTCTTCTTCGTCCATCCGCCCCGCCCTTCGGTGCCATGGCCCGTCCCCCGCCTTGAGGCACCGTAGAGGGGCGGCGCGCGGCGCGGGGCTGTTTTCGGCGGGTGACCGTGTGCGAAGGGGTGGCCCGCGATTCGCGCGGTTGACGCGTCCCACAGCCCGCCGGCGAGCACCACAGGGCGCGCCCGCCCGGGGATCGGCGGGGTCCGCCGCCGGGCCGGTCGTTCTCCGTGGGGTGACCCCGTCCGGGCCGGGAAGGCGTCCGGGGCGGGTCGCGGCTGAGGATTTTCGACCGGTTCTGCGCGTGATGGGTCAATCCTGGTGACCGGCTCGCGGATTCGCCCTAGGGTGCGCCCGTACGTACGTCCGCCCACCCGTACGCGGCCACGCGGGCGTACGGCCGTGCGCCGGGCACCCCGCGCGGCGCACGGGCAGTGCCACGCACAACGAACTGGGGGGTTCATGCGCAGATCCAGAGGACCCGCGGCCGCTCTCGCCCTGTCCCTGGCCGGTGCCGGGGCGTTCGTCGGTCTCGGGCTCGCCCCGCCGGCCGCGGCCGTCACCCCGCCCGTGGCCTTCACCGCCGACGCGCTGCCCACCTGGCAGCCCAACGGTGTGGCCTGGGCCCTCGCGGAGGCCGGCGGCACGGTGTTCGTCGGCGGCACCTTCTCCGCCGTACGCCCGCCCGCCGGCGCCGGGGGCAGCGAGAAACCGGTGGTGAACTTCGCCGCCCTGGACGCCGCGACCGGCGCCCCGACGGCCTGCAACCTGTCGTTCACGGTCGGCTCGGGCACCGCCACCGTCCGCGCGCTCACCGTCTCGCCGGACCGGAAGACCCTCTACGCGGGCGGCTACTTCGGCGCCGTCAACGGCACGCCGGTCTCCAGCATGGCCGCGATCGACGTGGCCACCTGCACGGTGAAGCAGTCCTTCCGCCCCGTGTTCGCGGCCACCGTACGGGCCATCGCCGTCACCGCCGACACGGTCTACGCGGGCGGCGACTTCCTCACCGTCGCCGGCCAGTCCCGGCAGCGCTTCGCGGCCGTCGCCGCCGCCGACGGCGCCCTGCGCCCCTTCACGGCCGACGCCGACGAGCCGGGTCGGGCCGTCGAGGTCACCCCGGACGGCCAGAACGTCCTGCTGGGCGGTGACTTCTTCACCGTCAACGGGACGAACACCCACGCGCTGGCCGTCGTCGACGCCGACAGCGGCGCCCTCACCAGGTCCTACGCGGGCTTCATCGAGACCAACTCGGTCGTCAAGGACATCGCCACCGACGGGACCGGCTTCTACACCGCCAACGAGGGCACCGGCGGCGGCGTCTTCGACGGCCGCATCGCCCTGGACCTCGCGGGCTTCGGCCAGCGCTGGCGCGATACCTGCCTGGGCGCCACCCAGGCCGTGCTGCCGTACCAGGGCGTGCTCTACAGCGCCTCGCACGCCCACGACTGCGCCACCGTCGGGGAGTTCCCCGACGGCCAACGCCACCACCTGCTGGCGCAGCCCACCACCTCCGTCGGCAAACTGGGCTGGGCCCCCGACACCAACGACGGCATCGGCGAGGGCATCGGCCCGCGCGTGCTGACGGTCGGCTCCAAGGGCGGCGCGCAGTACCTGTGGGTCGGCGGTGAGTTCACCACCGTCAACGGGGCGGCGCAGCAGAGCCTGACGCGCTTCTCCTCAACCGGCGACACCGGCGCTCCGACGGTGCCCGTCGCGAGCGCCTCGGCCTTCGGGCCGGGCGGGGTCCAGGTGCGCTGGCGCACCAGCCTCGACCTGGACGACAGCGCCCTGACCTACCGGATATACCGCAACGGTTCCGCGTCGCCGATCGCGACGGTGAACGCCGATTCGCTGTTCTTCCGGCGGCCCCAGGCCTCCTGGACGGACACCACCGCCCAGGCCGGCCAGTCGTACACCTACCGGGTCACCGCCACCGACGCGGCGGGCAACACCAGCGCCCTGTCGGCGGCGTCGGCGGTGACGGTCCCGACGTCGGCGGAGGCGTACCCGAGCCGGGTCCGCGCGGACGGAGCCCAGCTGTACTGGCGCTACGACGAATCGGCCGCGCCCTACGTGGCGGACTCCTCGGACGGCGGCAACCAGGCCGGCGTGCATTTGAACGGGCCGGCCCTGCGCCAGACGCCGGCCGCGGTGACCGGCGCGAGCACGGCGATCGGCTTCAACGGCACGAACGCCCAGGTGCACGGCGAGCTGCGGCAGTCGGTGGGCAGCACGTACAGCGTGGAGACCTGGTTCAGGACGAACACCACCCGCGGCGGCAAGGTCGTGGGCTTCGGCAACCAACAGACCAACGGCAGCGGCCAGTACGACAAGCACGTCTACATGACCAATGACGGCCGGCTGGTCTTCGGCGTGTACACGGGTGCCACCCGCACCATCACCACCCCCGGCGCCTACAACGACGACCAGTGGCACCACGTCGTCGCCACCCAGGGGCCGGGCGGCATGACCCTGTACGTCGACGGCGTCCAGCGCGGCACCCTCAACGTCACGACGCACGAGAACTTCTCGGGCTTCTGGCGCGTCGGAGGGGACTCGCTCGGCGGCTGGCCGGACCGTCCCACCAGCGACCACTGGGCGGGCCGGCTGGACGAGACCGCCGTGTACCCGACGGTCCTGAGCGCGGCGCAGGTGCAGAACCACCACGCCCTCGCCTCCGCCCCGGCGGACTCGACGGTCCGGGTGACCGCCGCCGAGGACACGTACGCCAACGCGGGCGCCCCGGGCACGAACTACGGCGCCTCGGGCTCCCTCGCGGTGCGTGGGTCCTCGGCGTACGCGAGCTACCTGCGCTTCGACCTGCCGGCCGCACCCGCGGGCACGGTGCTCAAGGCGGCCACGCTCAGCGTGAAGACCAGCACCATGGCCGGCGCGGGCACCGCGGACGCCGTCGCGATCGTCCCGATCACCGGGGCGTGGACGGAGGGCGGGACCACGTACACCAACCGTCCGGCGCTCGGCTTCCCCGCGCTCGGCTCCTTCGCCGGGATCCCGGACGGTTCGGCCGTGCACACCACCGGGCTGGACACGGCCACCGTCGCGGGCGCGCTCGGCGGCGGCTACGACCTGGCGCTGACCGCCGCCGGCAGTGACGCGCTGTGGCTGTGGTCCTCGGAGGCGGCGGCGAACGAAGGGACGCCGCAGCTGACGCTGACCTTCGGCGCGCCGTAGCCGCCCCGCGGTGAGGGGAGGGGCGCGGACCCATCCGGTCCGCGCCCGTCCCCGCCCCCTCGCGTTCCCGCCCCTTCGCGTTCTCGCCGCAGGACAAGGTCACGAAGGGTGACCAGGCTGCGCCGCACGGCCCGCGGTGGTCCTGGAGACCGCGGGCCGCCGGTCAGCGGGGTGGCTCGACCTCCAGGAAGCGCCGGCCGCGCGGCCCCCGGTAGAGCAGGCACTCCCAGCCGTGCCGCTCCAGCTCCGCCGCGCAGGCCGTCAGCCGCTCCCGTTCCTCCTCGGCGGCGCCCGAACCCGGGGGACCGGTCCAGGTCACCGTCACCGTCACCGGGGCGGAGGCCGGGCCGCCGGCGCCGGCGGCGTCCGTGCCGTCGGCGACCCGGTAGCCCGTGCGGCTGCGCCGACCCTCGGCGTCCACCGCCGACGGCGGGAAACCCGCCGCCTCCAGCACCAGGGCCACCGCACGCGGCACGGCCCGCACCTCCCAGGGGGCGGGGCAGTGCGGGCCGTCGCCCAGCAGGCGGCGGATCTGCAACAACCCCTCGTACGCGGTGCGCAGCTCGCCCGCCCGCGCCCGTGGATCCGTCGGCGGACCGTCACCGTTCGCCGGTTCGAAGCCCGCCCCGTGCGGACCCGCCATCGAACCCCCCTTTCCCGCCGCGTCTTTCCGCCGGCATCCGAATGAGTACCTCAGGCGCAACGGCCTGAGTATCCGCCCCGATTCCCCGCAGCGCCGCCGTTGATGGAATGACGGCATGACCTCAGCACCCCCTTCGGACGCCGCGATCGCCGTGTGGCGTCCCCGCATGCGGCACGTGACCACCGCCGGCTCGGCGCTCGCCGTGGCGCTGGTACCGCTCGTGGTGGGCGTGCTCGTCGCCAAGGGGGTCGCCGCCGATCCGCACGCCCCCGTCAACGCGCTGATCAGCGGAGGCGGGCAGCGCGCGGGGCTGCCGGTCACCGAGTGGCGGCGGCGCGGGCACGGGGCGCTGCGCCGGCTGCGGACCGCCCGCGAAGGGACGGCCCGGCGCTGCGCCTCCGTCCGCGCCCGCCGCCGTCCCGTCAGGAGGCCAGCGGTTCCTGCAGCTCGGTGACCCACTGCTCCGGGTCGTCCGGGCAGGCCAGGGTCAGCTCGCGGGCGTACCCGGCCGAGCGGTGGCCGTGCGCGTCGATCCACCGCGCCAGGGCCTGTGCGGTCGGCAGTACGCCGTCCATCGCGCCCCGGTGCACGACCGTCGCCGCCCGCTCGACCCCGGGCAGCTCCACGATCAGCACCCCGTCCCCGAGGTCCTCACGGCGGACGCCCGCCGCCACGGGCAGCCCGGCGCGCACCAGGACCGAGCCGGGCTCGGCGTCCGGGGCGTCCTCGTAGCGGGCCAGGCCCGGGCCCGTCGGGGTGATGCCGGCGCCTTCGAAGCGGCGGCACAGTTCCCCGTACAGGGGGCCGATGACCGGCCCGATGTCCTGGGGGGCGTAGCTCGCCGACACCCCGGTCAGCTCGGCCAGCCGGACGGGCGGCAGGCTCTTGACGACGATTTCGTCGGTGGGCATGGTTCCCTCGCTCTCGATGGTCCGGAGCCTCGTCCCGACCCGGTTCAGCCGGGCGGTCGCCTCGGCCACGGAGCTCTCCAGCTCCGCCCGGCGCAGCCGCAACATGCCGCGCAACTGCTCCGGGGTCACCTTCTCGTCGAGGACCGCCGCCACCTGTTCCAGGGTGAAGCCGAGGTCCTTCAGCGCGATGACGCGGTTGAGGCGCGCCAGCTGGCCCGCCTCGTAGTAGCGGTAGCCGCTGGACGGGTCGACACGTGCCGGGCGCAGCAGTCCGAGGGCGTCGTAATGACGCAGCATGCGGACCGATACCCGGCCGTGTTTGGCGAAGTCTCCGATGGTGAACATGACGTCTCCCATTGCACGGCCTGACACGGTGTGAGGGTCAAGTCTGCGGGGCGGGCGTGATGGCGGACGCGTGGGCCGGGCGGGGTGCGGTCGGTCAGTGGCCGTACTGGCGGACGCACAGGTCGACGACCGACGGCGGGACGGTGCCCTCCGCGGCCGCGCACAGTTCCTCGCCCCGGGGCAGCCGCGGCGCCGCCGGGCGGGGAACGCGCGGCGGGGTGGGTTTCGCGGGCCGCACCCGCCGGGGCGCGGGCGGCTTCGCGTGCCGGCGGCCGGGCGTGTCCGCCTTGCGGGCGCGCGGGGCGGCCGCCGGGGCGCCGCGGGTGTGGTCGGGCCCGTCGTCCGACGCGTCCCGCTGCTGCCGGTCGCCCGGCCCGGTACCGGGTGGCGGGGTCTCGGACTCCGGGTCGGGCAGCACGCTCAGGGGCAGGGGCCGCTCCGGGGGCCCGCCGTCGGAGAGCCTCCCCTCGGCGGCGTCCTGCCGACCGAGCGGCGGCGTGGAGCCGCGTACGGGGTCGGAGGCGCCGGACTCCGGGCCGACGGAGACGCAGCCGGCGCTCGCGAGGAGGGCCAGTAGGGAGAGGGGCAGGGCGGCCCGGCGTAACTGCATCCGACCACCATGCCGTAGTCGGCGGGGCGCCGAAGCCGAACCTCACGCGTCCGGGTGACGCGGGGTGCAGGACGGGGCGACGGGGCTCCGGCGGAGAGGCGTTGCTGAATCGATTCCGCACCGTGTTGCCCGAATCGGTGGCGGTCATCGCAGAATGGCCCCGAACGCGAGCGGTACGGCAGGGCAGCGCGGGCGACGGGGGAGGCGCGACCCCCCGAGCCCGGTGCCGCCGTACCGCGTTCACCCCGCCGGACCGCCCACCCGTACGGAGCCCCGCCCATGCCCTTCGCTGCCGCCGCGCCCAACAGCCCTGATTCCGGGTCCGATTCCGGGTCCGATTCCGGTTCCGGTCCTGACGTCGATCCTGGCCCCGGCGTGGACCCCGATTCAGGCGTCCGCCCCGGCCCGGATGCGGGCCTCCTTGCTGGTGAGGCCGACTCCGGTTCCCGCCTGGACGCCGACGCCGACCGTGACGCCGACGCCGACCGTGACAGCGACCGTGGCCCCGGCTGCCGCACTGGTCCGGATGCGGGCTCCGGCCCTGATCGCGGCGCCGGCGTGGGTGCCGGCGGGGTCGGGGGAGCGAAGGGGTGGGCGGCCGTGGCGGCCGTTTCCCTAGGGATCTTCGGACTGATCACTTCCGAGTTGCTGCCCGTCGGCCTCCTCACGCCCGTCGGGGACGCGCTCGGGGTGTCCGACGGGACCGCCGGACTGATGGTCACCGTCCCCGGACTCGTCGCCGGCTTCTGCGCCCCGCTCGTCACCGTCGGCGCCGCCCGCGTCGACCGACGGCACGTACTGTGCCTGCTCATCGCCCTGATGGCCGTCGCCAACCTGGTCGCCGCCGTCGCGTCGAACTTCGCCGCGGTGCTGGCCGCCCGGGTGCTCGTCGGCGTCAGCGTCGGCGGATTCTGGGCCGTGGCGGGCGGACTCGCCGTCCGGCTGGTTCCCGCCCGTCACGTCGGCCGGGCCATGGCCGTGATCTTCGGCGGCGTCCCCACCGCCTCGGTGCTCGGGGTGCCCGCCGGGACCCTGCTCGGCGAACTCGGCGGCTGGCGCACGGCCTTCGCGTCCGTCGGGGCACTCGGCGTCGTCACCCTCACCGCCCTGCTCCTCCTGCTGCCCGCGCTGCCGCCGACCCGGCCCGTCGCCCTGGCCGAACTGCCCGCCCTGCTCCGCCGCAACCGCGGCGTCCGCGCCGGGGTCGTCGTCACCTTCCTCCTGGTCACCGGGCAGTTCGCCGCCTACACCTTCGTCACCCCGGTGCTGCGGGACATCTCCGGCGTCGCGCCGGGCTCCGTCAGTACCCTGCTCCTCGGTTACGGGGTCGCGGGGGTCGCCGGGAACTTCCTGGTCGGTCCGCGCGATCCACGTCGTACCCTGCTCGTCGTCAGCGCCACCCTGACCGTCGTCCTCACGCTGATCGCCCTGCTGCCCGGAGCCGCCGTCGGAACGGGCCTGTTGCTCGTCTGGGGCCTCGTGTACGGCGGGGTCTCCGTGAGCCTCCAGGGCTGGATGACCAAGGCCGCGCCACAAGCGTCCGAGGCGGCCTCCTCCCTGATGGTGGCCATGTTCAACTTCGCCATCGCGGCGGGCGCGCTCGCCGGCGGCCTCGCGGTGGACGGCGTCTCCGTCGCCGCCGCCCCGCTGACAGGGGCGGCCCTCATGTTGCTCGCGGCCCTCACCGTGGCGGCGGCCTGCCGCTACCCGGCGGCCCCCGTGGCCGAGGTCCCCGACCACCGGCTCGGGGCAGCGGCCGATACGGTGCGCGAGCGGCCCGGCAAGGCCTCGCCGGCCGACCGTCGAGGAACCCCGTCGGCCTCGGGCAACTGCGCGTCCGGGGGGCCGAATCGGGGCGCTGACGGCAGGTGGCGGAGTCGGGCCCGTCCCCCACACAACGGATGAAACGGGTGGATCGGGCATCCGGCTTGACCGGAGTGGTCCCGGAGGGAAAGAGTCCGATCAAGAACCGCCGTAAGGGCTGACCCGGAGATACTCCAGATGTCGATATCCGTCCGTGCCACACTCACCTCCACCCTCCTCGGCGGCTCCCTCGTCCTCGCTCCGACCGGTGCGCGGGCGGCCACCCCCTCGGACGGGACCGGTCGGGCGGTCCGGGCGGGCGCCCCGTGCCCCGATGTGCTCGGAGCGGCCCGATTCCACGCCCAGTTGATCGAGGACCGCGCCATCGGTCCGGCCCGAGGCCCCTCGCCCGCCGAGTTCACCGCCCTGCGGAAGACCTCGGCAGCGCTGGCCGCGGTGCGCTCCGACGCGGTCGGTCCGAGCCCGCACGGCGGACACCTGCGGCTGACCGGAACGGACGCGCGGTACAACGTCTTCTCGCTCCCAACCGCCGAGTTGGAGAAGACCCGGAAGGTCCACCTCGACGTCCCGGAGGGTGCGGTCACGGTGGTCAACGTCACCGGGGCGACGTACGACCAGGGCGCGACGGGCACCGGCGGCTTCCTCTTCCTGGACGAGAGCGCGGACGCGGCGGGGGAAGCGGAAGCCGACACCGACGCCGGGGCCGACCGCGGGACGGATCCGGTCCGGTCGAGGTTGCTGTGGAACTTCCCCGCTGCCACGAAGATCGTCAAGCGCGGTGCCAACCCCTGGCCGGGTACCGTCCTCGCCCCCCTTGCCGCCGTCGACCTGGGCAAGGGCGGCCCGCTCGAGGGCGGCCTCATCGCCCGCTCGCTCAGCGGCAACGGTTCCGCCGAGACGCGCCACCACCCCTTCACGGGCTGCCTGCCCACCGCCCCCGGCCCCGCCCCCGACGGCGGCGGAAACCGCGCCCGGGTGGAGTCCGGCCAGCCGCGCCCGCCGACCGGCACGCCCACGCCCACGCCCACACCCACGCCCACCGCCGCGCCCGTCCCCGCGCCCCGCGCCACGGTCGCCGCCTCCGACGCGCCGACGGGCCCCGCTCCCGCGGCCCCGACCGGCACCCGGGACCGGGGCCCCTCCGCGGTCCCGGCGACCGGAGCCGCCGGCCCGGGCGGCGCCGACGGTGGTCTCGCGCTGACCGGCGCGGGCAAGGCGGTGCCCCTCGCCATCGGCGGAGCCGCGGTACTGGCCGCCGGTGCGGCCATGGTCCTGGTCGCCCGGCGGCGCAGGGCCTGACCGGCCGGACGGGGGTCGGTACCGCACCGCCGCGCCGACCCCCGTCCTCCTTCTCCTTCGTTCCCCTTTCCCCCGCCGCCGGGGCAGCCGCCCGGGCCACACCCGCGGCCGGCCCCCGTCGGCACGTCGGCAAGACGCCCCCTAGTCCGGAGACCAGCGTGTCGCACCACACCGAGGAGAGCGGGATCGTTCCCGACGACCGTCTCCTCGTCCGCCCGTACGTCACCCCGCCCGCGCACCCGGCCCCCTTCACGACCCCCGCCTGGCCGCTCGGCCCGTCGGCGGCTCCGGTACGGGCGCCGGCCCCGGCGGGCGCTCCGGTGGCGCAGGCGTCCCCCGTCGAGGGGCGGCGCGGGAGCCGGCGACCGCTGATGGTGCTGGCGCTGCTCGCGCTGGCCGCCGCGGGCACCCTGGTCGTGCTGCTCCGTTCCCCCGAACCGGAGCCCGCGCGGGCCGTCCCGCCGCCGGAGCTGTCCGTACCCGTACTGCCGGCCCGCAGCCCGGGTACCGACGACACCCCCGCGCCGCACACCTCCGCCGGGACCGCCCCCTCCGGCTCCGCGTCCGGAACCCCCGCCCCCGCACCCGCCACCACCCCGGCCGGATCCCCGACGCCGACGCCCCCCGCGCCGCCGCCCACCCCCACGGCGCCCCCGACGGCGCCCCTCCCCGCCGTGAAGCCGACGCCCGCGACCCAGGGCACCCTGCGCCCGGGCGACCGCGGGGCCGAGGTGCGGAACCTTCAGGAACGGCTCCACGGGCAGGGGTTCACGTACGTCTCGACGACCGGCGTCTACGACGCCCGGACCGAACGCGGCGTGGCCCAGTTGCAGCGGGACCGCAGCATCAAGGGCGACCCGTACGGCGTCTACGGCCCGGCGACCCGCGCGGCCTTCGGCTGACCGCCGCCGGCCGCCGGTCCTACGCGGTCGGTGCGGGCGCTCCGGTGCCGCACGGGGCGTGGTGGTGCGGCGTCGACAGGGCGCCGGCGATGGGGTGGGGCTGCGGGACGCCCCCAGGGTCCCGCTCGTTCCACCGCTCCCGGTGCATCGCCCCCCGCTCACGCGCCGAGCGCCGCCGCCCCCGACGGGCGCCCGACCGGCGCGGTGACCGGCGGTCGCCCGGCGACGCGGTGGTCACCGCCCAGCGAGGAGGCCCGGCAGGTCGCGCATGTCGTCGAAGACGATGGTGTCGGGGCCTTCGAGCTGCTCGGGCGCGGTCAGCCCGCCGGCGTAGCCGAAGGAGCGCATGCCCGCGGCGCGGGCCGCCAGGACGCCCGGCCGGCTGTCCTCGACGACCACGCACGCGGCGGGGTCGACGCCCATCCGCTGCGCCGCGTAGAGGAACAGGTCCGGGGCCGGCTTGCCGCGGGACACCTCCGAGGCGCTGTGGATGCGCCCCGCGAACCGGTCGTGGAGGCCGGTGCGGCCCAACGTGTGGCGCATCTTCTCGTGGGAGCCGCTGGAGGCGACGCACATCGGCAGGGTGATCGCGTCGAGCGCCTCGGGCAACCCCTCGACGGGGGACAACGCCGTGTCCACGGCCTCCCGGTGGAGCTGTTCGAACCGGTCCCACCACAGGACGGAGGTCTCCTCACCGAGCCGTGCGGCGACCTGCTCGCGGATGGACACACCGGAACGGCCGATGAACCGGTCGATGACCTCGTCCTCGGTCAGCGGCCAGCCGAGCTCCGCTCCGAGAGCGACCTGGACGCGTACGGCGATGCGTTCGCTGTCCACCAGAACGCCGTCGCAGTCGAATATCACGAGTTCAATGGGCTTGATCATTCCCGCAGCATAGGGCGGCCCGATCACCCCGAACCGGGGGCCCCGCACCGGGGCCCCGGGCGGCCGGTCGCAGGTCATCGCCCGCCGGTCATCTGCCGCCGGCCACCCGCAGGACGGCGCCCGTCGTGTACGAGGCGTCCGCGGACAGCAGCCAGGCGACGGCCCCGGCGATCTCGTCGGGCCGCCCGGCCCGGCCCAACGGGATCCCGGCGGCGGCCCGGGCGGGACGGTCGGGGTCGCCCATGGTCGCGTGCATGTCGGTCTCGATGATGCCCGGCGACACCGCGTTGACCCGGATCCCGTCCGGGCCCAGTTCCTTGGACAGGCCGATGGTGAGGGTGTCGACGGCGGCCTTGGTCGCCGCGTAGTGGACGTAGTCGCCGGGGCCGCCCAAGGTCGCCGCCGCCGAGGACACGTTCACGATGGCCCCGCCGCCGCCCTCCGCCATGTCCCGGGCGGCCCGGCGGCAGCAGAGCAGGTACCCGAGGAGGTTGACCTCCACCACGCGCCGCAGGTCCTCCGTCCGGGCGTCCACGAGACGACCCAACGGCCCGGTCACCCCGGCGTTGTTCACCAGGCCGGTGACCGAACCCAGTTCGGCACCCGCGATGTCGAAGAGCCGCTCCACGGCGCACTCCTCGGAGACGTCCCCGCGCACCGTCACGCACCGCACCCCCACCGCTCGTACGCGCTCGGCCGTGGCCTGCGCCGCGGCCTCGTCGCGGGCGTACCCGAGCACCAGATCGTGGCCCTCGCTCGCGAGCCGTAGGCAGGTCGCCGCACCGATGCCGCGGCTGCCTCCGGTGACGACCGTGACGGGACGACGTGTCATGCGAACCTCCTGAGTGAACCGTGCGGAGCCACGAGCCCGGGCGCGCGGCGCAGGCTAACACCCGGATATCCGCTGGACCAGCGGGAATGGCGGCGTGGAGAGTGGTGCGGCGGGGCGGGCGGAGCACGATCCCGACGCGCTTGCACCGGGCCGCCCGCGCGCACCATCCCGACCCGCCTCGCCCCGCCCCGACCCGATCCGACCCGGAACCGAGGAGTCGTCCCATGTCCACGCTGCGCGTCACCGTCGAAGAGCTGACCGTCCACGACCATCCGAACGCCGATGCGCTGGAACTGGCCCAAGTGGGCCTCTACCGTGCCGTCGTCGCCAAGGGCGCCTACCGCACAGGTGACTTCGCGCTCTACATACCCGAACAGGCGGTGCTCCCGGCCGAGTTGATAGAAGAGCTGGGCTTGACCGGGCGGCTCGCCGGGAGCTCCGCCGACCGGGTCAAGGCGGTGCGGTTGCGCGGCGAACTCTCGCAGGGGCTGGTCTGCCGGCCCCGGGTGCTGGCCGGCGTGGACCTCCCGGCGGCCGCGAAGGAGGGCACCGACTTCGCCGAGCTGCTGGGCATCGTCAAATGGTCGCCGCCCGTCCCCACGACGATGGACGGCGACGTGGACGCGGCCCCCGACCTGCTCCCGTGGGTGGACATCGAGAACCTCCAGCGCTACCCGCAGCTCTTCGAGCCGGGCGAGACCGTGGTCCTGACCGAGAAACTCCACGGCACGGCCTGCCTGTTGACGTACGTCGTCGAGGGGGAGCGGGTCATCGTGTCCTCCAAAGGCTTCGGCTCGAAGGGGCTCGCGCTGAGGGAGGACGAGCGCAACCTGTACTGGCGTGCCGTACGCGGCCACGGCGTGCCGGAGGTCGCGGCCCGGCTGGCCGAACGGTTGGGTGCGAGCCGGGTCGGCGTCTTCGCGGAGGTCTACGGCACCGGCGTACAGGACCTGCCGTACGGGGCCCGGGGCAACGCCGCGGACGCGCCGCCCGGCTACGCCGTGTACGACGTGTCGGCGGAGATCGACGGGCAGGTGCGCTGGCTGGATCCGGCCCGGGTACTGGAGGAGGGTGAACTACCGCTGGTCCCACGGCTCTTCGAAGGCCCCTACGCCCGGGAGACCGTGCTCGCGTTTGCCTCCGGCCGGGAGACGGTCTCGGGCCGCGACCTGCACCTGCGCGAGGGAGTCGTCGTCCGCCCGGTCCCGGAGCGCTACAGCCCGGTGGTCGGCGGCCGAGCCATGGCGAAGGCGATCAGCCCCGCCTACCTGACCCGTAAGGGCGGCACGGAGTTCGAGTGAGCCGCGGCGGCGCGGTCACCCGCCGCCGCGACGCGGCGAGTGCGTCAGGTCGCTCCCGAGGGCGCCGGGCTCCTCTCGCCCGGGTCCGCGTGGAGGAAGTCGCGGGCGCCGCGGATGCGGGTGCGCAGCAGGGCCTGGGTCGCGCGGCTGTCGAGGCGGACGTCGAGGGCCCCCGGCAGTGACGTGTCCGCCCGTCGACCAGCGGGCACCCGGGCCACGTCGAGCCCGTCACGCCGGGCAATGAGCACGCCGAGGTCGTGGCGACTCAGCGCGTCCGGCCCGGCGACGTGGAACGTGCCCGTCAGGTCGGACAGGGCGATCTCCCACAGGGCCCCGGCCAGGTCTTCGACGTGCACCGGACAACGGACGTCGTCGGTGAACAGGACCCCGTCGCGGGCGCCGGCCACCAGGGCGTGGACGGTCCGTTCGTGCTCCGAACGGCCGTGCCCGATGATCAGCGAGGTACGGACGACCGCGGCCTCCGGGGACAGCACCCGGACCGCCGTCTCGGCTGCGGCCTTCGCCGCCCCGTACGGGGTGAGGGGAGTGGGCCGGCAGGTTTCGTCGTAGTGGACGCGCGCGCCGGAGAACACGGCGTCGCTGGAGACGTGCAGCAGACGACACCCCGCGTCGGCGGCGGCGAGCGCCACGCGCACCGCGCCGTCGGCGGTGACCGCCCAATCGGCTTGACCGCTCGACGCGTTGATCACGACGGACGGAACGATGTCCGCGATGACCGAGGCGACCCGCGACGGGTCGCGCAGGTCGAGAGGGTGCCAGGCGACCCCCGCGGCCGTGCGGGGACGCGACGCGAAGGTCGCGGCCGTCTCGTGCCCGGCCCCGACGGCCTGGCGGACGAGTTCGGTGCCCAGAAAACCACTGCCGCCCAGGATCAGAACCGTCATGGGCCGACACGGTAGCCAACGCGAAACCCCGCCGGGGGGTGGTCGGCCGCATCCGATCCGCCGACGGCCGGCGCCCCGGCGCCGCGTCGCAAGTGGTTTCCGGAAGGCGGACCCCCGTAGCGGTCGGTTCCGGCCAACCTCCCGAGTCGGGCGGCCCGGCAGCACGGCGGGGTCCGGACGTGATCAGCGGCGGCGCCAAGGGGGTCGTCGCGGCGAGGTCGGCCAGATCCCGCTGCTCCGGCCGCCGGCCTGCGCTGTACTCACTCCTCCAGTTCCCGCGACCGCGCAGCCGCCCTTCCACGCCACCGTGGACCCGGGCTTTCCCCGCATGCCCGCGGCCGCCCGAACCGGGCTCCATCGCACGCCAGTTGAAGGAGATCGGGCATGTCCGAGCAGCAGGCCGCGCAAGCGAATTCGGCCGTACCACCCCAGCCGGTACCACCCGCCCCCGCACCCCCGGCGCCCGCCCCCGCACCCCCGGCGCCCGAGACCGCCGCGCCCGTCGCCCCCGCCCCGCCGGAGTTCACGTACACCTGGGGCCGGCACAGCGGCACCATGGAGGCGCTGTCGCTCGGGCAGATGGCCCGCCGCGTGCCGTCCGCCCTGCGACAGACCGCGCGGCTCGCGCTCGCCGTCAACCGCACCGCGTTCCACGTCCTCGTCGCCGCCCAGATCCTCGGCGGGATCTGTACGGCGGCGGCCCTCGCCGCGATCTCCCGGGCGATGGCCCCGCTCCTGACCGGCGCCGGCGTCCAGGAACGGATCTCGGCCGCCGCCTGGCCGCTGGTCGTCGCGGCCGCGATGACCGCGCTCGGCGCCCTGGCCTCCATCACCGCCGGCAGCGCCGCCCGCCGCCTCAACCCCGGCATGGCCACCCTCGCCGACCTCGCCATGGTCGACGCCCACATGGACGTCGAACTCGCCGCCTACGACGCCCCCGACTTCACCGAGCGCTCCGAGGCCGCCGAGACCGGATCCGCCCGCTCCGCCATGCTGCTCCAGGACGCGCTCGGCTTCACCGGGGGCCTGATCGACATGGTCGCCGTCGCGTCCGTCCTCGCCGTCGTCCATCCCGTGCTGTTGCCGCTGCTCCTGCTGTCCGTGGTGCCCCGCGGTCTCGGCTCGGTGCACGCCGCCCGGCTCGACTACCGCCTCCACAACCAGACCATCGCCTCCCGCAACATCAAGCACATGATGCGCTGGCACCTGACCACCCCGAAGCTCGCCGACGAGCTGCGCGGCAACGGCATGCGGCCGTACGCCCACCACTGGTACGCGGCCGTCTGCGAACGCATCGACTCCAGGATGGTCGCCTCCGCACCCCGCTACCTCACGGTGTACCTGGTCGCCGCCGCCGCGTCCGGGGTGTTCGTCGTCGCCACGTACGGGGCCCTCGCCGGGCTCGTCGTCGGCGGGTACATGGCGATCGCGGCGGCCGGCACGGCGATCGTCGCCATGCGCACCTCCACCGCGGCGCTCTCCCAACTCGTCGTCTACGGGGCGGCCATGTTCCAGCACGCCCTCTACCTGGGCGACTACACCTCCTTCGTGAAGGAGGCCGCCGAGAAGTCCGGCCCGCGCGGACCGCGGGTCATGGCGAACGCCCCGGAGGAGATCCGGCTCGAAGAGGCCACCTACACCTATCCGGGCAAGGACAGGCCCGCACTCGGCCCGGTCAGCCTCACCCTGTCGCGCGGTGAGGTCGTCGCCGTCATCGGGGAGAACGGCGCCGGGAAGTCCACCCTGATCCGGCTGCTGACCTCGCTGACGGCGCCGACGTCCGGTCGGGTCGCCTGGGACGGCGTCCCGACCTCGGAGGCCGACCAGCGCACCGCCTGGCAGCACGTCGGTCTCGTCACCCAGTCGTACGGGCACTGGCCCTTCTCCGCCCGGGAGAACATCACGCTCGGCCGCCCCGACCCGCGCGGCGAGGAAGCCGTCTGGGACGCCCTGGACGCCGTCGGCATGCGCGCCCACGTCGAGGAGTTCCCCGACGGCCTCGACACCCTGCTGGCCCGCTCGCTGTGGGGCGGCCACGAACCCTCCGGCGGGCAGTGGCAACGCCTCGCCTGCGGCCGGGCGTTCCACCGCAGGCCCGGTCTGCTGGTCATGGACGAGCCGACCTCGGCGATGGACCCGCGCGGTGAGCACATGGTCTTCTCGGGCCTGCACGACATGAAGGACGACCGGATCACCGTGATCGTCACCCACCGCATGGAGAACTGTCGGCTCGCCGACCGGATCGTCGTCCTGGACGCCGGTCGGATCGCGGAGCAGGGCACCTATGAGGAACTCGTACGCCGGGACGGCTCCTTCGCGGAGCTCGTACGCCTCTCCCAGGACCGGTAGCCGGCCGGGGTTCGGGGGGTCCTCGGAGCGGGCGAGCCCGCCCGTCCCGAGGTGCCCCGCCCGTACGGGTTCCCGTGCCGGGCCGCCGCTACGGCAGGATCGAGTCCACGTACCCACCGTCGACCCGCAGTGCGCCGCCCGTGGTGGCCGACGCGTACGGGGAGGCGAGGTAGACCACCATGTGGGCGATCTCCTCCGGCTCGATCAGGCGCTGGATCAGCGACTGCGGCCGGTGCAGGCGCATGAACGCGCGCTGGGCCTCCTCCCAGGGGAGGTCCCGGTCGACCAGCTCGTACACGAAGTCCTCGACGCCGCCGGTGTGCGTCGGGCCCGCGATGACGGAGTTGACGGTCACCCCCGTGCCGACGGCCTCCTTGGCGAATCCGCGCGCCACGGCGAGCAGGGCCGTCTTGGACATCCCGTAGTGGATCATCTCGGCCGGGATGACCACGGCCGAGTCGCTGGCGATGTTCTGGACGCGCCCCCAACCCCGTTCGATCATGCCCGGCAGGTAGTGGCGGGTCATGCGGACGGCCGTCAGGACGTTCACGTCGAAGTAGCGCCGCCACTCCTCGTCGGGGATCTCCAGCGCGGGCCGCGCGCCGAAGATCCCGAGGTTGTTGACGAGGATGTCGACGTCCGGCGCCGTTTCGAAGACGGCCCGGGCCCCCTCCTCCGTCGAGATGTCACCCGGGGCGGCGACGAACTCCCCGCCCCGCTCGGCAAGGCGTGCCACCGCCTCGTCCACGGACTTCCGGCTGCGGCCGTTGACCGCCACCCGGGCGCCCGCGCCGGCCAGTCCGGACGCGATGGCCGCGCCGATTCCCTGCGTCGATCCGGTGACCAGTGCGGTCCTGCCGGAGAGGTCGATGAGCACGCCTGTACCTGCCTTGCCTTGCCTGCGGTGGTGCGCGATCGCGCGCGCGGTGGGGCCTGCCGGTGTGCGGTTTTCGGTGCCGCACTCCCGTACCGACTTCCCCGCAGTGCCGGATTCATCACCTCTGCGACGATCCGTCCGGGGGGTAACGCGTGCGCGCTCCCGCTCAGGCGGCCGGCCGCAAGCCCGTCAGGAGGACGTCCAGGGCCAGGTCCGTCGCCTCGGACAGCGGGGTGTCGTCCAGGAGGGCGGCGACGGCGAGCGTCGCCAGCCCGTGCACGGTCGAGAACGCGACCTGGGCGAGCCGGACGGGATCTCCGGTGCGGACCGCTCCCGCCCGCTGCCCCTCCTCCAGGAGCCGGGCGACGATCAGCAGGCTCTCCCGGCCCAGCTCCCGGAGTTCCGCACTGGAGCCGTCGGCGTGCTTGACGGTGAACATCAGGTCCAGCAGCGCCGTGTGCCCGACGGCGAAGTCCACGTAGGCGCGGCCCAGTTCGGCCATGCGCGCACCGATCGGGCGGGGTGCGCCGGAGTCGGCCGCCGAGTTCATCCGCGCGTTGAGGGTGGTGAAACCGCTGACGGCGAGCGCGTCCATGAGGGCCTGGCGGTCGCGGAAGTGCCGGGAGGGCGCCGCATGGCTCACGCCGAGGTCGCGGGCCAGACCGCGCAGGCTGAGGCCCTCCGCTCCGGACTCGGTGAGGACGATCTCCGCCCGCTCCAGCAGGGCGGCCCTGAGGTTGCCGTGGTGGTACGACCCGTCGACGGCCAAGACGGTCTCCTCTCCCGGTGGGGTGTGCGCCCCGATGAGTCAATGTTGTCATTGACTACAATGGTGGCGATGCCTACATTGATTATGGCGCACCTCTTCCACGCACCGGAACCGGAGAAACCGACATGTCGATGACCTACAGGGGAACGGTGGCCCTCGTCACCGGGGCGAGCGCGGGACTCGGTGTCGAGTTCGCGCGCCAATGGGCGGAGCGCGGCGCGGACCTGGTACTGGTCGCCCGGCGCCTGGACCGGCTCGAAGAACTCGCGCGGGACCTGGAGAAGCGTTACGGCATCCGGGCCACGCCCATCGCCGCGGACCTGGCCCTGCCCGGCGCGGGCGCTGCCCTGCACGCGGAGCTCGAAGGCCGCGGCATCCGGGTCCACACGCTGATAAACAACGCCGGCTTCGGCAGTCACGGCGCCCTCCTGGAACAGGACCCGGCGCAGGTCGACCGCATGATCCAACTGAACGTCGCCGCGGTGGCCGGCCTGACCCGCGCCTTCCTGCCCGATCTGGTCGCCGACGGCCGGGGCGCCCTGATCACCCTCGCCAGCGTCGCGGCCTACCAGCCGACCCCGGCGATGGCGGTCTACGGAGCGACGAAGGCGTTCGTGCTCAGCTTCACCGAAGCCGTCGCGTACGAGACCCGCCGGTCCCCCCTGCGCGTCCTCGCCGTGTCCCCGGGGCCGACGAGCACCGAGTTCTTCGACGTCGTCGGCAGCCGGGACGCCATGGTGGGCAAGGTCGCCACGGCCGAGCAGGTCGTCACCACCGCCCGCCGCGCCCTGGAGCGCGGCACGACCCCGCCGAGCGTGGTCGCGGGCCTCGGCAACCGGCTGTCCGCCCTGGCTTCCGGGCTCGCACCCCGCCGCCTCGCCCTGACGGTCGCGGGACGCGCCCTGAAGGCCTGAGCCGGGGAAGCCGGCCGAAGGGCTGCCGGTCCGGGCCCAGGGGCCCGGTCCCGCCCGCGTGGGGAGCGGCCCGCGCTTCCGGCACACCGACCGGCCCCGCCCCGGCGGAGCGGCCCGAGCGCTTCCGGACCCGCGTGGGGAGCGGCCCGAGCGCTTCCGGCACACCGACCGGCCTCGCCCCGGCGGTGCGGCCCGAGCGCTTCCGGCACACCGACCGGCCCCGCCCCGGCGGAGCGGCCCGAGCGCTTCCGGCACACCGACCCGGAGATCGTGGGAGACCATGGAAGGGTGCCGGAAAAGCCTGCCGGCCGCGACGATCCGGCGGCCGGGCGACCACTGGAGACGGCCCTGGACGCCGTGGTCCGCGCCACGCGCGCGTCCACCGGCATGCTCTACCTGGCCGAACCCACCGGACGGGTCCTCCACCTCGCCCTGACCTGCGGAGTCGCCCGCGACTTCGCGGCCCCCTGGTCACGGGTATGGCTCGACGACCGGATCCCCGTCGCCGACGCGGCCCGCGACGGGCGCCTCGTATGGCTCGGCGGACGCGAGGAAACGGCCCGCCGCTACCCCCGCCTCGCCCTCGTCCTGCCGTACGCCTTCACCCTCGCGGCGGCCCCGATCCCTACGGCACCGATCCCGACGGCGCCGATCCGGTCCGGGCCGCTCCCGGTCGCCCAGACGCCGGGACAGGCCGCACCCGAGCCGGGCCCGCCGGAGCCGGGCCCGCCCGAGCCGCCGCCGACCGTGGAGGCGCCCGCCCCGGCCGGCCTGGTGCTGCTGTGGCCCGGTTCGCACCCGCCTCTCCTCGCCCCCGCCGAGCGGGACGCCATCGACGCCGGTTGCCGGAGCATCGCGCGGGTACTGCGGGATGCCGCCGAAGCCGGGCGTCCGATCACCGCCGCCGCCCAGCCCGTGATCATGAAGCCGCCGCCCCCGCCCACCCCCGGGCCCGTGGAGGCGGCGGCCGGACTGGCCTTCGTACGCCGCCTCCCCGGCGGCAGCTGCGCCCTCGACCTCAACGGGAAGATCACCTTCCTCACCACCGAGGCCGCCGCCCTGCTCGGCGCTCCGGCTGCCGACCTCATCGGAGCCCTGCCCTGGGAGGCGCTGCCCTGGATGGACACCCCGGTGATCGAGGACCACTACCGGGCCGCCGTCATCAGCCGCATGCCCCGTACCTTCCTCGCCGTACGCCCACCCGGCCGGACCCTGCGCTTCGAGCTGTACCCGGACGGCTCGGGGATCAGCGTCCGCATCACCGCCGCCGACGCCGAGGGGGCGCACGCCCCGGACGCCGCCGCCGACGGGGGACCGCACCTGCCGAGCCGCGCCACGGCCCTCTACCAATTGATGCACCTGGCCGCCACCCTCACCGAGGCGGCGCACGCCCAGGACGTCGTCGACCAAGCCGCCGACCAGCTCGTTCCCGCCCTCGGCGCCGAGGCCATGGCGCTGCTCGTCGTCGACGAGCAGCGGCTGCGCATCGTCGGCCACCGCGGCTACACCGCCGAACTGATGGCTCGCTTCGACGGCGAACCCATGGCCTCCGGTAGGGCGACCACCCGCGTCCTGCACACCGGCAGCGCCCTCTTCTACGCCACCCCCGACGAACTGCTGGCCGCGTACCCGGCCGCGCCCATCGAGGACGGCATGTCCGCCTGGGCCTTCCTCCCGCTGATCGCCTCGGGCCGCCCCGTGGGCTCGCTCGTCCTCGCCTACCAGCACCCGCACCCCTTCGTCCCGGGGGAACGCGCCGTCCTCACCGCGCTCGCCGGCCTGATCGCCCAAGCCCTGGACCGGGCGCGGCTCTACGACTCCACGCGCCGGCTCGCCCGCAGCCTGCAGACCAACCTGCTGCCGCACACCCTGCCCCGCGTCCCCGGGCTGGACGTGGCCGCCCGCTACCTGCCCGCCGCCCACGGCCTCGACGTCGGCGGGGACTTCTACGACCTGATCCGCATCGACGGCACCACCGTGGCCGCCACCATCGGGGACGTCCAGGGGCACAACGTGAACGCCGCCGCGCTGATGGGACAGGTCCGCACCGCCGTCCACGCGACCGCCGGGGCGCCCCCCGGGGAGGTCCTCGCCCGCACCAACCGGCTCCTCACCGACCTCGACCCCGGACTGTTCACGAGCTGCCTGTACGTCCAGATCGACCTCGCCCGCCACACGGCCTGCCTCGCCACCGCCGGCCACCCGCCGCCGCTCCTCCAACACCCCACCGGGCCTGCCCGGACCCTGGACCTGCGCCCGGGCCTCCTCCTCGGCATCGATCCCGACGCGGTCTACGACAGCACCGAGATCCCGTTCCCGCCCGGCACGCTCCTGGCGCTCTACACAGACGGCCTGGTCGAAACCCCTGGACGCGACCTCGACGTCTGCGTCCGCGAAGCCGCGGCCCATCTCACCCAGGATCACTCGGTCGGCGCGCTGGCCGAAGCGCTCGTCGCCCACGCCCAACACACGGCCCCGCGCACCGACGACATCGCCCTGCTGCTGCTCCGGCGCGCGGAAACGGCGCCGGCGACGGGGGCGGGGGCGGGGGCGGGGACGGGGAAGGAGGCGGACGCGGGGTAGGCGGGCGGCGTACGGATCGTCGGCCGTCCCTGCTCGCCCCGCCGTTCCCCGTACCCCGCTCCCCATTCCCCGCTCCCCGGTCCCGGGTTCGCGGCGACGGCAGCGCGTCCCACTCGGCTCACGGAAGGACACGGAAGGACACGGACATGAGGATCACGGTCATCGGCGGTACCGGACTGATCGGCTCGCAACTCGTCACCAGGCTCCGTACGGCCGGACACGACGTGGTGCCGGCCTTCCCGTCGACCGGCGTCGCCCTGCTCACCGGCACCGGCCTCGACGAGGCCCTCGACGGCGCGGATACGGTCGTGAGACGGCGCGGACACGGTCGTGAACGTCAGCGACTCCCCACCTTCGACGAGGCCTCCGCGGCCTTCTTCCGCACCACCGTGGGGAACCTGCCGGCGGCCGGCGAGGCGCGGGCGTCCGCCACCAGGTGGTCCTGTCCATCGTCGGCGGCGACCGGGTGCCGCAACTGGACTACTACCGTGCGAAGACCCTCCAGGAGGAGCTGCTGCGCGGCGGCCCCGCCCCCCACTCGATCGTGCGCGCCACCCAGTTCTTCGAGTTCATGGACGCGGTCATGTCCTGGACCGCCGACGACCGGACCGTACGGTTGCCCGCCACCCCCGTGCAGCCCGTCGCGACGGCCGACGTGGTCACGGCCCTCGCCGAGGTCACCACGGCCCCGCCGCTGAACGGTGTCCTCGACGTCGCCGGCCCCGACGTCTTCGCCCTCGACGAACTCGGCCGCCTCACCCTCGCGGCCCGACAGGACGACCGTACGGTCGTCACCGACGCGCAGGCAGGCATGTTCGCCGTCGTCGAGGGCGACGTGCTCACCGCCGGTCCCGACGCCCGCCCGGCCCCGACCCGCTACGAGGACTGGCTGCGCACGGGCTGAAACGCCGAAATGCCGGCGACGCCGCAACGCCGACCGGGTCGGCGCTGCGGCAAGGTGACCGGTCGCGGTGCCCCGGTCCCGGGCCCCCGGTATCAGCCCAGGGGCAGGACCAGGTGGGCGGGGTCGCCCCCGCCGGAGGTGATCGTGGTGGTGCTGCCGTCGACGCCGGCGTCGGAGTAGAGGGGGTCCTTGCCGGTGATGACGAGCATGAGTCGGTGGTCCGCCGCCACGTCGTAGCCCGCGGCCTGGAGCCGCCAGGAGACGTCCCGCTCCTGGTCGGCCGTCAGGTCCAGCAGGCTGAGTGGTTCGTGCGTGATGATGCGGGCGGTGTCGTCGGGGGCGAGGTCGAAGAGGAGGGCGACCAAGGTCGCGGAACCGGCCGAGCTGCGGACGGTCAGGGAGAGTTCGGGAACGCCGCGGATCCGACGGGCGGATTCGAGGGGCGCGCTGGTCCAGGCGGCGAGGTGGCGACGGTCGAACTTGCCGGTGGGGTACGTCTTCGGGTTGCCCTTCCACTCGGCCTGACCGGTGGTGATGGGGGCGTCGACCGCCACGGCCTCGGTGAGCTGTCCCGCGGCGAACTCCCGCTGCCAGCCGCTCTCCGGCTCCGGGCCGAGTCCGCCGTCGCGACCGCCCGGGGCGGCGGCGGTCAGGTACCAGCGTTCGGTCGAGAGGGTGACATCCGCCCAGGAAGGCTTCGTCTCGCGGACGGCGGGCTCGGTGATCACGTCCTTGCCGGTCTCCGGGTCGGCCCGGGTGCCGTACGTGAACATGATCTGGGTGCTGACCGCGGACCAGTCGGGTACCCCGTTGTCCGCTCCCAGCAGGTGGTGGTCGAGCCAGGCGAACGCCTCCTCGACGGGTACGTTCGGGCCGCTGAACGGGGCGGTCAGACCGGCGCCCTCGGGGGCGGCGTGGTCGCCGATCCACAGGTTCAGCCGCTTGGGCACGGTCAGGCGGTCGAAGTGCTCGATGACCTGGTTGGCGGGGAAGAGCGTCTCGTGCCAGGTGTTGGAGAAGAACGTGGGGACGCCGCGCGCGTTGGTCGCCCCGACGTAGGTCGCCGGGGCCCGCTCCGTGCCCCATGCGGCCACTTCGTCGAGGTGGTGCCCGTTGTCGAAGTCCGCGAGGATCTGCTGCGTCGCCGCGTCGAACTTGCGCTCCACCGGCCCGCCGGTGAAGCCGACCAGGGCCTTCACCGCTGCCAGGTGCCGGGTGTCGTTCTGGTAGAGGCTGCTCGCGAGGTTGCCCCAGGTGCTGAGCGCGACGACCGCCCCGACGCGTCCGGCCGGGTCGTGCGCCGCGACGAGCTGACTGATGCCGGAGCCGTACGACTCGCCGAGGAACGCGATCGTGCTCGGTTCGAAGTACCGCTCGGCGTAGTCGATGACGCTGGACCCGTCCGCCCAGTCCGCCGGGCCGGCGACGTCGATCGTGCCTTCGGAGGTGAACGGACCGTCGACGTAGCCGCCGCCCGGAAGGGCCACCGTCGTGCCGATGCCGCGCGGGGTGTAGGCCAGCACGTGGTAGCCGCGGAGCGCCAGTTGGAGATGTGCGTACTCGAACAGGGCCCAGCCCAAGGGGGTCCAGCCCGCGGGCACGATCACCACGGGCCGGGGCTCCGTGGTGTGGAGCTTGATGGTGTGGGCGGAGAGCCGCACTCCGTCCAGGGCGGACGTGATCCGGGGGAAACCGATGGTCGCCCTTTGCCGCACCCGTTCGGTCAGTTGCTGGAGGTCGGGAGGCAACAGGGCTGTCCGGGCGGAGCCGTTGAGCGTGGCGACCAGCGCCTCGGCCAGGTTGGCGGCGGCCGGGTTGAGCGCGGTGGGGGAGGCGTAGACGCCGTCCTGGACGACGCGGTGCACGTGTGCTGCGGTAACCGCGCTGAGCGCGCCGTCCTCCTGCGGATGGCTCACGAAAACGTCCTCTCGTCGTGCCGGGCCGGCGCCGGGGTGGTCCGGCGGTGTGGTGGCTCGGCGGTGTGGTGGTCCGGCGATCCGGTGGTTCGCATCGTTCCAGCGCGGAAGGGTGCGCCGGCAGCACTTAACTCGACATACCCGATGGTTCCGGAATCAACTGGTTATCACCCTGACGGGTGGTTTGGGTTCGATGCGATACCGCTTCTCGCAGAAGGTGGTCAGCTATGTGAACTCGTGGGTCGGAGTCGGTCGAAAGCATCCGAAAGCGACAGGCTTGGAATCACCGGTGATCGGTGATCGATGAGCGGTGGTCGGCGCCCCGGTCGGCGTTCGGCCGGTTCTCGGCGGGTCCTCGGCGGGTTCTCGGCCCGGGCGGGTGGTGATCGTCGAACACCCCTTGCCCTCCTGCCCGTTGGCAGCGGAACCGGGTGGTTGGGATCATCTGGGAGAGCGCTCTGCCACCTGCGGCGACCCCGAGCGGCGCCGCCGCCTGTTGCGGGAGAGTGCCGCCGCGAGCTTCGTGCTGCTGGAGAACCGGGCCGGCGGGTGGCCGCTCGACGCCGCCGCGCTCGGCAGCCTCGCCGTGGTCGGGGTGCACGCACCCTCCTGGCAGGGCGCAGCGCCGGCGATCTCCCGCTGCGGGCGGGGCTCGACGCCTGACCCCGGACGGCTACAGTGCGGCCATGGACACAGGGGGTCGCAGGGGAGCGGGAACCGGGACGGCCCCCACGCTGGAGGACGTGGCCCGCGCGGCGGGCGTCTCCCGGGCGACGGTGTCCCGCGTGGTCAACGGCGTCCGCAACGTCGACCCGGGCATCCGGGAGGCGGTCCGACGGGCCGTCACCGAAAAGGGGTACGTCCCGAACCGGGCGACCCGCTCACTCGTCACGCGACGCTCGGGCGTGGTCGCCCTGGTGGTCTCCGGGGCGGGCACGGACGCCGCGACGGACGCGGACGTGCAACTGGACATGGAGGCGGACCCGGACGGCGCGGCCGAGGACGCGGCGCCCGGGTTCTTCCAGGATCCGTTCTTCGGACGGGTGGTCACCGGCGTGGTACGCGCCCTGCGGCCGGGCGGGGTGTACCCGGTACTGATGTTCGCCGACTCGGCGCGGGACCGCGCGCAGGTCGTGTCGTACCTGGGGGAGGGCGGCGCGGACGGCGGGGGCGAGCGGGCGATGCGCCGCCTGCTGGCCGGACGGCCCGACCTGGACGGGGTGTTCGCGGCGAACGACCTGATGGCCCGGGGCGCCTGCCTGGTGCTGCGCGAGCACGGGCGCCGGGTCCCGCAGGACGTGGCCGTGGTCGGCTTCGACGATTCGAGCGCGGCCGCGGCGGGCCGGCCGCGGCTGACGACGGTGCGCCAGCCGGTGGAGGACATGGCGGCGGAAATGGTTCGTCTGCTCCTCGACCGCGTCACGGGTGACGGCCCCCCGGAACCGACCGAAGTCCTCTTCACCCCGACCCTGGTGATCCGCGCCTCCACCTGACCCGAGCGCCCCCACCCCTGCGCCCCTCGCCGCATCCCCGACGGCCCGCACCGCGGCCGACCTCGTACGGATACGCCGGCCGCGCGGGCGGGGCCGTTCCGCCGGTGCCGGGTCCCGGGGTGCCCGTCGCGCCGCTTCGTCGCGTGCGCGCCCGGCCGCGACGTGTCAACCCCGGGCCCGGTGCGTTCCGCCGCGGACTTCCAGGGCGGTCTGCCAGCCCGGCTGTTCGGCCGGGGGTTCCGGAAGGGCGCGGCGGCCGCCCGCCGCGAAGAACGCCGACAGCGGGAGCGTCGCCGCGCCCACCGTGACCGCGTCCGGGCCCAGGGAACCCAGGTCGATCGAGACCCGTGCGGCGGGGTGCCGCAGCGAGTAGCGCGTGGCGTGTTCCCGGACCGCCGGCAGGATGCGCGGGCCCAGCAGCAGGCCGGCCCAGCCACCGATCAGGATCCGCTCCGGCCGGAACAGGTTGATCACGTCCGACAGGCCGGCGCCGAGGTACTCCGCCGTCTCCTCCAACACGGCCAGGGCGAGCGCGTCCCCCGCGACCGCAGCGTCGAGCAGCGCCGACAGCGCCTCTTCCTCGTCGGCCTCGTCCACCTCGCCGAAGCGGCCGGTCCCGGTCACCGTGGTCCCGTCGGCACCGCCGTCCCGAGCCACCCCACCGCCCCCGCCGATCCCACCGACCCCGACCACCCCGCCGCCGCGTTCCGTCCAGCGGGCCAGGACCGATTCCGCCCCGGCGTACGCCTCCAGGCAGCCCCGCGCCCCGCAGCGGCAGCGCCGGCCGCCCACCGACACCGTCAGGTGGCCCCACTCCAGGGCGGTGCCCGAGCCGTCCGTGATCAGGCTCGCGCCGACGCCCGACCCGAAGAGGACCACGACGGCCTCCCGCGCGCCCCGACCCGCCCCGAACCACATCTCCGCCTGACCGAGCGTCCGCGCACCGTTGTCGATGAGGTACGGGACCTCCTCCGGCACGGCCTTCGTCGCGCGGAGCAGCGCCTCCAACGGCACCGCGTCCCAGCCGATGGTCTGGCCGTGGACCACCGTCCCACCGGGTGCCTCGCGGTCGACGATCCCGGGGACGCCGACGCCGACGCCCAGCAGTCGCTCGGTGCCCACCCCGGCCTCGGCGAGGACGGTGGCGATGCCGGTCCTTACGTGGTCCACGATCGGGCCGACGTCGTAACATCCGCGCGGCAGCAACGGCAGCTCCGTGCGCGCGAGTTCGGTGAGGGTGAGGTCGAACAGCTCGACCCGGACCCGGGTTTCGCCGACGTCCACCCCGATCATGTGCGCGCTGCCGGGGGCCACCCGCAACAGGGTGCGCGGCCGGCCGCCGTCGGAATCGACGATCCCGGCCTCCTCCAGCAGCCCGTCCGCGACGAGTTCACCGACGACGTTGCTGACCGATCCGGAACTCAGCCCGGTCGCGGGCCCCAGTTCCTGCCGGCTCATCGGCCCGCCGAAGTACAACCGCTGCAGCACGGCGCTGCGGTTGCCGCGCCGCAGGTCCCGCACCGTACGTCCGCTACGCCCCGTGGTCATCTGGCCCCTTCCGCCGTGACATGGTTCGCAACATACCTCTGCGCGACCCCTTGACGCGACCGCTCCCCGAGGCTTAACTCACGACTTAAATAAAAGCCTGGACGCAACAGGTGCCGGCGGGGTGCCGGGCGGACGACACCGGAGCCCCGCTCACCGGCCTCCCCACGACCCTGCCGAAACGGGCCGATCCGCCACGCAAAGTCCGCCCCCGAGGCCGCCGACCTGATCTCCCTCCACATCCACCAGTCCAGCTTCCTCACCTGGAACTTCGGCACCGGCTCGGCCATGTCCGTCCTCCTGCTGCTCTTCCTGCTGCTGGGCACCGCCGTGTACCTGCTGGTCACTTCGCACGGCCGGAGGAAATCCGATGCCTGGAGCCCACCCGCCGGCAGCAGCGATCCAGCCCGCCCCCGCCCCCGCCCCCGCACCGGCCGCGACCCGCCCAACTTCGAATGGGCCTACGGCTACGACGAGCGCTTCGGCCTGGTCCACGTCGACTGCCCGACCCAGCGGCGCACCGTGAAGTCCAGCGGCCGCCGCTACGCGGAGCGGCCCACCGGGCCCTGTGACCCCCGTGCTTCCGCGCCGCGCCGCGCCGTGCCCGCCCCGCCTGCCGGGGCGGGCACGGCCTTTCGTGGTGGGATGCGGAAGGGACCCCCACACCGGTAAGCGGAGAGGCGAGGCGCATGTCCGACCACGGCCAGGACACCATGCGGGCGATGACGTACGAGACGTACGGCGGCACGGAGGTGCTCACCGAGACCCGGCTGCCGGTCCCCAAGGTCGGCCCCGGCGAGGTCCTCGTCCGGGTCCGCTGCGCGTCGGTCAACCCGGTCGACTGGAAGATCATGTCAGGCGGCCTCGACGCCCTGATGGACGTCGTCCACCCCGTCGTCCCCGGCTGGGACGTCGCCGGCACCGTCGAGCGCGTCGGCATCGACACCCCCGAGTTCGCGGCGGGCGACGAGGTCATGGCCTACGCCCGCAAGGACTGGGTGCACGGCGGTACCTTCGCCGAGTTCGTCACCGTGCCCGTACGCGCCCTCGCGTCGAAGCCCACCTCCCTGACCTGGCAGCAGGCCGCGGGCCTGCCGCTGGCCGGGCTCACCGCCTTCCAACTGCTGACCCGCCTCGGCACCCGCGAGGGCGACACCGTCCTCATCCACGGAGCCGCCGGCGGCGTCGGCTCCCTCGGCGTGCAGATCGCCCGCGCGCTCGGCGCCCGCGTCATCGGCACCGCCTCCCCCCGCAACCACGACCGACTGCGCGAGCTGGGCTGCGAGCCCGTCGCGTACGGGGACGGCCTCGCCGACCGGGTCCGCGGCCTCGCCCCCGACGGGGTCGACGTCGTCGCGGACTTCGTCGGCGGCGTCCTCGACGTCACCCGCGTCGTCCTCGCCGACGACGGCCGGCACGCCTCCATCGCCGACCAGACGGTCGTCGGCGCCGGCGGCCAGTGGATGTGGGTGCGCCCAGTCGGCTCCGACCTCGCCGCCCTCGGCCGGCTCGCCGACGAGGGCCGCCTCACGGTCACCGTCGCCGAGACCTTCCCGCTCTCCGAACTCGCGGCCGCCTTCGCCCTCAGCCAGGACGGCCACACCGCCGGGAAGATCGTCATCGAAGTCTGAGCCCCGTCGCCCACCCGCGGCTGCCGCCCCACCCACCGCCCCACCAACCGCCCCACGCACCGTCCCGACGCACGACCGCGCGCCGCCCGGCAGGCATCGGGCGACGCGCAGGGTGTGCGGGGCGGCGGTCAGGCGTGGACGCCGAAGTGGAACAGCGAGTACCCGTAGCCCGAGCCGCGTTCGGTCAGCTCCAGCCGCACCCAGCGCTTCCCGTACGCGGACCCCCACACCAACCGCGCGTGACGCAGCTGCCGCACCGAGCCCAGGTCCACCTGGAGCCACTGCGGATCGGCCCAGGTGCCGGCCCACCGGGTGTCCGTACGGCGGTCCGTGGCCAACTGCGGGGTGCAGGGCAGCCGCCCCACCCGTCGTTCTGATGGGTCCAGGCGGTCGTCGGCCGGCCGCGGGCCACGTCCGGGCCCGCCACCGGCGGCGGCACCACCCGAACCGACCGCTGCTCGACGCCCACGTTGCCCCGCCCGTCCGTCACCCTGACGTACGGCTTCCACACCCCGGTCCGCGCCGGAGCCGTGGCCTTCAGCGTGCCGCCGCCGAGGTGGGTGGACCGTACGGAGACCAGCCCGCCGCCACCGTCCACGTGCGTGCCGCCCCACGGCCCCTCGTACGCGAGCGGGTCGCCCCGGGGTCCGTCGCCGCGGCCCGTCGAATGGCCCGCAACGTGGGGCGGCCGCCGGGCCGCCCCACGCCTTCCGGGGGGCGGGGGGCGGGGGGAGGGGATGGGGGTCAGGGGTGGTGCGGGTCGATCAGGGGAACGACACCACCGTGGACGGGACGGTCGAGGTGCCGGAGGTGGGGGCGCCGACGCCGTTGATGACGTGCTCGTACTGGCCGTTGCCGCCGAGCGAGACCACCAGAAGGTCGTGGAAGCGCACGCCCGGCTTCACCGGTGCCTGGAAACCGTGGTCCTGACGGATCGTCGGGTCCACGTTGTAGTAGCAGTAGCTGCCCAGGCCCCACCCCTCGTGGGTGTTCACCGAGTCGGCCACCTTGTAGCCGGCGTAGCCCTTGGTGGCGCCGTTCTGGACGGCGGCCTGGTTGGGTGCGTCGTACGCCTTCTCGTTCTGGAAGAAGATCGTGCGGCCGCGTTCGCCGTTCCACTCCACGTCGTACTTGTTGAAGTGCTCGACGAACAGCCCCGTGGCCAGGACGTCGTCACCGTTGACGCGGAAGCCGTAGTCGGAGCGGTTGGTCTCCCAGCCCACCCCGTCCCCGTGGTCGGCCCGCCAGATCCAGGTGTGGTCGACGATGGTGTCGTGGCTGTTGACCGCCATGCCCAAGGTGGCCTTGCCCGCGCCGGCCCCGCCGACCCGGATGAAGACGTCCTGCACGGTCGTCGGGTTCGCGGCGTGGTCGGCGGCGGAGCCGGCCGGGCCGACCTCCAGCAACGTCGGGGAGTTGACCGGACCCGCGTCGATGAGGAAGCCGGCGAGCCGCACCCCGTCCACGTCGGCGACCCTCATCGCGGTCACCCCGTTGTCCGGGATGATCGTGGCCAGGCCGAGACCGAGGACCACGGTGTCCGGACGGTTCACCTGGATGGTCCGGTCGACGTGGTAGACGCCGGGTGTGAACAGCAGGTGCAGGCCCTGGGCCAGCGCCTGGTTGATCGTCGCCGCGCTCGCGCCCGGCTTGACCACGTAGAACCGGTTCAGCGGGACCGAGGTGCCCTGCGGCGCCCCGTTGCCCCACGAGGTGCCGCGGGCGTTGGTCCGCTTGGCGGGGACGAAGACCTTGTACTCGTTGCCGTCCAGGTACAGGAACGGCTTCTCCCGGGAGACCGGGGTGGTGTCGAGGGTGGTGTACGGCGGGTTCGGGTACGACTGCGCCGGCGCCCCCTGGGTCCCCGAGAACACCTGGTTCCACACCGCGTTGGACCAGCCGCCGATGGAGCTGTCGCGGGTGTACCACTGCTGCTGCGAGTAGTTGCCGACCTGCCCGTCGATCTTCGAGTCGGCGATGTAGCCGCCGGAGGCCCAACCGTAGCCGTTCGGGGCCAGGTTGAGGCCGCCCTTCACGTGCATGCGGCGGAAGGGCGCGGCCTGCGACACGGCCCAGCGGTTGGTGCCGTTCACCGGGTTGAGCGCGAGGTTCTCGGCCGAACGCCAGAAGTTCTG
Organism: Streptomyces sp. NPDC048383; assembly: GCF_040651775.1. NCBI lineage: Bacteria > Bacillati > Actinomycetota > Actinomycetes > Kitasatosporales > Streptomycetaceae > Streptomyces > Streptomyces sp. NPDC048383. Next base: position 84,427 of record NZ_JBEZKS010000027.1, read on the forward strand.
GGTGGCGTTGCCGCCGAACCAACCCGCGTCGACGGTGACGTCCCCGTTGATGGTGGTGTCGTCGGGGCTCAGGCCGAGGCCCGAGATGGAGGTGTAGAAGCCGATCTGCGCGTTGAGCCCGTTGTAGGTACCCGGCTTGAAGAGGAACTGGTAGCGGCCGGAGCCGAACTGGGCGGACTCCTGCTGGGCGAAGACCTGGTCCAGCCTGCCCTGGATGTTCGGCGTCGACGGGTCGAAGACGATCACGTTGGGGCCGAGGTCGCCGCCGCCGGGTATGACCGGTCCGGTGCCGTCGGTGCCGTAGACCTGGAACTCCCAGAGGGAGTAGCCGTACCCGGTGGTGCGCTCCGTGCCGTGCACGCGCACGTACCGGGCCGTTCCGGTGATGTCGTGGGTGACCGTTCCGCCGACGCCGGCGGAGGTCGAGTACGCGGTGGACCAGGTGCTGCCGTCGTTGGACAGCTCGACCCGGTAGGCCTTGGCGGCGGCGGTCTCCCAGCGCAGCACCACCTGGCCGATTTGGGCGGGTGCGCCGAGGTCGACCTGTATCCACTGCGGGTCGGCGAACTGACTGGACCAGCGGGTGCCGTTGTCGCCGTCCACGGCCGCGCCGGCCGGGGTGCCGGCGTTCTCGACCGAGGAGGCGGTGGCGGGCTTGCCCTGGGAGAGGAGCGTGGGCGCCGCGGTGGCGGCGGTGCCGGGGAGCAGCACGAGGAGGGCCGCGACCAGGGCGGCGGCGAGGGCCGCGACCGTCAGTCGGGGCGGATGATCGGAGAGGCGTGGCATGGGGGCACTCCTGACGTCGTGGATCCGGGGGGATCGAAGCGTGAGTGAACTGCCCGACAGGGAGGCCGTCAAGGGGTTCAGCGTTCATGAACCGAAGACCCATCGGCATGTCAATTGGCCTGCAGGCCTGTGAACTTGGGGTTTCTTCAATCCTTGTGAAAAGTGTTGACGAAAAATCCCCGCAAGGCTCTACTGAGGCTCCTGACCGCTCCGTTCCGCCGTGCCCGCGACGGCGGGACGGGGCTTCGGGCAGGCTTCGGCCGCGTTCGTCCCCGGTTCGTGCCGGCGTCGGTCCGGCCCGGCCCGGCCCGGTCCGAACCCGGTCCGGTTTCGGGAAGTGTTCGTACGGAGGAGGCGGACGGCGTCATGCGTTCGCTACTCGTCGCCATCAGCCGAGCCCGTCAGGTGAGATCCGGCACCTCGCCGCCGGCGACCAGGGCGACCTCGACACCGGGCAGGCCGGCCGCCCACGCGACCGTCAGCGCTTCCCGGCGGCCCGCGTCGCCCGCCCCGACCCCCAGCCCCACCGCGTAGCGGGCCCGCGTCGCGGCCCGCTCGAAGGGGCGCGGCCACGCGTGTACGTCGGCCACCCCGGCCCCCTCCAACGCGCCGAGCAGGGCGCGCACCCGGCCCCGGGCCCGACCCAGGTTCTCCTCGAACTCCCGCGGCCCGTCGCCCCGTACGGTCACCACGGCCCACGCCGCGTGTCGACGGTGCAGCGGCGGGCCGGACAGCAGTCGCTCGAAGTCGCCCGGGTCCGCGTCGAGGACCTCCCACGCCCGGTACAGCTCCCGCACGAGCAGGTCCCGCATCCCGGCCCCGACCTGGGCCGTGCAGCTGCGCACCGGTTCCGACGGGGTCAGCACGGTGACCGGTGCGGGCCCCTCCCCGCACCGGCCGTCGGGATCCGGCACGGGGCCGCTTTCGCCCCCGGCGGCAGCACCGCCTGGCGCTACGGAGTAGGCGCGTCCGGGCCCCGCCCGCGCGGGCAGCGGACCGGACGCCCCGGAGGGCCGCAGCGCCACCGGCTCGTTCCAGTCCCAGGCGGCCCACGTCGCGAAGAACTCCCGCAGCAGCGCCGCCGGTTCCAGGTCACGGGCCGTACGTACGGTCCTGGCGGCCAGCACCGTCCAGGCCAGCCCCGGCAGCCCGCCGAAGGGCGCCGAGTCCAGGCCGCGGACCCGTGCCCAGGACTTCACCTCCAGCGCCAGTCCGGAGAACGCGGCCCGCCGCGTGCCCACGGACTCCCGTACGGCGTCCGCGTCGCTCAGCGCGCTGAGCGCCACCGCGGCCGCCCCGCCGAGCTCCGCCCGCCGCGCGACGGCCGTGTCGGGGTCCGTCCCGCCGGTGGCGACCACCACCAGGTCCACGTCCCGCTGCCCGAGGCGCAACCGCAGCCCCGGCACCCGCGCACCGGTGACCTCCCGCAACCGCTCGGCCTCCGGCAACGCGGCCGCGACCCGCTCCCGCAGCCCGGCGGTGCCGGGGGCGCCCGGCACCGTCGCCACCAGGTCCAGGTCCGCCCACGGCGGCGCGCACGCCATCCGCCGCGACCCGGCGACCCGCACCACCGCCCCCTCGCCGAGCGCCGCGGTCACCCGTACCACGATCGCCGCCACGGACCACGGCCGTTCTCCCCGGGGCGGCCGCTTCGGCAACCGCGGCGCGGCCGGCTCCCGCGACGTGGCCGGCTCGGGCAACGGCGCGGCCCGGTCCGGCGACGGCGCGGCCCGATCCGGCGACGGCATGTCCCCATCCGGCCACGACGCCGTGTCCCGATCCGGCGAGGACCTGTCCCGATCCGGCGGCGAGCCCGCCCGCCCCGACCGTGCCCCGGCCCGCTCCGGCCGCGCCCCGGTCCGCAGGTCCGTCCGGTACGCGGCCAGGGGCGACGGCTCGGGCAGCGGGCAGACCTCGCCCGTGCCGAGTTCCACGGTCGCCCGTACCACCATCGGCCCGTCGCCGCGCCGCGACAGCACCGCGAGCCGCCCGACCGTCGCACCGCGTCCGCCGGTCAGGCGCGCCTCGAACTCCCGCTCCGCCCGCCGCGGATCACGGCTGCGGCCCAGCGTCAGGTGCGGGGTCCAGTCGGAGCCCCGGGCCCGTCCCGCGCATCCCGGGAAGCGTTCCACCAGCGCCCGCCGCAGCTCCTGCCACGGGGCCCCGCCGGCCGCCGCCGGGTCCAGCCACAGGGTGGCGTCCTCCCGGTACCCGAAGGAGTGCACGCCCTCCAGCCGGGCGGTGAACGGCTCCGTCGCGGCCGCCACCTGCGACAGCAGCGGCAGCGCCGCGTCGAAGGAGGACTCCGGCACGAAGCCGAAGAGCAGGTTCACGTGCGCGGGCCACCTCCCGTACGCCGGATCGTGCCGCCGCCGCAGCTCCGCCACCGCGGGATCCTCCGGCGGCAACCAGGCCACCGCGGTCCGGGCCGTCGCCGTCACGTCGAGCCGCTCGCCCGCGCCCGCGGCGGGGTACTCCAGGGTGGCCTCCACCCCGTAGTGGTCCGAGATGAACAGTCCCTCCGCCGCCGGCGCGTCACCGCGCAGGGCCGCCGCCGGTACCCGCGCGGCCGACGACCGCAACAGGATCCGGTCCAGCCGACCCGGCCGGCCCGTCAGGGAACCCACCGCGGCCAAGGGGTTGCCCACCGGATCGAAGGTCGGGGTGTCGTCGTCCGCGCCGTGCACCTCGCTCCACGCGTCCCGCAGGCCCAGCGTCGTCGCCGGACCCGCCCCGGACCGGCCGTCGTTGAAGTCTCCGAGCAGCGCCAGGTCCGCGTCGAGGCCGGCCGTTCCCTCGGCGATCCGGGCCAGTTCCTCCGCGCGCCGGCCGGCGCCGTTCTCGGTGTGGTCACTGGTCAGGTGGGTCGCGGCGACGACGAGCGGCCCGGCCGCGGTGTCGACCGTGACGGCGGCGACCCCCTTGTGCCGCCGCAGCATGTGCAGCCCGGCCTCGCGCACCGGAAGCCGACTCAGCAGGAGCAGCCCGCACCCGGACACGTCGCCGCCGTACGGATCGGTGCCCAGGACGTACCCGTCCCGGACCCAGGGCGCGGCCAACACCAGTTTCAGCAGGGCGGGTTCGACCTCCTGGAGGGCTATCACATCGGCGTCGGCCGCCGCCAGGTCGGCCAGCAGCAGCGGCCTGCGCAGCGCGGTGGAGATGAGGGGGGCGTCGTAGCGGTCCCACAGGGTGTTCCAGGTCAGCAGCCGGACCCGCCGCGGGGCGGCATCGACGGGGCTCGACCGAACCGGCCGCCAGGCACCCCCGTCCGCCGGGTCCCAGGCGTGCGGGGTCCGGGCGCCGAAGAAGGGGGCCTCCAGCAGGCGCCGTTCGCGCACCCGCCCGGCCGGACTCGTGTCGATCAGGTCCACGCCGCCGGCCCGGTCCCACACCAGCTCGCCGTCCGCCTCGACGAACAGGACCCGGTGCCAGGGGATGTCACCCCCCGGCACGAACGACGGCAACGGCACCCGCTTCGGCGCGGCCCCGCGCTGGTGCAGCCCGAGCGTGAACCGCGCCGGATCGAACCGCGGGTCCCAGCGGACCTGGTGGTAGAGCTGCTCACTGGTCCGCATCAGACGTACTCTCCCGTGTCGTTGCCCGCCGGGACCGTGCCGGCGCCGCCGCTTCCCGAGGCCGTGACCCCGCTCCCGTACGGTCCGTCCCCCGGGCCGCCCAATCCGCCCGCCGTGTCCTCGACGGTGCCGCCCGCGCCGACGTACCAGGTCCGGTGCGCCTGACCCGGATAGGGCGGGCTGTACCGGCGCACCTGCCCGACCAGAACGGCCTCCGGTACGGGATGCGCCCGTACGCCGTTGCGGCGCCGCAACTCGGCCTCCCCGACGAGCACCACCGCGTGCGTGACCAGCGCGTCCCGCCGCCGCGCGACGGCGCCCGCAAGGCCGCGCTGTTGCTCGGTCAGCGAAGTGGCGTCCCACACCACCGTCCCGCCGGCGGCCAAGGCCCGGTCCAACCGGTCCAGACCCTCGCGCAGCACCTCGGCGTTGGCCCGCTGGTCGGCGCGCGCACCCCGCTCGGCGCGCAGATCGTCCAGGCCGACGTACGCGGACACCCCCGGCAGGCCCCGGGCGAAGGTGCTCTTGCCACTGCCCGACGGCCCGCACAGCTGCACCAACCGCGGCCCGGACGCCGCGTCCCGCCAGCGCCAGGTCGCTGCCACCGCCTCCGCCGCGGTGGAGATCCCGCCCCGCCCGAAGGCCTCCCGGGCTTCGGCCCAGCAGCGGTCCGCCGCGTCCCCGTCAAGGCCCCCCAGGGCTCGGCGCAGACCGGTCCGGAGGTCGCCCAAGGGGTCCGCGCCGAGCAACCCGGCCTCCTCGGCGTGCAGCGCGGACCACTGCGCGCAGTCCCGCCCCGCCGCCCCGTCCGCACCGCCGGGCACCGAGAGCGCCAGCGCGTGCAACACCCCGAGGTCGGCGGCCGTCGCCATGCGCACCAACCCGGCCCGCCGTCGCTCGTCCGGGAACGGCTGCCGCACCGCCGGGTACAGCCCCACCAGGTCCGCGACCCGGCGCGCCCCGGCCATGCCGAGCGGCCCCGCGGCCAGCCGCGCAGCGAGGGCCCCGCGCGGTTCCCGGTGCAGTACGGCGGCCAACACCCCCGTCAGCCGGGTCTCCCCGGTCCGTCCGGCCCCGTCGAGCCGCGTCGCCACCTCGGCGGCGGCCTCCCGGGCCCCGGGCGCGGGCTCCGGTCCTTCGCCCAGGGCGGCCAGCAGGCCCGGTACGTCCGGCTCGGACCCCGAAGCGGCCGCCCACAGCGGAGCCGCCGGGCCGAGTCCGTTCGGCACCACGGGCGCGTACATCCAGTGGGTGTCGGTGCGCACGTGGCCGCCGCGCACCCACTTGGCCACGTACCGTCCGAAGTCCTCGCGTTCGAAACCCGCGACGGTACGGACGACCCAGCCCTCCTGGCGGGTGGTGTCGACGCGGAGCCTGCGCAGGGCGCGTTCGTCGTGGACGCCGCGCCACAGGACGCGCGGGGTGGGGACGCCGAGCCGGCGCAGGAAGCGTACGGTCCGGTCCCAGTCCAGGCAGCGGTCGCCGTCCCACACCGAGAACCCGTAGAACCAGCTGTCGAGGTCCTCGTAGGCCAGCGAGTGACGGGCGTACACGTTCTCCCCGCACACCCGCCAACCGGCCGGGATCCCGGCGCCGACGCGGCTCTGGAGGCCCTTGACCCAGGCCCGCGAGGGGTGGTGCGCCGAGTCGAGGGAGCGGGCGTGCAGGCCGTCCGGGTACAGGGTGGTGTTCTCCCCGTCGAGCTTCTCGGTGACCACCACCTCGCGCCCGGCGAGCGCGGCGGTCCCGCGGGCCCGTACGTCGTCCGAGGTCGCACCGGGGGACCAGGGCAGGTGCGCCGTACGGGGGTAGTGGGTGCGCATGTGGGGCTCCTGCTCGACGACGTCCTGCGGTCACTCTAGGTATCCGGATCGGGTGAATCCACCCGAATAACCGCCCCCGGGGTGCCTACGGGGGTCGACTCCCTCGCGACTCGCACCCGGGGCGGCGACCGGGAGGACCACCGGGACGGCCACCGCAAGTCGGCCGCCCGCCGGGAACAGCAGCCGGGTCGGGACGGGCCCCGTACGCCCGCTCCGGCGCCCGGGGGGAAGCGCACCTCGCTCGGGATCGGAGCCGCCCGCAGATCCGCCGCGTACGCCCCCTCCGGCAGCTCCGCGGCGGCCGCCGCGAGCAGCGGACCGGCGGCTCCGGACCACCGCGCCACGGGGCGGGGCCGCGGCCAGGGATGCCCGGCGCCGCGCGGGGTCGTGGCGCACCTGACCGGCGAAGTCCGGTCCGGCCACCGCCCGTCGGGCCGGCCGGAGGTACTCCAGCAGCAGTCCACCCACCGCCGACGGTGATCAGCGCGTTCCGCGCCGCGGGCGGGGGAAGCGGAGGCCTCGACCGGCTCGGAGTCCGCACCGCGTGGCCCACCCGCCGGCCGGCCCGGGTGGTCTAGTGCTGTGACCGGAAAGGTCCACCGGCAAACCTTTCCGGCCACAGCACTAGCGGCACAGGGCGACGATGCTCGGGTCCACCCGGCCGCGGGCCGCCGCGCACAGCGGAGCCATGTCGAACGTGCGCTGCGGGACCGGCCCCTGGCGGGGCGGCAGTTGGCGCTGACGCGCCTTCGGGGCGGGAGCGGGCGCCCGGCGTACGGCCTTCGGGGGTCGGACCGGCCGTTCGGGGGCGGCCCGGCGCGGCGGACGGTCCACGGCTCGGCGCGGTGCGCGCCGCTCCGGTGCGGCGACGGGGACGGCGCGCCCGGCGGGGGCCGCCGTCCCCGCCGGCCCGTCGGGAGCCGGCGTCGGCGTCGCCCCGACCTCGGGCAGCGGCCCCAACGGCCAACCGACGGGAGCTGGTTGCCGCACCGCCGGGCTGGACGCGGCAGTCCCCGGCACCCCGCTCGGAGCGGGCGGCCGTACGGTCACGCATCCCGTCGCCAGCACCAACGCGGCCGGCAGCACCACCCCGAGGAGCAGCGGCATCAGGGACCGGGGCCGGGCCCGCAACAGGGGCAGGGGTGCGATCGGGGACAGGGGCGGGACTCGGCGCGGCTGCATCCGCCCAGCCTGCCGCACCGGCACACGCCGGGACCTTTCCCGTCACACTGATGGGTGAGATCCAGAACGGACGACGCACCCTCGGCCCAAGCGGCGCGAGCGACCCCCGACCCGAAGGACTCAGGTACCGCACGTGACGGTGTCACGGGGCGTGTAACGCGTCTTCAGCGTCTCGCGCTTCACCTCTTGTCCGCCCTTCACGAATATCCGGTCCACGGCCACGTCGAAGCCCTCCAGCGGGGACTGGGGCTCGCACTTGGGGCCCGTACCGGTGCGGGTCGCCGGCGGTTTGACGTTCGTGCGCGGCCCCTTCTCCGCCTTCACCTCGTCGTACTTCTTCGTCCCGAAGAAGGTGATGGTGACGGAGGAGTCGGTGGCTTCGGCCTGGATGTACAGGGCCTTGCCCGAGTCGTTGGCGAACCTCAGGTCCAGGCTGCCCCAGGCCACCGTGGCCTCACGGCCCTCCGGGTAGCGCTCGATGTAGAAGGAGTGCGCCCCGTGCTCCACGGGTTTGACGCCCGCGAAGAACATCGCGTTGAAGACGGTCGTCGCGACGGCGGAGACGCCGCCGCCCGCGGCCTTCTCGTACACGCCATTGTTGATCATGATGCCGTCGACGAAGCCGTTCTCCTTCGTGCGTTCGCCGACCCGCTGGTTGAAGCTCCACGTCTCGTCGGGCATGACCACCGAGCCGTTGATCAGCTCGGCGGCCCTGCCTATGTTCGTCGTCCGGTACGCGGCCCGCTCGAACGGCACCGTGAACGAGGACACCTGCTCCTTGAGCCCGAGCCGCGCCACGCTCTCCCGGGTCAGCCGGGGCTGGACCTCCTCGGTGGCGATCTCGCCCGTACGGGCCGCCGCCCCGCTGCGCGTCAGCAGCGGCAGCACGGCCTTGCCCAGGGTCCCGGCGGTGACCTGCCGGCCCGGCCGGCCGTCCTCGGCGACGGTGACCTGCCCGGCGGCGTCGACCCGCAGCTTCGCCTCGACCGGCCCGGGGGAGGCCTGGCGCAGCGGACCGCCGACGGCGGGATCGGCCAGCAGGGCCTTCTCGTCCAGGACCGGCGCCAGCCGGCCCGTGCCGTCGTCCTTCATCGACAGGTGCTTGCCCAGCGCCGCCGGGGCGACGGGTACGCGCTTGCCGGCCACGGTGAGGGTGACCGGCGCCGACATGGCGGGCTCGCCGAAATCCTTCAGGGCCCGGTCCGTCTCCTGCTGCCCGACGCGGGGCTCCGTGCGCCGCACGGGCAGCTCCACGTCGGCCGCCGAGCCCGCGGTGCGCGGATACGCGGCCCGCAGCGCGTCGAGCGAGCGGTCCACGTCGAGGGCGATCCCGGCGGCCGGTGCCGTGGCCTTCGCCTTGCCCTTCTCGAAGGTCACCGCGCCCTCGCGAGCCCCCTGGCCGGTCTTCTCGCCGATGCCGTCGAGCGCGGCGCGGGCCGCCCTCTCGTCGAAGCGGACCACCGGCCGCACGTCCGGGTCACCGGAGGCGAAGAGCCGACCGATCACCGTGAACGGGTCGGAGCCGGCGCGCGCGGCGCGGTCGACGGTCCCGGCGGTGTCCAGCGACAGGCCGAGGCTCGCCGGCGCCGCCTGCTCGGTGCGCTCGCCGACCCGCAACCCCAGCGGGGCCGTCGCCGACGGCCCGAGGTTCCGGGCCAGGGCTTGACGGGCCTCGGCGCGGGACATCCCGCCGATGTCGACGCCACGCACCTTCGTGCCCGGCGCGACCTCTTCCCCGGCGAGGAGCAGCCCGGCCGCGTACAACCCGCCGAAGGCGAGCACCGCGGCGCCTCCCGCGATCCCGACGACCATTGGCGCGGTCCACCGCTTTCCGGTGGCCGCGCCGGTCTCCGTACGGGGTGCGCGTCGCATGGCGGTGCTGTCTCCTTCGGTCCGGGTACGTGGTCGGACCGGCGGTTTTCACACCGCCAGCCCGCACCGCGGACGGTATCAAGATCGACATAACCCGGTCATAAGGAGGTATAGCGAGGGCAAAGCCGATCCGGGTGGTCCGCCCGGTGTGCGCCGTAACCCGCAGGCCGCACCCGCTGTTGCACAACCCGGCGGGCCCACCCACGGTGAACGGAGTTCCGATGCCGCAGCTGACCGACGATCCCGGACGGGCGGGCACCCGGATGACCCCGCAGGAGTACGGCGCCTCGCGCGCCACGCTCTGGACCGCGGCGGTCGTCCTCGTCACCGACCCCGACGGCCGGGTCCTCGTCCAGAGCGTCGACTACCGCCCCGACCGGCTGCTGCCGGGCGGCGCCGTGGACGCGGGGGAGTCGCCCGCCGCCGCGGCCGCCCGCGAGGTGCGCGAGGAACTCGGAGTCGACGGCCACTACCCGCACGGCCTCGCCGTGGACTGGATCCCGGCGGACACCCCCGGCTTCCCGCCCGAGATGGGCTTCCCCGGCGAGATCCTCCACGTCTACGACGGCGGTACCTGGACCCCGGAGCGGATCCGGTCCGTCCGGCTCCCCGCCCAGGAGGTCACCGGCATCGACTTCGCCGAGCCCGCCGACCTGACCGCCCTGATGGAGCCGGTCGACGCCCGCCGCGCCCTGTCCGCCCTGCGCGCCCGGATCGGCGGCGGCGGACCGGCCCTCCTGGAGGCGGGACGCCCCACGACCCCCACCGCCCTCGACCGGCTCGGCGTCCTGCGCACCCGCCGCACCCCGCAGCACGGGGCCTGGATCCCCGCCCCCGTCCCGGCGCACCTGCCGGTGCGGGAACGCTCCGGGTGGCTCTTCGCCCCCGACGGCCGCGTCCTGCTCCTCGTCGCCCGCGCCACCGGCGCCGTACACCTGCCGTCACCCACCGCCGAACCCGCCGTCGCTCCCCTCACCCTGGGCTACCGCCACACCGACCGGGGCGCCCTCACCCGCACCGCGGCCCGGCTCACCGCGGTGAGCCCGACAGCCGACGCGGCGTACGCGCGCCTGCTGGCCACCCCGGAACAGGTACGGGAGCTCAACGACTGGGGCCCCGCGGGCCACCACGAACTCGCGGCCGTCCACGCGGCCCGCGCCCGGCTCGTCCTGCCCGCCCCGCCCCGCACCCCGCCGACGGAACTCCCCGAGCGCGGCGTCCGCTGGTGACGGCGCCGCCGCGACCCGACCAATCCGCCGGCGCGGGCGACCGGTCCCGCAGCATGGGCCCATGATCGACAGTGACATCACCTACACCCTGTACATCCAGGCCGACCCCGCCCGGGTCTGGCAGGCCCTCACCGAGCCCGCCCTCACCCGCCGCTACTGGGGCCTGAGCTTCGAGACGGACTGGGCGGTGGGCTCACCCATGACCTGGGTCGAGCGCGGGGCGCGCACCAGTGACCCCGAACAGGTGGTCCTGGACTGCGTACCGGACCGCCGGCTCTCCTACACCTGGCACACCTTCACCCCGCAGTGGGCCGCCACCGTGGGCATCGAGGAGGAACTGCGCGCCGAACTGGCGGAGCAGCCGCGCACCCGGGTGACGTACGAGATCGAACCGGTCGGCGACACCCTCGCCCGCCTCACGGTCCACCACGAGGGGTTCCTGCCGGGCGGCACCCTGATCGGCATGTGCGGTCGGGCCTGGCCGCTGCTCGCGTCCAGCCTCAAGACCCTGCTGGAGACGGGCGCCCCGCTGCCGGAGACCGGTCACGACGAGGAACAGGGCTCCGGCGGCCACGAGGCCCGCGGCGGGTGAACCGCCGGGGTGCCGGGCGGCCCCCGGGGACCCTGCGCGCGATCCGTTCACCCCGGTCGTGTGGAATGGCCGTATGGGGACACGCGAGCACGAGACGATCCGGGAGCAGGGCGGCGACCCGGCGGACCAGGCCGGGCGACCGCTCCCGGCCGGCGCCGCGCCGCCCGTCCCCCCGCGGCCCGCGCCCGGCCGCTCGGGCTACGCCGGGCACCTCGACCGCCTCGCCGCCGCCTCGGGCACCCGGGCCGAGCCCGACGCGGTGGCCGCCGTACTGAGCGACCCCGACCCCGTCATGGCCGACAGCGCCGTCGTCACCCACCTGGACCGGCGGGCCGTGCGGCTCCCCGCCGACGCCACGTTCGCCGACTGGGCGGGCGCCCTGCGACCCGCCGTCGCCGGCCGGCCCTTCCCGGCCCGCCGACTGCGGGAGTGGACCCTGCTGAAGGCGATGGAGGCCGGTGGCCCGTGGTCGGCCGACGACCTGGTCGCCGCCTCCGACTGGTGCCAGCACGCCGCCGCCCTCTCACCGGCCCCGTACGAGGCGCTGGCCGTCCTCGCGACCTCCGCACGGACCGGTCGCGCACGCAACGTCGCCGCTCAGCGCCTGCGCCGCCTGGCCCTGCCGACCGACCCCCGCGTGAGGTAGCCGCGGACAACGCCGCGGACCCCCCGTCCCTCGGAGCCGGCTGCGCGGGTTGCGGCGGCTGCGGGGGCGGCTTCTGAGGCCTGCGAACGGTGTGCGCGGCGCGGCGCCGCCGGCGAAGTGGAGGCAGTGCCTGCCGCGAAGTCTCGTCAGACGCCAGTACGAGGGCTTATGGTCCTCCATACCTGGCCAGGTATCAGCGTTGAACCGATGCCACTCCACTGGAGGATGACTCTCCGTGTCGCACGTTTCACAGGCCCCCGTCACCACCCCCGACGGCGAGCCTGCACCGCCCGTCCCCCGAACGTTCGGAGAGGTCAAGGGCTGGTTCTCGGCCCATGACCAGGTTCTGTTCGACTGGTTCCTCACCCGTCAGAACGAGGACGCCGAAACCCCGGGCGACATCCTCGAACTGGGCGCCTTCATGGGTAAGAGCGCCATCTTCCTGGGCGGATACCTGCGCGACGGTGAGGAGTTCACCGTCTGCGACCTCTTCGATTCCCCCGCGCCCGACGACTTCAACCTCGCCGAGACGCGTGACTCCTACCCGACGCTCACCCGGCGCGGGTTCGAGACGAACTACCTGGCCTTCCACGAGGCGCTGCCCACGGTCATCCAGGCGCCGACCTCCGTGGTCTCCGACCGCGTACGGCCCGGGAGTTGCCGCTTCGTCCACATCGACGCCTCGCACCTGCACGAGCACGTCGTCCAGGACATCGACTCCTCGCGGCTGGTCGCCGGCGAGGGTGCCGTGGTCGTCTTCGACGACTACCGTTCCGAGCACTGCCCGGGCGTCGCCGCCGCCGTCTGGGCCGCGGTCGCCACCGGCGAGCTGCGGGTGATAGCCGTGTCGGCCCTGAAGCTGTACGCGACCTGGGGCGACCCCGAGCCCCACCGGAAGGCCATGCTGTCCTGGCTGGAGGGCCGCACCGACCTGTGGCACGGCGTCGACATCGTGCACGGCGAGCCGCTGGTGCGGATCGGCGGCGACACCGCGACGGCGCCCCCCGAGCCGAAGCCGTTGAAGGAGCCCGAGCCGGTGGAACCCGTCGTCGTCGCCGCGCCGCCGGTCGCCCGGCCCGCGCCGCGACCGGGCGCCCGCCGGCGCAAGCTGGTCAAGGACCTGCTGCCGCCGATCGTCACCCGCGCCATCGTCGCCCGACGGCGCCGCCGGGCCTGACGGCAGCGCGGTACGACGCCGGTCCCGCCCCGCGGGTCCGGCGCCCGCGCGTCACAGTCCCTTGCGGACCCGGGCCGCGCGGCGGGCCTCGGCGGCCTGTCGCGCCTCGATGGTCCTGCGGGACTCCTTGCCCTTGCCGGGGCGGCCCGGGCGGGTGCCGATTCCGCGGAACCCCAGGTCGGAGCCGCTCGGCCGACCCTTCGCGTCGGTCGGCGCGGCCCCCGAGAGCGGAACCCCGGACGGCGCCTTCGCGCCGGTGATCCGGCTCAGCGCGGCCTCACCGGAGCGCACCTGGGTGATCGTCGGCCGGATCTTGGCGTCGGCCATCAGCCGGACGATGTCCCGCCGCTGGTTGGGCGTGACCAGGGTGACGACCTTGCCGGACTCGCCCGCGCGGGCGGTCCGGCCGCCCCGGTGCAGGTAGTCCTTGCTGTCGGCCGGCGGGTCCACGTTGACCACCAGGTCCAGGTCGTCGATGTGGATGCCCCGGGCGGCGACGTTCGTCGCGACCAGGACGGTGATCAGGCTGTCCTTGAACTGTCCGAGGGTGCGGGTGCGCTGCGGCTGGGACTTGCCGCTGTGCAGCCCCTCCGCCCGGACGCCCATGGCCCGCAGGTGCTTCACGAACTGGTCGACGCCGTGCTTGGTGTCGAGGAACATCAGCACCCGGCCCTCGCGCGCCGCGATCTCGGTCGCCGCCGAGATCTTGTCGGCGGCGTGGATGTGCAGCACGTGGTGGTCCATCGTGCCGACGGACGCCGACTGCGGGTCCACGGAGTGCGAGACGGGGTCCTTCAGGTACCGCCGCACCAACTGGTCGACGTTGCGGTCCAAGGTGGCAGAGAACAGCATCCGCTGCCCGGCGTGGTGGCACTGGTCCAGGATTTCGGTGACCTGCGGCATGAAGCCCAGGTCGCACATCTGGTCCGCCTCGTCCAGCACCGTGATCTTCACGCGTTCCAGGTGCACGTCCCGCCGCCCGACCAGGTCGCTCAGCCGCCCGGGGGTGGCCACGACGACCTCCGCGCCGGTGCGTAGCGCGCCGGTCTGGCGGCCGATCGACAGCCCGCCGACGACGGTGGCCATGCGCAGCTTCAGGGCCTGCGCGTAGGGGGCGAGTGCCTCGGTGACCTGCTGCGCCAGCTCGCGCGTCGGTACGAGGACCAGGGCCAGCGGCCGCTTCGGGTCGGCCTGCTGCCCCGCGGTGCGGGCCAGCAGGGACAGGCCGAAGGCCAGGGTCTTACCCGAGCCGGTACGGCCGCGGCCGAGGATGTCGCGGCCCGCGAGTGAGTTCGGCAGGGTCGCGGCCTGGATCGGGAACGGCTCGCGCACCTGCTGCTCGGCCAGGGTGCTCAGCAGCTCGGCGGGCAGGTCGAGCTCCTCGAACGAGGTCACCGGGGGCAGCGCCGGGGTGACGGTCCGGGGCATGGTGAACTCGCCCTGGGGGCCGAGGGTGCGGGGAGTCTTGCCGCCGCCCTTGGCTCCGGGCTTGGAGCCGGCCTTCGCTCCGGCCTTGATGCCGAAACGCCTGTGAGCTGACGGGTTCTTCATGCAGAACCTTCCGTGAGGTGAGCGAGCGCGGCGGTCGAACGGGACGGGGAACGGCGACGAGCCGGGGTCCGTACCCCTTCGGTACGGGTCCCGGCTCGTCGTACGCGTCCGCATCGGGTGGAAACACCCCGCGCCTCAAGTTTCCCGGCCATTTTACCAGCCGGTCACTCCGCGGGCGGGGGGCCGATCTCCCCGGCCCGTACGCGGGTCAGGTGGGCCTGCATCTCGGCCGTGGCCCGCCCGAACCAGTCGGCGATGACGGCGACCTCGGCAGGGGAGTAGTCGGCGAACAACGCCCCGAGCCGGGCGTAGAACGGCTCGTACACCGCGACGACCCGCACTGCCGCCGCCGGGTCGGCCACCACCCGTACCCGGCGCCGGTCGGTGGGGTCCGGCCGGCGGTGCGCGTACCCGGCGCGTTCCAACCGGTTGATCACCCCGGTGACGGCGCCGGTCGTCAGGTGGGTCAGTTCGGCGAGGTCACCGGCGGAGAGCGGGGCGTCCCCGGCGCCCAGTACGTGGCCCAGGCAGGTGAGGTCGGTGACGTTCAGGCCGAGCAACTGGGCCACTTCCTGCTGGCCTATGAGGCCGAGGGCCACGTACTGGTCCATGCGCGCGATGGCCTCGCCGGCCGTCGCCGGGGGGCGGGACTTGCCGTGCACCCACACACTCCTTAGTATCTAAGTTACTTAGCTCGTGAGATAAAAGATCCTGCTCCGAGCGTACTGGCGCCCGTACCCCCAGGGAGAATCATGAGCGCGCACGGCGATGTCGACCTCGGCCACACCGTGGCCGGCTGGACCGGAACGACCTTGGCCCTGCTGGGCTGCGCGGGAGCGGGCGTGGCCCTTTGCGCGGCCTGGACGCCCGGCATCCGGCTCGGCCTCGGCCTGATCCCGGTGGCGGGGATCGTCACCTGGCTGCTCCACCTCGCCGGCTGGGGCAAGCCGAGCGGCCCCAGGCCGCGCGCCGAGTGGGATTGGCGCACCCGGGACACCGCGGCCCGCGCCGGGCACGCGCACTGCCTGGGCTGTCGGGTCGGGGGTCCCCGCCGGGCCGCCGCCGCGCGCGTCCCCCGACCGGCAGCGCAGCTGCCCGTCGGGGACGGCGCGATGTGAGCCCCGCGCGATGCGGTCATGTGTTCGAAGTGCCACGGTTGGCCGCGTTCGGCGTGTGCCGCGAGCGGCGGGTGGGCACTATCGAGACGGCTGCACGTGCGGCCCGCGTGGAACGTTGAGAAGGATCAGTACCCATGGCAACTGGCACCGTGAAGTGGTTCAACTCGGAGAAGGGGTTCGGTTTCATCCAACAGGACGACGGCGGCCCCGACGTGTTCGTGCACTTCTCCGCGATCCAGACGACCGGCTTCAAGGAGCTGGCCGAGGGCGCGAAGGTCGAGTACGACGTCACGCAGGGCCCCAAGGGGCCCCAGGCCGAGCAAGTGGTGGCGCTGTAACACCGCTTCGCGAGCCCAGCCCGTGACGAGGAGCCCCCGCCGGACACCGGCGGGGGCTCCCGCACGTGCGGCCACCCGGCGCTGATCATGCGGATCGACGGGGAGATCGACATGGTCGTGGCCATGCGG
>NZ_JBEZKS010000028.1:0-98471 GCF_040651775.1 Streptomyces sp. NPDC048383
ACCACCTCCCCTACAAAACCTCCACCCAACAACCTCATTGGTTGCCCCCCGCGCGCCCCCCCCCCCCGCCCCCCGGGGGGGGGGGGCGGGGCCCCCCCCCCCCCCCACCACCCCTTTTCCCGCTCCGCGCCGCGACTGGAGAGACCCGCCCATGCGCATCCGCCGCCGCCCCACGCGCCCCCGCAGCGTCGCCGTCCTGCTGGCCGGTCTGTGCGCCCTGCTGCTCCCCGCCACCGCCCCGAGCACGGCCACGGCCGCGGACAACGGCACCTGGGGCGTCTTCCCCACGCCCCCGGCCGGGGCGGCGATGACCGACCGCGCCTACTTCTTCCACCAGGGCGCCGCCGGGACGACCCTCGGCGACAGCGTGACGATCCTGAACTCCTCCGACCGTGAGCTGACGTTCCAGGTCTTCGCGACGGACGCGATGAACACCCCGTCGGGCGGCGCGTTCGCCCTGCTGCCGGTCGAGGCGAAGCCGAAGGACGTCGGCGCGTGGATCGCGTTGGCTCCCGAGGCGGCGACGACCGTGACCGTCCCGCCGAAGGGCCGCAAGGACGTCCCGTTCCATGTGAAGGTGCCCGCGGACGCGACCCCGGGCGACCACGTCGGCGGGATCGTCGCCTTGAACACGGCCGTCGAGGGCGTGCAACGGGACGGCAAGGTGCAGGTCGGTGTGAAGCGGTCGGTGGGCGCGCGTCTGTACTTCCGGGTGCCGGGACCGGTGACCGCGGGCCTGAGCGTGGAGGACGTACGGGTCAGCCGCAGCGCCCCCCTCGTGCCCTGGCTGGGCGACGCCCGCGCCCGCGTCACCTACACCCTGGTCAACCGGGGCAACGTGGTGGTCGAACCGCGCGTGACGATCTCCGCGCGCGGACTGTTCGGACGGGAGGTCCTGGACCGGCCCGCCAGGGCGACCGGCCTGGTCCTGCTCCCCGGGCAGCGCGCCGAACTGACCGAAGCGTGGCCGGACGCACCGCAGTTGGACTGGGTGGACGTGAAGGTCTCGGCGGACGCGACCGCCCACCCGGATCTGCGGTCGCAGTCCGGTACGGACTTCCTCGCCGTTCCCTGGCCGGCCGCCGGCGCCGTCCTCCTGCCGGCGACCGCCGGCGCCGCCCTCCTGATCCTGCGGCGTCGCCGCCGCGCCGTCCCGGAACACCCGGATCCCGTACCGGACCTGGTGGGCGGGCGCTGACGACCAGCCGCGCCCCCTCCCCGTGCGCTCGCACCGTGCAGCTCACGGCGAAGTCGGGCGACGGCAGGAAGCCCCCGACCGGTGAGGGTGGTCGGGGGCTCCTGGGTTCGTGGGGGGCGGCCGTCAGTGGTTGCGGGGGAAGCCCAGGTCCACGCCGGACGGGGCGTCGGCCGGGTCGGGCCAGCGGGTCGTGACGACCTTGCCGCGGGTGTAGAAGTGGATGCCGTCGTTGCCGTAGATGTGGTGGTCCCCGAAGAGGGAGTCCTTCCAGCCGCCGAAGGAGTGGTAGCCCACCGGCACCGGGATCGGCACGTTCACGCCGACCATGCCCGCCTGGATCTCCAGCTGGAAGCGGCGGGCGGCGCCGCCGTCGCGGGTGAAGATCGCGGTGCCGTTGCCGAACGGCGAGGCGTTGATGAGGGCGACGCCCTCCTCATAGGTGTCGGTGCGCAGCACGCACAGCACCGGGCCGAAGATCTCGTCGCGGTAGGCGTCGGAGTCGGTCTTGACGTTGTCGAGGAGGGACAGGCCGATCCAGTGACCGTTCTCGTTGCCCTCGACCGTATAGCCGGTGCCGTCGAGGACGACGTCCGCGCCCTGGGCGGCGGCGCCCTTGACGTACGAGGCGACCTTGTCGCGGTGGGCGGCGGTGATCAGCGGGCCCATCTCGGAGGTCGGGTCGTTGCCGGGGCCGACCTTGATCTTCTCGGCGCGCTCGCGGATCTTCTCGACGAGTTCGTCGGCGATGGCTCCGACGGCGACGACGGCGGAGATCGCCATGCAGCGCTCGCCGGCCGAGCCGTAGGCGGCGGAGACGGCCGCGTCGGCGGCGGCGTCCAGGTCGGCGTCGGGCAGGACGAGCATGTGGTTCTTGGCGCCGCCCAGCGCCTGGACGCGCTTGCCGTTGGCGGAGGCGGTGGTGTGGATGTGGCGGGCGATCGGGGTCGAGCCTACGAAGGAGACGGCCGCGACGTCGGGGTGCGCGAGCAGCGCGTCGACCGCGACCTTGTCGCCGTGGACGACGTTGAGGACGCCCGCCGGCAGGCCGGCCTCCGTCATCAGCTCGGCCAGCTTGTTGGCGGCCGAGGGGTCCTTCTCGCTCGGCTTGAGGATGAAGGTGTTTCCGCAGGCCACGGCCAGCGGGAACATCCACATCGGGACCATCGCCGGGAAGTTGAAGGGGGTGATGCCCGCGACGACGCCGATCGGCTGGCGGATCGAGGCGACGTCCACCCGGTTGGAGACGGATGTGGACAGCTCGCCCTTGAGCTGCACGGTGATCCCGCAGGCCAGCTCGACGATCTCCAGGCCGCGGGCCACCTCGCCCAGCGCGTCCGAGTGGACCTTGCCGTGCTCGGCGGTGATCAGCTCGGCGATGGCGTCGCGGTTGGCGTCCAGCAGGGCGCGGTAGGCGAACAGCACCTTGGTGCGGGCGGCCAGCGAGGACTGGCCCCAGCTGAGGAAGGCCTCCTTGGCGACCCGGACGGCCGCGTCGACCTCTTCGGTCGAGGCGAGGGCGACCTGGGTGGTGACCTCGCCCGTCGCCGGGTCGGTGACCGGGCCGTAGTTGCCCGACGCGCCCTCGACGGTCTTGCCACCGATCCAGTGGTTGACGGTCTTCATGCCTTGCTCCTTCACAGATGGCGACGTCGCTGCGCGGCTTGCCGGTCGTACTCTTCACGGGCCAGGGCCGCCGACGTACGGGTCGCGGTCTCGGCCACAGGAACATCCCACCACGCCTGTGCCGGGGGTGGGCCCGACACAGTGTCGGGTGTTCGGGTCTGTGCGTAGACACATGTGGGACGGTCCGCCTCCCGCGCTTCGGCGAGGGCTTTTCGCAGGTCACCGACGGTGCGGGTGCGGATGACGGCCATCCCCAGGGAAGCCGCGTTCGCCGCGAGGTCCACCGGAAGGGGAGCGCCGTCGTACGCGCCGTCGGCCCCCCGGAAGCGGTACGCGGTGGCGAACCCTTCCGCGCCCACGGCCCCGGACAGGCCGCCGATGGAGGCGTAGCCGTGGTTGTCGAGGATCACCAGCCGCAGCGGCAGGCCCTCCTGGACGGCGGTGACGATCTCGGTGGGGTTCATCAGGTACGTCCCGTCGCCGACCAGCGCCCACACGGGGCGGCCGGGCGCGGCGAGGGTCACGCCGATCGCGGCGGGGATCTCGTAGCCCATGCAGGAGTAGCCGTACTCGACGTGGTACTGGTCGCCGGAGCGGGCCCGCCACAGTGCGTGGAGGTCGCCGGGGAGGGAGCCGGCGGCGTTGATGAGGATGTCGGTGTCGTCGACGAGGGCGTCGAGCAGGCCGAGGACCTGGCCTTGCGTGGGCGGCCGGTCCTCGTCGGGGGCGGGTACGGCGTAGGCGGCGTCGACGCGGGTCTGCCAGTCGGCCTTCGCCGCCGTGTACGCGGCCTCGTACGCGGGGTCCACGCGGTGTCCGGCCAGGCCCTCGGCGAGTGCCCGCAGGCCGGCCCGGGCGTCGGCGAGCAGCGGGGCGCCGGCCATCTTGTGCGCGTCGAACGCGGCGACGTTGAGGTTGACGAACCGGACGTCGGGGTTCTGGAACAGGGTGGCGGAGGCGGTCGTGAAGTCGGTGTACCGGGTGCCGACGCCCAGCACCAGGTCGGCTTCGCGGGCCAGGTGGTTGGCGGTGGCCGTGCCGGTGTGGCCGATGCCGCCGACGTCGGCCGGGTGGTCGAAGGGCAGCGAGCCCTTGCCCGCCTGGGTGGACGCGACGGGGATGCCGGTGGCCGCGGCGAGCGCCCCGAGGGCGTTCCCGCCGCCGCTGTGCCGCACCCCGCCGCCGGCGATGATCAGCGGTCGACGGGCCGCGCGGAGGGCGGCGCGGGCCGCGTCGAGTTCCTCGGGGTCGGGTTGCGGCGCCCTGATCCGCCAGACCCGTTCGGCGAAGAACTCCTCGGGCCAGTCGTACGCCTCCACCTGTACGTCCTGCGGCAGCGCGAGGGTGACGGCGCCGGTCGCGGCGGGGTCGGTGAGCACCCGCATCGCCTGGAGGGCGGCGGGGACCAGCGCCTCGGGCCGGGTGATCCGGTCGAAGTAGCGGGACACGGGCCGCAGGGTGTCGTTGACGGAGACGTCGCCCGCGTGGGGCACTTCGAGCTGTTGGAGCACCGGATCGGCGGGCCGGGTCGCGAAGGTGTCCCCGGGGAGCAGCAGCACCGGCAGGTGGTTGATCGTGGCGAGGGCGGCGCCGGTGACGAGGTTGGTCGCGCCGGGCCCGATGGAGGTGGTCACGGCGTGCGCGGACAGCCGGCCGCGCTGGCGGGCGAAGCCGACGGCGGCGTGCACCATGGCCTGTTCGTTGCGTCCCTGGAAGAACGGCATCGCCCGCGGCCCGCTCTCCAGCAGGGCCTGGCCGATCCCGGCGACGTTGCCGTGCCCGAAGATCCCCCAGGTCGCGGCGATGAGCCGCTGCCGGTGGCCGTCGCGTTCGGTGTACTGGCGGGCCAGGAAGCGTACGAGCGCCTGGGCGACGGTGAGCCTCATGCTTGCTCCGCGCGGTAGAAGGGCAGCCGGGGGTCCACGGGGTGCCCGGCCCAGGTG
This sequence comes from Streptomyces sp. NPDC048383, assembly GCF_040651775.1. NCBI lineage: Bacteria > Bacillati > Actinomycetota > Actinomycetes > Kitasatosporales > Streptomycetaceae > Streptomyces > Streptomyces sp. NPDC048383. The sequence goes on from NZ_JBEZKS010000028.1 coordinate 4,765, forward strand.
TCCCGGATCCAGCCGTGGTCGGGGTGGTCGCGGATCAGCCACTCCCGGGTGCCGTCGGCCGGGCCGGCCATGACGTTGAGGTAGTACATGTCGTGTCCGGGAGCGGCGATGGAGGGGCCGTGCCAGCCGTCCGGGATGAGGACGGTGTCGCCCGTCCGCACCTCCGTGAGGATGTCCGTCCGCCCCGCCGGGGAGGGGCTGACCCGCTGGTAGCCGAGGCCGGGGACGCCCCCGTGGGCGGCGATCTCGAACCAGTAGATCTCCTCCAGCCGGGATTCCTCGCCGGGATGGTGCTCGTCGTGCTTGTGGGGCGGGTACGAGGACCAGTTCCCGCCGGGGGTGAGCACCTCGACGGCGATGAGCCGGTCGCAGCGGAAGGCGTCGGCGGCGGCGAAGTTGTTGACCTGCCGGGAGCAGGTCCCGGCGCCGCGCAGCTCGACGGGTACCCCGGCGGCCGGCCCGTGGCGGGCGGGCAGCCGGCGCTCGCACAGGGCGCCGGCGAGGGCGAAGCGCCCGCCGGCCGCCGAGGTGACCTCCGCGTGCGCGTCGCGCGGCAGGTAGGCGAAGTCACTGACCGCGTCGAACACCCCGCTCCGCCCGCGCAACGGGAACACCGCGTCCCCCGCTTCCGCTTCCGCGCAGCGGACCTCGCAGCCGCCCGACAGCGGGAGCACGATCCACTCCGCCTCCCCGCACGCGAAGGCGTACGTCTCCCCGGGCGCGAGGTCGAGGACCCGCAGCCGGGTGAAGGCCATCTCCGTCTCAGACACCAGCGGCACGCGCCAGCACCTCCTCCACCTCGGCGGGGAACGGCATCGCCGCCCCGCACGCGAGCCGGGAGGCGACGATGGCCCCCGCGGCATTGGCGTACCGCAGGATCCGTTCCAGGTCCCAGCCGGCGAGCAGCCCGTGGACCAGGGCGCCCCCGAAGGCGTCGCCGGCGCCCAGCCCGTTCACCACGGTCACGGGTACGGGCGGTACCTCCACCACCGCGCCGCCGCGATCCGCGGCCAGCACGCCCAACGGGCCCCGCTTGACGACGGCGAGTTCCACCCCGGCCGCGAGCAGCGCGCGGGCGGCGGCGTGCGGGTCGCTCTCCCCGGTGGCGATCTCGCACTCCTCGGCGTTGCCGACGGCAACGGTCGCCAACGCGAGCGCCCGCCCGTACCAGGGCTGCGGCGACCCCTCCCACAGCATGGGCCGCCAGTCCAGGTCGAAGACGGTGGCGCGGGCCGGCCCGGATTCCGAGCGGGCCTCCAGCGCGGCCGACCCGGATTCCGAGCGGACCTCCAGCGCGGCCGACCCGGATTCCGAGCGGGCCTCCAGCGCGGCGAGAGTGGCGCTGCGGCTCGGCTCCGCGCTGAGGCCCGTACCCGTCATCCAGAACACCCGGGCGGCGCGCACCGCGTCCCGGTCCACCTCTTCGGGGCGGATCTCCAGGTCGGGGGCCTTGGGCAGCCGGTAGAAGTACAGCGGGAAGTGGTCCGGCGGGAAGATCTCGCAGAAGGTGACGGGGGTCGGCCAGCGGTCCACCTCCCCCGCCCACCGGTCGTCGACGCCGAAGCCGCGCAGTTCGGAGCGCAGGTAGGCGCCGAAGGGGTCCGCGCCGGTCCGGGTGATGACCGCGGTACGGCGCCCCAGTCGGGAGGCGGCGACGGCGACGTTCGTCGGCGAGCCGCCGAGGAACTTGCCGAAGGTGTCCGCCTCGGCGAGCGGTACACCGGTCTTCAGCGGGTAGAGATCCACCCCGATCCGCCCCATGGTGATGAGGTCGTACGCCCCGCCGTCCGCCCCACCGTCCGCCCCACCGTCCGCCCCACCGTCCGCCCCGCCGTCCGCCCCGCCGTCCGCGCGGCCTTGCTCCGTGGTCACCGCAGGCCCTCCTCCCACTCGTCTTCCTCGTCCCTTCGAGCCTCGCACCCTAAGGTGGCCGACATGACGTCCTCCCCGCCCGCGTTGACCCGTATCCGCATCGGTTCGGCTCCGGACTCCTGGGGTGTCTGGTTCCCCGAGGATCCCCTCCAGACGCCCTGGGACCGTTTCCTCGACGAGGTCGCGGACGCCGGTTACGAGTGGATCGAGTTGGGCCCGTACGGCTACCTGCCCACCGATCCGGTCCGCCTCGCCGACGAGACCGCCCGGCGGGGCCTGCGGGTGTCCGCCGGCACGGTCTTCACCGGACTCCATCACGGGCCCGCCGTGTGGGACGAGACCTGGGCGCACGTGTCGCGGATCGCGGAACTCACGGCGGCGACGGGCGCGGACCGGCTGGTCGTCATCCCTTCCTTCTGGCGCGACGACAAGACCGGGAAGGTGCTGGAGGACCGGGTGCTGACCCCGGAGCAATGGCGTGAACTGGCCGCGCAGACCGAGCGCCTGGGCCGGGAGGTCCAGGACCGGTACGGGTTGGGGATCGTCGTCCACCCGCACGCCGACACCCACATCGACACCCCGCAGAACGTGGCCCGGTTCCTGGACGCCACCGACCCCGCGCTGGTCTCCCTGTGCCTGGACACGGGGCACTACGCGTACTGCGGCGGGGACAGCGTCGAGGCCGTGGAGGCCTTCGGGGAGCGGATCGGCTACCTGCACCTCAAGCAGGTGGATCCGCGGATCCTCGCCGAAGTGGTCGCGGAGCAACTGCCGTTCGGGCCGGCGGTGGCGCGCGGGGTGATGTGCGAGCCCCCGTCGGGGGTGCCCGCGCTGGAACCCGTACTGGCGGCCGCGCAGCGGCTCGGCGTGGACCTGTTCGCGATCGTGGAGCAGGACATGTACCCGTGTCCGCCGGACCGGCCGCTGCCCATCGCCCGGCGCACCCGCGCCTACCTGCGCTCCTGCGGCGCCCGCTGACCGGCCTGACCCCCGAAGGGACACCCGTTACATGAGCACGCTCGGCATCGCCGTCATCGGGACGGGGAGGATGGGCGCCGACCACGTGCGCCGGATCGGCGCCGCGGTCGGCGGGGCCCGGGTGGTGGCGTTGGCCGATCCCGACGGGGACCGGGTCAAGGAGATCGCCGCGGGCCTGGACGGCGCGGGCGCGTACACCGACCCGGCGGCGGCGATCGCCCACCCCGGGGTGGAGGCCGTACTGATCGCCTCGCCCGGCCCGGCCCACGAGGAAGCGATTCTGCACGCGCTGGGACGGCAGTTGCCGGTGCTCTGCGAGAAGCCGCTGACCCCCGACCCGGAGGGCGCCCTGCGGGTGATGGAGGCCGAGCGCCGCCTCGGCCGGCGCCTGGTGCAGGTGGGGTTCATGCGGCGCTACGACGCCGAGTACGCGCGCCTCAAGGAACTCCTCGACGCGGGTGGCATCGGACGGCCGCTCTTCCTGCACTGCCGCCACCGCAACGCCGCCTCGCCGGCCTTCTTCACCAGCGACATGCTGATCACCGATTCGGTGGTGCACGAGGTCGACGCGGCGCGCTGGCTGCTCGGCCAGGAGGTGACCGCCGTGACGGTGCTCTCCCCCACGCCGTCCTCGGCCGCCCCCGAGGGGCTGCGCGATCCCCGGCTGGTGCTGCTGGAGACCTCGGGCGGGGTGATCGTGGACGTGGAGATCTTCGTCAACTGCGGTTTCGGCTACCAGGTCCGCTGCGAGGCGGTCGGCGAGTCCGGCAGCGCCCGGATCGGGGACGGCCACGCGATGGTCGTCGAGTCGGCCGGCCGCTGGGGCGGGGAGATCACCCAGGACTTCACCACCCGGTTCGCCGACGCCTACGACCGCCAGGTCCGCCGGTGGGTCACCGCCGCCGCGCGGGGCCGCGTCGAGGGTCCGGACGCCTGGGACGGGTACGCGGCGGCCGCGGTCTCCGCTGCGGGACTGACCGCGGCCCGCACCGGCGTTCGGACCGAGGTCCGACTGGCGGAGCGCCCGGACCTGTACCGCCGCTGACGGGACTCCCGGCGACCGCCGGCCGCCGGCCGCCGGGTAACCGTGTCGCCGTGTCGCCGTGTCGCCGTGTCGCCGTGTCGCCGGTCGTACAAGCATCTTCTGGACAGCGTTTTCACCCGTCGACTCCTGTGCCGCATCCGTCACAGGAGTCGCTCTCGTGTCACACGTGTCCGCATTACGCGGGTTTTCCGTCACAGGCGCTCGACAGCCGCTCCCCTGCCTTCACCCAGCGTCGTTCTCCGGGCACAACCTGAGTGATCGTCTGTGTCCACGCGCCGGCTCCCCCGACGGCCTCCCGGCCGGCCCCGCGGCGTGGACGAGGAGGTGTCGTCGATGAGCGACCGTCAACTGTGGTCGTACAAGGAGATCGCCGCCCATATCCGGGTGCAGCCGGACACGGTGCGGTCCTACCGAAAGCACGGACTGCTTCCCCAGCCCGACCACGTGGAGGGCGGCAAGCCCTACTGGTACGCCGACACCGTCCGGGAGTGGGTGGCACGCCGCCCCGGCAACCGGGGCCGCCGCGAGGACTGACCGCGCCGCCCGGTCCGGGGCCCAGCCCCGGACCGGCGGTTCACCAGGATTCCGCCTCGTCCGCCGCCCGGGTGCCCCGCGGCCGCGGGGTCCCCGACCGGGCCCGCAGCCGCATCCCCAGCAGCGGGAAGACCAGCACCGACAGCATTCCGGCCCCGACCAGCGCCGCCGCCTCGCCCGGCTCCACCTTCCCGGCCTCGACGCCGAGGGCGGTGATCGCGACCACCAGCGGCAGGGCGGTCGAGCCGAACAGCACGAGCGCCGAGCGGTCCCGGCGCCCCAGGTCGCGCGGGGCCAACAGCCACATCGGCAGCCCGCGCACTACCAGGAACAGCGCGAGGAAGACGGGCAGCAGCAACAGCGTCCCGCCGCCCGCCAGCAGGGCGTCCAGGTCGAACTCGATGCCGGTGACCACGAAGAAGAGCGGCACCAGGAAACCGAACCCGATGGCCTCCACCTTCGACAGCACGGCCTCGCTGCTCTCCGGCGCCGCCCCGTGCAGCACCAGCCGGGTGATCAGCCCGGCGGCGAAGGCGCCGAGGAGGACGTCGAGCCCCAGGACCTCGGCCAGCGCGAGCATGGCGACCAGCATCAGGAACACCAGCCGGACGGCGAACTGCGCGCTGCTGTGCAGGGTGGTGGCGATGACCTTGGAGAACCACGGAGGCTTGGGTCGCAGGGCCCAGAACACGGCGGCCGCCGTCAGTACCCCGAAGGCGATCAGCACGGCCGCCGAACCGGCCGGGGCCCGCCCGCTGAGCAGCAGCGCCATGGCGATGATCGGCCCGAACTCGCCGACCGCGCCCATGGCCATCATCACCGTCCCGAAGCGGCTCCCGAGGTCCCCGGAGTCCCGCAGCACCGGCAGGATCGTGCCGAGGGCGGTGCTGGTGAGGGCGGTGCCGATGTAGACGCCCTTCTCGAAGCCGTCGCCGTGGGCGAGCAGGATGCCGGCAGCGAGGCCGAGCACCAGGGTGACGAGCCAGGCCACCACGGAACGGTTGAGGGTGTCGCCCTTGACCTGCTCGAAGCGGATCTCGTACCCGGCGAGGAAGATGAGCATCGCGAGGCCGAGTTCGCTGAGGACGTCGATCACGTCGCCCGTGTGGGCCCAGCCGAGCACGTCGGGGCCGATGAGGATGCCCAGCACGATTTCGAAGATCACCAGCGGGACGGACAGCCGGCGCGAGACCCAGTGGGCGAGGATCGGAGCGAGGACGGCGATGGCCATGATCAGGAGGAATGTCCCCGGATGATCCATGAGCGACATTTACTTATGTTCCGGATGGTTTGTCCATCACGCGGGCCGCGCCGCCGCCACACGACCCGCCGAATGGTCGCTCAATACCCCCTAGGGGTATAATCTATGAGAAAGACCCCCCGAAAGAGGAGAACGAGATGACCGCCGAGACGGACACCCCCCAGTCGAGCGGATCCTGCTGCTCCAGCACCGGCTCCTGCCACGACGGCACCGTCGACGTTGGCACCGTCACCGCCGTGTACAAGGTCACCGGGATGACCTGTGGGCACTGCGAGGGCGCCGTCACCGCCGAGCTCACCGCCCTGCCCGGCGTGACCTCGGTCAAGGCCGTCGCCGCCACCGGCGAGGTGACCGTGATCTCCGGCGCCCCGCTCACCGACGAGGACGTGCGCGCCGCCGTGGACGAGGCCGGTTACGAGCTCGCCGGTCGGGCCTGAGCCCGGCAGCCCCGCACTTCCGCGGCACTCCGCCGGGTCGTGCCGGCCGGCTCATACCGGTTCCGTACGGCCCGGCCCTCCCCCTGGAGCCGGACATGAGCAGCAGCACAGTGCACGACGGGCCCATGGTGGCGACCGGTGCGGCCGAGGTCGAGCTGATGATCGGCGGCATGACCTGCGCCTCCTGCGCGGCCCGCATCGAGAAGAAGCTGAACCGGATGGACGGGGTCACCGCCACGGTGAACTACGCCACGGAGAAGGCCCGGGTCTCGTACGCGGGTGACGTACGCGTCGCCGACCTCATCGCGACCGTCGAGAAGACCGGCTACACCGCCGAGGAACCCCCGCCGCCGGCTCCGGCGGCCGATGCCGACGCGCAGGCCGCCGCTCCGGTGGGCGACCCCGAATCGGCGGCGCTGCGGCAGCGGTTGCTGGTGTCCGCCGCGCTGGCGTTGCCCGTCGTCCTGCTCTCGATGGTCCCGGCCCTCCAGTTCGACAACTGGCAGTGGCTCTCGCTCACCCTCGCCTCCCCCGTGGTCGTCTGGGGCGGCCTGCCCTTCCACCGGGCCGCCTGGACCAACGCCCGGCACGGCGCCGCCACCATGGACACCCTGGTCTCCGTCGGCACCCTCGCCGCCTACGCCTGGTCGCTGTGGGCCCTGTTCTTCGGACACGCGGGCATGCCCGGCATGCGGCACGGCTTCGCCCTCTTCACCGTTCAGGGGGGCGCCGTCACCCGCACGGACGGCTCCTCCGCCCTGTACCTGGAGGTCGCGGCGGGCGTCATCACGTTCATCCTGCTCGGCCGGTACCTGGAAGCCCGCTCCAAGCGGAAGGCGGGCGCCGCCCTGCGGGCGCTGCTGGAACTGGGCGCCAAGGAGGTGGCGGTGCTGCGCGGGGGCCGGGAGGTGATGGTCCCGGTGGGCGCGCTCGCCGTGGGCGACCGCTTCGTGGTCCGCCCCGGGGAGAAGATCGCCACCGACGGGAAGGTCGTCGAGGGCGGCTCGGCCGTGGACGCCTCCATGCTGACCGGCGAGTCCGTGCCCGTGGAGGTCTCCGTCGGCGATCCCGTCACCGGCGCCACCGTCAACACCTCGGGCCGCATCGTGGTGGAGGCCTCCCGCGTCGGGGCCGACACCCAGCTCGCCCGGATGGCGAAGATGGTCGAGGACGCGCAGAACGGCAAGGCCGAGGTGCAGCGCCTCGCCGACCGGATCTCCGCCGTGTTCGTACCGGTCGTCCTGCTGCTCGCGCTGGGCACCTGGGTGGCCTGGCTGCTGATCACCGACGATCCGACGGCCGCCTTCACCGCCGCCGTGGCCGTCCTGATCATCGCCTGCCCCTGCGCCCTGGGCCTGGCCACGCCGACCGCCCTGATGGTCGGCACCGGCCGGGGCGCGCAGCTCGGCATCCTGATCAAGGGGCCGGAGGTGCTGGAATCCACCCGTCGGGTCGACACCGTCGTCCTGGACAAGACCGGTACGGTCACCACCGGCCGGATGGCCCTGTCCGCGGTGCACGTCGCCGAGGGCGTCGACGAGAAGGAACTGCTGCGGCTCGCGGGCGCCTTGGAGCACGCCTCCGAGCACCCGGTCGCCCGCGCGATCACGGTGGGGGCCGTCGAGCGGACCGGTGGGGGCGAGGGCGCGCTGCCGGTCCCGGAGGCCTTCGAGAGCCTGGCCGGGCTCGGGGTCAGCGGCGTGATCGACGGCCGCCGCGTGCTGGTGGGGCGGGAGCGGCTGCTCGCCGACCGGTCCGTCACCCTGCCGCCCGGCCTCGCCCGGGCCAAGGCCGCCGCCGAGGCCGAGGGCGGCACCGCCGTCCTGGTCGCCTGGGACGGCGAGGCGCGCGGGGTGCTCGTGGTCGCCGACGCCGTCAAGGAGACCAGCGCCGAGGCGGTGTCCCGGCTGCGGGCGCTCGGCCTCACGCCGGTGCTGCTGACCGGCGACAACCGGGCCGTCGCCGAGACGGTGGCCCGGGAGGTGGGCATCGAGGAGGTGATCGCCGAGGTGCTCCCGCAGGACAAGGTGGAGGTCGTACGCCGCCTCCAGGCCGAGGGCCGGACGGTCGCCATGGTGGGCGACGGCGTCAACGACGCGGCCGCGCTGGCCCGGGCGGACCTGGGGCTGGCCATGGGCACCGGCACCGACGCGGCCATCGAGGCCGCGGACCTGACCCTCGTACGGGGTGACCTGCGGGTGGCCGCCGACGCCATCCGGCTCTCCCGCCGGACCCTGGCCACCATCAAGGGGAACCTGTTCTGGGCCTTCGGCTACAACGTGGCGGCGCTGCCGTTGGCCGCCGCGGGCCTGCTCAACCCCATGATCGCGGGGGCGGCGATGGCCTTCTCCTCGGTCTTCGTCGTCACCAACAGCCTGCGCCTGCGCTCCTTCCGCTGAGGGACCGCAGGCGGTACCGCCCGGGTGATCACCGGGAGCAGCGCCTCCCCCGGTCCTCCACATCTCCTTCACGGGAGACGCAGATCACAGTGATGACAACGTAACCATCCGGGGTCGCCACGGGTCTAATGGGGCGATGCCAAAAACGTCTTGGGGGACGTTTGACGGAGGTCTTGGGGGACGTCCGGGCATCAGCCGGCCGGGGCACGTGCCCGCGGGAGCCTTGAGCGGCCTTCCCGAACCGAACGGGTCCCGGCACACAGACGCCCCGGCGCGGGTCCCGTGGGGGGAGTCCGCATCCGGGGAATGGGAAGCGCCCCGACCGTCGACCCGTGGGGGGATCGACGGCGGGGCGCTTTTCGCACAGGTCCCGCCGCGGCTCACCGCGGCGGCGCGAACGCCGAGAGGTCCGGTGTCAGCGGGCCTCGACCGGGACGAAGTCGCGCAGGACCTCGCCGGTGTAGATCTGGCGCGGGCGGCCGATGCGGGAGCCGGGCTCCTTGATCATCTCGTGCCACTGGGCGATCCAGCCGGGAAGCCGGCCGATCGCGAAGAGCACGGTGAACATCTCGGTCGGGAAGCCCATGGCCCGGTAGATCAGGCCGGTGTAGAAGTCCACGTTCGGGTAGAGGTTGCGCTCGACGAAGTACTCGTCGGCCAGCGCGTGCTCTTCCAGCTTGAGCGCGATGTCCAGCAGCTCGTCGCTCTTGCCGAGCGCCGACAGGACGTCGTGGGCCGCCGCCTTGATGATCTTCGCGCGGGGGTCGAAGCTCTTGTAGACGCGGTGTCCGAAGCCCATGAGCCGGACGCCGTCCTCCTTGCTCTTCACCTTGCGGATGAAGGCGTCGACGTCGCCGCCGTCCTGCTTGATGCCTTCCAGCATCTCCAGGACGGACTGGTTGGCGCCACCGTGCAGCGGGCCCCACAGGGCCGAGATGCCGGCGGAGATCGAGGCGAACATGTTCGCCTGCGAGGAGCCGACCAGACGCACGGTGGAGGTCGAGCAGTTCTGCTCGTGGTCCGCGTGCAGGATCAGCAGCTTGTCGAGCGCCGAGACCACGACCGGGTCCAGGTCGTACTCCTGGGCCGGCACGGAGAAGGTCATGCGCAGGAAGTTCTCGACGTAGCCGAGGTCGTTGCGCGGGTAGACCACCGGGTGGCCGACCGACTTCTTGTACGCGTACGCCGCGATCGTCGGCAGCTTGGCCAGCAGCCGGATCGTCGAGAGGTGGCGCTGCTGGTCGTCGAAGGGGTTGTGACTGTCCTGGTAGAACGTGGACAGTGCGCTGACCACGGAGGACAGCATCGCCATCGGGTGCGCGTCCCGCGGGAAGCCGTCGTAGAAGCGCTTCACGTCCTCGTGCAGCAGCGTGTGCTGGGTGATCTCGTTGCGGAACGACGCGAGCTGGTCGACGGTCGGCAGCTCCCCGTTGATCAGCAGGTAGGCGACCTCGATGAAGGTCGAACGCTCGGCCAGCTGCTCGATCGGGTACCCGCGGTAACGCAGGATCCCCTGCTCGCCGTCGAGATAGGTAATCGCGGACTTGTAGGCGGCGGTGTTGCCGTAGCCACTGTCCAGAGTGACGAGCCCGGTCTGGGCCCGCAGCTTCGCGATGTCGAAGCCCTGGTCACCGACGGTGCTCTCGACCACCGGGTAGGTGTATTCACCGTCCGCGTACCGGAGTACTACAGAGTTGTCGCTCACGTCATCCCTCACCGACGTAGTGCCTCTTCTTCGAGGTGCCCTGACTGCCTCTACCTTCCCCCATTTGGCGCAGGAGAGTGCACTCGGGGTCGGCCTTTGGTCCTTTTGACGGCACTGAGTGCCGTCAACTTGAACATCCTGCCCCTTCCGCACCGGGCGGGGAACCCCGAATGATCGATCATTTAGGTGATGTTTCCCACCGGTATCCGGCCGGAGAGTCTGGATGCCAGCGCCGTGTACCTCCTGCCAGCCGAAACGGTACGCACCGCTTGGCCGAGGGCCTTGCGTGACCCGACCAGGACGACCAGTTTCTTCGCCCTGGTCACGGCCGTGTAGAGCAGGTTCCGCTGGAGCATCATCCAGGCACCGGTGGTGACCGGGATCACGACGGCCGGATATTCACTCCCCTGGGAACGGTGGATGGTGACCGCGTAGGCGTGGGCGAGCTCGTCGAGTTCGGCGAACTCGTACACGACCTCCTCGTCCTCCTCCGTACGGACCGTCAGGCGCTGTTCGTCCAGGTCCAGGGCGGTGACCACGCCGACGGTGCCGTTGAAGACGCCGTTGGCGCCCTTCTCGTAGTTGTTCCGGATCTGGGTCACCTTGTCCCCCACCCGGAAGACCCGGCCGCCGAACCGCTTCTCGGGGAGGTTCGGCCGGGCCGGCGTGATGGCCTGCTGGAGCAGCCCGTTGAGGTTGCCGGCGCCGGCGGGGCCGCGGTGCATCGGGGCGAGGACCTGGATGTCCCGGCGGGGGTCGAGCCCGAATCTGGCCGGAATGCGTCGTGCGGCCACGTCGACCGTGAGGATTCCGGCCGCCTCGGTGTCCTCCTCGGGGAAGAGGAAGAAGTCGGGCAGGTTGTCGGTGAGGGGCGGCAGTCCGGTGTTGATGCGGTGTGCGTTGGTGACCACCCCGGACTGCTGGGCCTGACGGAAGATCCTGGTCAGCCGGACGGCCGGGACCGGCCCGCCCTCGGCCAGCAGGTCCCGCAGCACCTCGCCGGCGCCGACCGACGGCAGTTGGTCCACGTCCCCGACGAGCAGCAGGTGCGCGCCCGGGGCCACCGCCTTGACCAGCTTGTTGGCGAGCAGCAGGTCCAGCATCGAGGCTTCGTCGACCACGACGAGGTCGGCGTCCAAGGGACGGTCCCGGTCGAAGGCCGCGTCGCCGCCCGGCTTCAGCTCCAACAGCCGGTGCACGGTGGACGCCTCGGCCCCGGTGAGCTCGGACAGCCGCTTCGCCGCCCGGCCGGTGGGGGCGGCGAGCACCACCTTGGCCTTCTTGGCGCGGGCCAGCTCGACGATGGAGCGCACGGTGAAGGACTTGCCGCAGCCGGGCCCGCCGGTGAGGACGGCGACCCGGCGGGTCAGGGCGAGCCGTACGGCGTCCCGCTGCTCGGGGGCCAGGGCGGCCCCGGTGCGGCCGGCCAGCCAGCCGAGGGCCTTCTCCCAGTCCACGTCCCGGAAGGCCGGCATCCGGTCCTCCTCCGCGTTCAGCAGCCGGCGGACCTGGCCGACCAGCGAGAGTTCGGCGCGGTGGAAGGGGACGAGGTAGACCGCGGTGATCGGCGGGCCGCCCTGCGGGTCGGGCACGGGCTCGCGCACGACGCCCTCCGGATCGGCGGCGAGTTCGGCGAGGCAGTCGATGACCAGTCCGGTGTCGACCTGGAGGAGTTTGACGCCGTCGGAGATGAGCCGCTCCTCGGGCAGGAAGCAGTGGCCCTGGTCGGTCGACTGGGACAGCGCGTACTGGAGGCCGGCCTTGACCCGCTCGGGGCTGTCGTGCGGGATGCCCACGGCCTGGGCGATCCGGTCGGCGGTGAGGAAGCCGATGCCCCACACGTCGGCGGCGAGCCGGTAGGGCTGGTTCTTCACGACCGAGATGGAGGCGTCCCCGTACTTCTTGTAGATGCGCACCGCGATGGAGGTGGAGACGCCGACTCCCTGGAGGAAGACCATGACCTCCTTGATGGCCTTCTGCTCCTCCCAGGCGGCGCCGATCAGCTTGGTCCGCTTCGGGCCGAGGCCCGGCACCTCGATGAGGCGCTTGGGCTCCGCCTCGATGACGTCGAGGGTGTCGGTGCCGAAGTGCTCCACGATCCGGTCGGCGATCTTGGGCCCGATGCCCTTGATGAGGCCGGAGCCGAGGTAGCGGCGGATGCCCTGGATGGTGGCGGGGAGGATCGTCGAGTAGTTGTCGACGCTGAACTGCTTGCCGTACTGGGGGTGCGAGCCCCAACGGCCCTCCATGCGCAGGGATTCGCCGGGCTGCGCGCCGAGGAGGGAGCCGACCACGGTCAGTAGGTCCCCGGAGCCGCGGCCGGTGTCGACCCGGGCGACCGTGTACCCGCTCTCCTCGTTGGCGTAGGTGATGCGCTCCAACACCCCCTCGACCACCGCCGGCTGCACCGCCCCGTTGGATGTCATGGCACGACGCTACCGCCCGGCGCCGACAGCGCGCCGGGGGGTGTGGACGAAGGGGAACGGCGGTCGGCGCGCTCCGCGGCGGACGGAGGGGGACGAACGAAAGGGGGGCCGGCCTCGCGGCCGGACCCCCTCACGGTTACCCCTCCCTCGTCGGACTTCCCGATCCCCCCGGATCCCCTCCCGAAAGTCCCGACGCACCATACGACCCACGATCCGCGCGCAGGGTTGCACCGGGAAACGGAGCTTTACCTTTCCATTACCCAAGGGGGGTCCGACGGCGGTCCGAAGTGCCACCGAATCACCGCACACGTAGCGTTTCCGGCATGAGCGAATCTTCCTTCCAGGACGACGTGCTGGGTGAACTCGGCGACGACAGGCTTCAGGAGATCGCCGGGCTGCTCGGCACCGACGCCGCCGGCGCCCGCGAGACCGTCTCCGAAACCGTCGGCGCCATGACGGGCGACCTCCAACAGAAGGCCCACGCCGATGACGACGACGGCGTGGAGGTGCGCCAGGCCATCGCGGAGGTGACCGAGCCGCCACTGCGGGGCGTGGCCACGCTCGGCGGCGGCATGGGCGGCCTGCTGAGCGGCGGCATGATGGCCGGGGTGCTCGCCAAGGTGAGCAGGCCCGTGGCCAACGCCGTGTCCAAGAAGACCGGCATCCCCGCGCCCACCATCAGCCGGGTCATCGAGATGCTGATCCCGGTGCTGCTGACCGTCCTCGCCAAGCGCGCGTCCGCCGGCAAGGGCGCGGGCGGGGCGACGGCCGGCGGCGCCCCGACGCCGGGAGCCGCTCCCGGTACGCCGGGGGCGGCTCGCGGCGCCGGGGGCGCCGGCGGCGGCCTCGGAGACCTGCTGGGGCAGATCCTGGGCGGCGGCAAGAAGTAGCCCGTACGCGCGCGGGAGCCCGCCCCCACCGGGGGCCGCACCCGTACGGAGCAACGGTGCCCGGCCCGCCCCGGCCGGGCACCACCCCCGTCGGAGCCCGTCCCCCCGCGCCGGGCCGCGCGCTATCCTCGGGCGCCATGGAGACCTCCGGCGCACAGGTACGGCTCAGGGATCCGGAGCCCGGGGAACTGGGCTGGATCGTGCAGCGGCACGGCGCGCTCTACGCGGCCGAGTACGGCTGGAACCAGGAGTTCGAGGGGCTGGTGGCCCGGATCGTCGCGGACTTCGCCGAGGACCACGACCCGTACGTGGAACGGGTCTGGATCGCCGAGCACGACGGCCGTCCGGTGGGCTCGGTGATGTGCGTGCGCGAGGAGGGTTCACCGGGCACCGCCCGGCTGCGACTGCTCCTGGTGGAGCCCGCCGGACGCGGTCTCGGCATCGGCGGCCGGCTCGTGGACACCGTCGTCGCGTTCGCCCGGTCGGTCGGTTACCGCGAGCTGGTGCTGTGGACCAACGACGTGCTGAGCGAGGCCCGTTCGCTCTACGAGCGGGCCGGTTTCACGCTGGTCGCCGAACGCCCGCACCGCTCGTACGGCGTCACCCTGACCGGGCAGGACTGGCGGCTGCCACTGCGGGAGGGCTCCCCGCGCTGACGCCCGAACCGACCCCTGTACGGTTCGGGCGCCGCGCGGGGGCCAGTGAGGTGAGGCCGACGCCGCCGACGAGGAGCACGGCGGCCACCCAGCGGGTCCCGGAGATCCCCTCCCCGAGCACGAGCGCGGCCGAGGACATCCCGAACACCGGGACGAGCAGGGAGAACGGGGCCACCGAGGAGGCCGGGTAGCGGCGCAGCAGGTAGCTCCAGGCGCCGAAGCCGAACACCGTGGACACCCAGGCGACGTAGCCGATGACGGCGACGCCGGACCAGTCGAGGGCGCGCAGCGCGGCCAGGTCCCGGTCGGGCCCTTCGATCAGCAGGGACAGGCCGATCAGCGGCAGGACCGGGACGGCGCACACCCACACCATGAAGTTCATGGCGTCGGGCGGGGCGGCCTTGCGGGTCAGGACGTTGGAGACGCCCCAGCAGGCGGCGGCCGCGACGACCAGGGCGAAGCCGAGCCCGGATCCGGACAGGCCCCGGTCCACGGCGGCGACCGCGATCCCGGCCAGTGCCACGGCCATGCCGATCAGCCGCAGCCGGCCGGGCCGCTCGCGCAGGACGAGGCCGGCGAGGGCGGCGGTGAAGACGGCCTGGACCTGGAGCACGAGGGAGGAGAGCCCGGCCGGCATCCCGGCGGCCATGCCCGTGAACAACAGTCCGAACTTGGCGATGCCGAGGGCTGCCCCGACCCCGAGGATCCACTTCCACGCGACCTTGGGCCGGCCGACGAAGAACACGGCGGGCAGGGCCGCGACGAGGAAGCGCAGCGCGGACAGGAGCAGCGGCGGGAAGTGGTCGAGGCCGATCTCGATGACGACGAAGTTGAAGCCCCAGACGGCGGCGACGACCACGGCGAGTGCGGTGTGTACGGGACGCATGCTTCGAGCATCGACGCCCGGACCATGTAGCACCAGCGCGGATCTCTTCCGGGATGGATGTAGCAACGCTTACGCTCGGGGCATGCTCGACCTGTCCCGGCTGCGCGCCCTGCACGCCGTCTCCGTCCACGGTTCGGTCGCGGGCGCGGCGGCCGCACTGGGCTACACCCCGTCAGCGGTCTCGCAGCAGATCGCCAAACTGGAGCGGGAGACCCGTACGACGCTGCTGGAGCGGCGCGGGCGCGGGATCGCGCTCACCGAGGAGGCCCGACACCTGGCGGACACCGCCCGGGAGTTGCTGACGATCGTGGAGCGGGCCGAGACCACCCTGGAGGAGCGGCGCGGGCGGCCGAGCGGCGTGCTGACGGTGGCGGCCTTCGCCTCGGCGGCGCGCGGGCTGCTGCCGGGGGTGCTGGCCGATCTGGCGCGCCGGCATCCGGCGCTGGACGTCCGGATGACGGAGGTCGACCCCCACCTGTCGGTGGACCTGGTGGCTCGGGGGGTCACCGACCTGGCGGTGGCGCACGACTGGGACATCGCCCCACTGCCCGCCCCGGAGGGCGTGGAGCACGCGGTGATCGGGCACGACCTCTGCGATCTGGTGGTTCCGGCCGGACACCCCTTCACCGCGCGGCGGATGGTGCGCCGCGCGGACCTCGGCGGGCTGCGGTGGGTGTGCCAGCCGCCCGGGCGGGTGTGTCACGACTGGCTGGTACGGACCCTGCGGACGGCCGGGTTCGAGCCGGAGATCGCCCATGTGGCGGAGGAGAACCACACGATCGTCGCCCTCGTCGCCGCCGGGCTCGGGGTGGCGGTGGTGCCCCGGCTGGGGACCGGGGCGCTGCCGCCGGGGGCGGTGGCCGTGCCGCTGGAGCCGGGCCCCGTACGCAGGTTGTACGCCCTGTGGCGGACGGGGGCGGCCCGCCGGCCGGCGATCACCGAGGCGGTACGGACCCTGCGGGAGCACTGGCCGGCGGTGGCGGGACCACTTCCGGGGGACCTCCCGAGTGTCCCCGGGGCCGGGGGCGCGGCCCGGCAGTAGGGTCCGGCGGGTGCCGAACCACGCGTCCCGCCGGACCCTGCTCGCCGCCGCCCTGGCCACCGTCGCCGCCGCCGGGGCGGCCTCCGCGGCCGTCGGGTCCCATGCCGTCCCCGATGACTCCCGCGCCCCCGAGGAACCGCCGGGCCGCCATCCCGACCGGGCGCGGCTGTTGGCCTTGGTCGCGGGGATGAGCCTGGCCGAGCAGGTCGGGCAGCTCTTCGTGTCCCGGGTGTACGGGCACTCCGCCACCGATCCCGAGCCGGCGGACGCCGAGCAGAACCTGGCCCAGTTCGGGGTGCGCAGCGCCGCCGAGCTGGTCGCGCGCTACCACTTGGGCGGGGTCGTCTACTTCGGCTGGGCCCACAACACGCGCTCCCCCCGGCAGATCGCCGAACTGTCCGACGGCCTCCAGCGGGCGGCGCGCGGCTCCGGGTCCGGGATCCCGTTGATGCTGTCCGTCGACCAGGAGCACGGCGCGGTGGCCCGGATCGGCAAGCCGGTGACCCTGTTCCCGGGGGCGATGGCGCTGGGCGCGGGCGGCTCCACGGCCGACGCCCGTCGGGCGGCGCGCATCGCGGGTGCCGAGTTGCTCGCGCTGGGGATCCGGCAGGACTACGCGCCGGTGGCCGACGTGAACGTGAACCCGGCCAACCCGGTGATCGGCGTACGGTCCTTCGGTTCCGATCCGCGCGCGGTGGCGGCCCTGGCCGCCGCCCAGGTGCGCGGCTACCAGAGCGCCGGGGTGGCCGCGACGGCGAAGCACTTCCCCGGCCACGGCGACACCGAGACCGACAGTCACGTCGGGCTGCCGGTGATGCGGCACTCGCGCGCCCGGTGGGAGGAGCTGGACGAGCCGCCGTTCCGGGCGGTGGTGGAGGCGGGCGTGGACTGCGTGATGACGGCGCACATCGTCTTCCCCGCGCTGGATCCCTCCGGCGATCCGGCGACCCTCTCGCGGCCCATCGTCACCGGGATCCTGCGCGAACGCCTGGGCTTTCGGGGGGTAGTGGTGACCGACGCCCTCGACATGGCCGGGGTCCGTCAGAAGTACGGGGACGAACGGGTGCCGGTACTGGCGCTCAAGGCCGGGTGCGACCAGCTGCTGAACGCGCCGGACCTCGGGCTCGCGCAGCGCGGCGTGCTGGCGGCGGTGGAGTCGGGCGAGCTGTCGCGGGAGCGGATCGCGGAATCGGTGCTGCGGATCCTGGAACTCAAGGCCCGTCGGGGCCTGTTCGAGGAGCCGGCCGGTGCGGTCGGGACGGCGGACCCGGAGGTCGGCACGGCCGCGGACCTGGCCGCCGCCGACGAGATCGCGGCCGCCACGACGACCTTGCTGGCCAATCCGCGGGGCCTGCTCCCGCTGGACGCGACCGCCCGTCCCCGGCTGTTGGTGACCGGGGCCGAACCCGTCTCCCCCAGCGGTACGACGGGACCCCCTACGACGGTACTGGCGCGGGAGCTGGAGGCGCTGGGCTGCCGGGCGACCGCGGTGCCCGTGGACCGGGCGGTGGCGGCGGCCGCCGGGCACGCGGCGGTGCTCGTGTGCACGTACAACGTCCCCGAGGGGGAGAGCCCGCAGCGGACGCTGGTGGCGGAGCTGGTCGCCACCGGGGTTCCGGTGGTGCTGGTGGCCGTCCGCAACCCGTACGACCCGGCGCGGCTGGCCACCTGCGCCGCGGAGCTGGCGACGTACTCCTGGACGGACGTGGAGCTGCGGGCGGCGGCCCGGGTGATCACCGGGGTCCGGCGGCCGGTCGGCCGTCTACCGGTCCCGGTGCCGGGCCGCTACCCGCTGGGCCACGGGCTGTCCTACCCGCCCGTGGCCCGCTGATCGGCGGTTACGGCCGCAGCTGCGGCTCGCGCTCCAGGTCCTGCTGGTCGAGCTGCGCGTCGGCGGACGCCAGCGGCTTCGCCTTCGCGGAGTCGGCGAGCGCGGCGGCGGGTGCCACCCCGGCCCACTGGAGGATCTTCGCGGTGGCGAGGGCCTTCTCGCCCTCCTGGAGCTGGGCCACGTTGGCCCCGTGGTTGGCGCCCGGCGCGGTCATCACGTAGCTGTCGCGCGTCTTGTAGCCGATGCGGAACGGCTCGGCGCCCCACGGGTCGTTCTGCCCGTAGACGAAGAGCATCTGGTGGGCGTTGTCGCGGACCCACCCGTCGATGTCCGCCATGGCCCCCGACTGGAAGGTCATCGGGATGTCACGGGGCACGAACTCGCGCGGCGGCTGGTAGCCGTAGCGGCTCAGTCCCTTGAGGTGGGGCTGCTTGATGTCGGGCGAACCGAGCTGCGTACCCGCCTGGTAGTAGTACGGCGTGTACGTCTGCAGCCCCTGGTCGGCGTAGGCCGAGAAGCCGGAGATCGCGTCGATGGTGTCCCAGATCTCCTGGTCGCTCGCGGTGGCGGCCGTGGGGATGGAGGAGCAGTCGGCGAGCAGGCTGTACTGCCAGAACGCCCACACGTAGTCGAGGACGACGGCCTCGTACGCCTTGTCGAGGTTGCCGACGGTGGTGAAGGTCCAGCCGTTCTCGGCGGCCGCGGCGGCGTACTTGGCCTCCAGCGGGACGCGGCGCACGAGCGCCTCGCGCTGGACGGCGTTCAGCCGGTCGCGGCACTCCTTGGTGCCGACCTTGGCGAAGAACCGGTCGTAGGCCGAGTCCTCGTTGTTGACGACGTCGTTGGGCGCGACGTACGCGACGACGCCGTCCATGTCACGCGGGTAGAACCGCTCGTAGTACGTCGCGGTCATGCCGCCCTTGCTGCCGCCGGTGGACAGCCAGTTCTTGTTGTAGATCTTCTTCAGCGCGGTGAAGATGCGGTGCTGGTCGCTGGCGGCCTGCCAGATGTCCAGCTTCGCCCAGTTGGCCGGGTCGGGCCGGGAGGGCGTGAAGAATCGATACTCCAGAGAGACCTGGTTGCCGTCGACGATGGTCGTCGGCTCGCTCCGGCGCGGGTTGGTGTTGACGTTGTAGCCCGAGGTGAAGAACACCGTGGGGCGGGAGACGTCCTTGTGCAGCAGGGTCATGCGCTGCTTGAAGGTGCCCTTCCACGGCTGCCGGTGGTCGACCGGCTGCTCGTAGTTCAGTACGAAGAAGCGGTACCCGGGGTACGGCTTCTCCTCTATCAGGCTCATCCCCGGGATGCCGAGGATCCGGTCCTTGATGTCCGTGGCGGCGGCCGGCCCCGCGGCTGTGGCCGCCTGTGCCGTGGCGCCAGCCGCCCCCATGGTACCGATGAGCACCACGAGCGACAGCAGCCATCCGAGCGTCTTGCGCATTCACCCTCCCCTTGGTTCACACTGGTCGCCGTGAACCTAGCGGGGTCAACACGCCCGTGAACAGTAGTGGTTGGGCCCTACGTCAGCACAGGATCCAGCCGGATGCGACGGATTCGGCCGCCACGCTCCCCGTCACGTGGACGCACCGGTTGACCGCGCCGACCACGACGGGGCCCGCGAACCGGGTGAACTGCCCCGCGTCGCGCACGGGGGCGCCGCCCCGCGGCTGGACGACCACCGTCATCCGCCGGCGCTCCCCGGGCCGCGCGGCGACCGTCACCGCGCAGGCCTGGGTCCGGCTCTTGTACACGCGCACCTCCCCCGTCGACAGCGGCAGCGGGAGCGTCCGGACGAGCCGGCCCGGGCAGCCGCCGGTCGCCGCCTGCGCGGGAGGCGCCGCGAACACGCCCCCGACGCCGAGCCAGAGCGCCGCCCCGAACACCCCGACCGACACCGCCCGCCGCCGGCCCCGCCCCTTCCACCGCTTCAACACCCTCGCCCCCCGATCGGTCGTACGTAACACGTACGCACGTACGACGCCCGGGCCCGCCGGATGGTTGCACGGCACAACGGAGTGCCGACCGTACCGAGCCGACGGGGGCGGTGCCCCGGCGCGGACCGGGCCACCGCCGCTACCTCGTACGAGTGCATCCACAACTTCCCAGCCGGGGAGGGGGAGTTCACGATCGACGCGGACATTACGCTAGGCGACCGGACAACCGCCCACCGTAGCCGTGAAAGGCATCCGACATGACGAACGACCTGCTGGACCGCAAGCTGGAGCGCGCCTTCGCGCACTTCGACGACAACGGCAACGGCGTCATCGACGCGGAGGACGTGATCGCGCTGGGGACCCGGCTGATCGCCGCGATGGAGGAGCCGTCCGATTCCCCCAAGGCCGCCGAGGTGTTCCGGGGCCTGACCGACTTCTGGGTGGACCTCTTCGCCGAACTCGACGTCGACCGGGACGGCAAGCTCACCCCCCAGGAGTACGCGGAGGGGATGACGCGGCTGTACAAGGACGGCGGGCCCGCCTACGACAAGTCCTTCCGGCCGCTGGCGCGGGCGATCCTCACCGTCGTCGACACCAACGGCGACGGGCGGATCAGCCCCGAGGAGTTCCACACGGCACAGCTGGCCTTCGACACGAAGCTGGAACTCGCCGACGCCCAGGCGCTGTTCGCCCGGATCGATAAGAACCACGACGGGTACCTGTCCGTGGACGAACTCCTCGTCTCGGTACGCGAGTACTACACCGGTGACGACGAGGACGCCCCGGGGAACCTGCTCTTCGGCGAGCTCTGATCCCCGGGACGTCCCGCGGCGGTACGCGCGGGCGCGGCCGGATCAGGCCGCCGCCCGCTCGTCCTCCCCGACGAAGGTCCGCCACAGCTGCGCGTAACGGCCGCCGCGGGCCAGCAGTTCGGCGTGGCTGCCGTCCTCGACGACCTGCCCCCGGTCCATCACCACGACCCGGTCGGCGCGGGCGGCGGTCGTCAGCCGGTGCGCGACGACCAGCGTGGTGCGCTTGCCCGCGAGTCGATCGGTGGCCTGGTTGACCTGGGCCTCGGTGGCCAGGTCGAGGGCCGCGGTGGCCTCGTCCAGGAGCAGCACGTCCGGGTCGACCAGCTCGGCCCGGGCCAGCGCGATCAGCTGGCGCTGACCCGCCGAGAGGTTGCGGCCTCGTTCGGTGACGACGTGCAGGTAGCCGCCGTCGAGCGTGGCGACCATGTCGTGGGCGCCGACCGCGCGGGCCGCCGCCTCCACCTCGGCGTCGGAGGCCTCGGGTCGCCCGTACGCGATGGCGTCCCGGACCGTCCCCGGGAAGAGGTACGACTCCTGGGGGACGACCCCGAGCCGGTGGCGGTACTCCGTCAGGTCCAGCTCCTTGAGGTCCGCGCCGTCGGCGGTCACCCGGCCGGAGGTCGGATCGTAGAACCGGGCCACCATCTTGACCAGGGTGGACTTCCCCGCGCCGGTCTCGCCGACGAAGGCGACGGTCTGCCCCGCGGGGATCCGCAGGGTGACGCCGGCCAGCGCCTCGCCCGTCTCCCCGCGCTCCTCGGCGGTGCCGTACTGGAAGCGCACGTCCTCGAAGGTGATCTCGCCGCGCAGTTCCCGCACCGCACGGGGTGCGGCCGGGCGCGGGGTGCTGGTGGGCTCGCGCAGCAGGTCCTGGATCCGGCGGAGCGAGACGGTCGCCTGCTGGTAGCCGTCGAAGACCTGGGAGAGCTGCTGGACGGGGGCGAAGAACAGGTCGATGTAGAGCAGGTACGCCACGAGCGCGCCGGTGGTCAGCGTCGCCGCGTCGACCCGGCCCGCGCCGACGATCAGCACGGCGGCCGCCGCGCCCGAGGACAGCAGCTGCACGAAGGGGAAGTACACCGAGATCAGCCACTGTCCGCGCACCCGCGCCTCGCGGTACGCCTCGCTGCGCTCGGCGAACCGGGCGGCGCCGGTCCCCTGCCGGCGGAACGCCTGGACCAGGCGCAGGCCCGCGACGGACTCCTGGAGGTCGGCGTTGACCGTGCCGACCCGGTCGCGGGCCAGCTCGTAGGCGGCGACCGACTTGCGGCGGAAGACGATGGTCGCGAGGACCAGCGGGGGCAGCGTCGCGAAGACCAGCAGGGCGAGTTCGACGTCGAGGACGAGCAGCGCGACGAGGATGCCGAAGAAGGTCAGGACGGAGACGACGGCGGTGACCAGGCCGGTCTGCAGGAACGTCGACAGGGCGTCCACGTCGGTGGTCATCCGCGTCATGATCCTGCCGGTGAGCTCGCGCTCGTAGTAGTCGAGGCCGAGCCGCTGGAGCTGCGCGAAGATCTTGACGCGCAGCGAGTACAGCACCCGCTCGCCGGTGCGCCCGGTCATCCGGGTCTCGGCGAACTGCGCGACCCACTGGCCGAGGACGACGACGAGGGCGAGCCCGGCGGCCACCCACACCGCGCCGAGCGCGGCCTGTTCGACGCCCTGGTCGATGCCGTGCCGGATCAGTACGGGCAGCAGCAGTCCGGAGCCCGCGTCGAGGGCGACCAGGCCCAGGCTGATGGCGAGCGGCGCCCAGAAGCCGCGGAGCAGCCGGCGCAGCCCGTAGCTGTCCTCGGCGGAGGCGGCGGCGTTCTCGTCCACCTCGGGGCGGTCGTCGGTGGGCGGCAGCGCGGCCACCTGGGCGAGCAGTTCGGGGGTCGCGGGCATCCCGGCGACGGCTCCGGCCATCGAGTGCCCGGCGCCGGGGGCGCGGGGCGCTCCGATGGCGGCGGCCGGGGCGGATGCGGCCTTGTCGTCCTCCTGGCGGCGCCACAGCTCGGGGGTGACTCCGTCGCTGACCCGGCGCTTGGCGTTGACGGGCTCGGAGTCGATCTCCGCTTCGAGTTCGAGGTCCCGTTCCAGGTCCCGGTCGGCGCCGCGTTCGAACTCGGCGGCGGCCGGCGCGTCGGGGGTGCGGGGGGAGCCGGCCCCGAGGGCCTCGGGGTCGGTCAGCAGCCTGCGGTACAGGGCCGAGCGGCGTTCCAGTTCCTCGTGGGTGCCGATGTCGGCGAGCCGGCCGCGGTCCAGGACGGCGATCCGGTCGGCGAGGGCGAGGGTGGAGCGGCGGTGGGCGATGAGCAGGGTGGTGCGGCCGGCCATGACGGACCGCAGGGCCTCGTGGATCTCGTGCTCGACGCGGGCGTCGATGGCGGAGGTGGCGTCGTCGAGCAGCAGCAGCCGGGGGTCGGTGAGCAGGGCGCGGGCGAGCGCGATGCGCTGGCGCTGGCCGCCGGAGAGGGTGAGTCCCTGTTCGCCGACCGTGGTGTCCCAGCCGGCGGGCAGGGCCTCGATGAAGCCCTCGGCCTGGGCGGCGCGGGCGGCGGCGCGGATCTCCTCGTCCGTGGCGTCGGGGCGTCCGTAGGCGATGTTCGCGCGGATGGTGTCGGAGAAGAGGAAGGAGTCCTCGGGGACGAGCCCGATGGCGGCGCGCAGCGAGTCGTACGTCAGGTCGCGCACGTCGTGGCCACCGACCCGGACGGTGCCCGCGTCGGGGTCGTAGAACCGCGGCAGGAGCAGGGAGACGGTGGACTTGCCGCTGCCGGAGGCGCCGACGACGGCGACGGTCTCGCCCTCGGCGACGGTGAGGGAGAACCCGTCGAGGACGGGCCGCTCGGGGTCGTACCCGAAGCGGACGTCGTCGAACTCGACGGTGCCGGGCGCGTCGGCGGGCAGTTCGGTCGCGCCCTCGCGGATGACGGGTTCGGTGTCGATGAGCTCGAAGACGCGCTCGGCACCGGCGCGGGCCTGCTGGGCGACGGTGATCACCATGGCGAGCATGCGGACGGGGCCGACGAGCTGGGCGAGGTACGTCGAGAACGCGACGAAGGTGCCGAGGGTGACGCGGCCCTCGGTGGCCATCCAGCCGCCGAGGGCGAGCATGGCGACCTGGGCGAGCGCGGGGACGGCCTGGAGCGCGGGGGTGTAGCGCGAGTTGAGGCGGATGGACCGCATCCGGCCGCCGAACAGCCGGCGTCCGGCGGCGCGCAGCTTGCCGGTCTCCTGGTCCTCCTGGCCGAAGCCCTTGACGACGCGGACGCCGGTCACGGCGCCGTCGACGACGGAGGCGACGGCGGCGGCCTGGCCCTGGGCGTACCAGGTGGCGGGGAAGAGCTTCTTGCGGCTGCGCTTGGCGATGAACCAGAGGGCGGGCGCCATGAGCAGGGCGACGAGGGTCAGCAGCGGCGAGAGCCACAGCATGATCCCGAGGGATATCCCGAAGAGCAGGAAGTTCCCGATGGTCATCGGGAGCATGAAGAGCAGGCCCTGGATCAGCTGGAGGTCGCTGGTGGCCCGGCCGACGACCTGGCCGGTGGACAGCTCGTCCTGGCGGCGGCCGTCGAGGCGGGAGATGGTCTCGTACATGTCCGTGCGCAGGTCGTGCTGCACGTCGAGGGCGAGCCGGCCGCCGTAGTACCTGCGGATGTAGGTGAGGACGTACACGAGGACGGCCGCGGCTATGAACATGCCGGCCCAGGGGGCCATCTCGCGGGACTTGTCGCCGACGACGTCGTCGATGATCACTTTGGTGACCAGCGGTACGAGGGCCATGACGGCCATGCCGGCCAGTGAGGATCCGAGCGCGAGCAGGACGTTGGTCCTGTACCGCCAGGTGTAGGCCGTCAGTCGCCTGCCCCAGCCCAGTTTGCCGCCGGCCGCCGTCTGTCCCGCCGTCACGTGGTGCCTCCCCGTCGCTGCTGTCCTGCCGCCTCCCCCAACGCGCCGACCGGCGGATTTCATCCCGCCGCAACAATCGCACCGGTGTCCGGACGCCGCGAGCGGGGCATACTCCGGTCGGCGCAGGCCGGGGGGCCGGGGGACTAAACAGTTCCGGGGCGGGCGGCCCAGCGCGTGGGCTGGCCGGTGACCCGAGCGATGGTGTCGAAGTCCCTGTCGTAGTGGAGCAGGGTCAGGCCGGTGAGCTCGGCGGTCGCCGCGACGAGGAGGTCGACGGGTCCCGCGCTGCGGTGCTCGCCCCGGTCCGTGAGAAGCCGCTGGACCGCGCGGGCGCGCACGTACGCACCGTCGGGCAGGGGAGCCCAATTGAACAGTTCTCCCAGCAGGGCTTCCTTCTCCAAGCGGTCCGCGAGCGAGCGGGCGGAGAAGAGGATCTCCAATTCGGAGATCTCACAGATGCCGATCACCCCTTCCGCGAGGTGGTCCTGCCAGGCCTTGCGCACATCCTCGTTGGTCAGGATGCGGGCGACGGCCGACGTGTCGATGAGGTGGGTGACGGCGCTCATCGACGGTAGTTGGCCTTGTCCAGCAGCACGTCGAAGTCGCCGCCCTGGCCCATTTCCACAAGGCGCTCCAGCGCCTTCAGCCTCTTGTGGCGTCGGGCCACCTCCTGCAGGGCGGCGTTGACCGTGTCCTTCTTCGACTTGGTGCCCAGTATCGATGCGGCTTCGGCGAGTGCCTCGTCGTCCACTTCGACGTAGAGGTTGGACATATATGCCCCCTAGCTCTGTTTCATATGAAGCATAGGGAACGGAACCGGGCCGGGCAACGGGATCAGAGGTGCGTCGGGGCGAACATCTTCAGGGTGGTCGGCAGGACCAGGACCGAGGGGCCCGGGGTGGCGAGGGCCTTGGCGAGGTCCTCGCGGAGGGTGGCCGGGGTGGTGGTGGCGGCCGGGACGCCGAAGGAGCCCGCCAGGGCGACGAAGTCGGGGCGGGTGAGTTCGGTGCCGGTCGGGGTGCCGTAGGCGTCGGTCATGTAGGCGCGCAGGATGCCGTAACCGCCGTCGTCCACGATGAGCCAGGTGACGTCGAGGTCGTGCTGGCGGGCGGTGGCCAGCTCGGCGATCGAGTACATGGCGCCGCCGTCGCCCGAGACGGCCAGCACCGGGGTGCCGGGTTCCGCGAGGGCCGCGCCGAGGGCCGCCGGGAAGGCGTAGCCGAGGCCGCCGGCGCCCTGCGCCGAGTGCATGGTGTTGGGGTGCTCGGCGTCGAAGGCGGACCAGGCCCAGTAGGACAGGATCGTCATGTCCCAGAACGACGGGGAGCGGGCCGGCAGGGCGGCGCGGATCGAGCCCAGGAGGCCCTGCTCCAGGGTGACGTCCTGGCCGGCGAGGCGGGCCGCGATGTCGGCGAGCAACAGGCGGACCCGCTCGGGGGCGGTCGGGTCCTCGCGTTCGGGGACGGTCTCCAGCAGGGCCTGGAGCGCGAGGCGGGCGTCGGCGTGGATGCCGAGGGCCGGGTGGTTGGACTCCAGCTTGCCGAGGTCGGCCTCGATCTGGACGACCCGGCCCGTCGGGAAGAACGTGTGGTAGTTCGAGGAGAGTTCGCCGAGGCCGGAACCGACCACCAGCAGGACGTCGGCGTCCTCCAGGAAGTCCGTCATGTGCCGGTCCTCCAGCCAGGACTGGAGGGACAGCGGGTGCGTCCAGGGGAAGGCGCCCTTGCCGCCGAAGGTGGTGACGACGGGCGCGTTCAGCCGCTCGGCGAGCTGCTTGAGCTTGCCGGCGGCGTCGGCGCGGACCACTCCGCCGCCCGCGATGATCACCGGGCGGGAGGCGTTCGCCAGCCAGTGCGCGGCCACCGCCGTCAGCTCGGGGCGCGGCGCGAGTTCGTGCGGGGTCGCGTCCATGCCGGTGACCTGCGGGATCACCGTCGGGGCGGCCAGTACGTCCTCGGGGATCTCGACCCAGACCGGTCCGAAGGGGGCCGTCAGGGCGGATTCCCAGGCCTCGGCGATCACCGAGGGGATCTGCGAGGGGGTGCGGGCGGTGTGCACCGACTTGACGACCTCGCGGAAGGAGGCGGCCTGGTCCCGCAGCTCGTGCAGGTGGCCGCGCCGGCCGCCGCCGAGGCCCGGGGTCGGGACCTGGGAGGAGATCGCGAGGACGGGCGCCGAGGCGGCCGCCGCCTCCGCCAGCGCGGGCAGCGCCATCAGGGCGCCCGGCCCGGTGGAGAGCAGCAGCGGGACGGCCTCGCCGGTGATCCGGCCGTAGGCGTCGGCGGCGAAGCCCGCGTTGTTCTCCGTACGCAGGCCGACGAGGCGCAGGCCGGAGCGGCCGACGGCGTCGAAGAGGGCCAGCGCGTGCTGGCCCGGCAGCCCGAAGACGGTGTGGGCGCCGAGCGAGTGCAGCGTTTCCACGACCAGGTCCCCGCCGGTGCGGCCGGGCGGCGGCGCGAGGGCGGCCGCCGTCTGGGCCTCGGTGGGTCGGAGTACCAGGTCGTGGTCGTGCGTCACTGTGCTTACTTGCCCTTCGCCTGCGCGATCTGACGGCTCATGATCGTGGTGAGCTCGTACGCGGTGTGCGAGGCCGCGACCGAGGTGATCTCGGCGTGATCGTACGCCGGGGCGACCTCGACGACGTCGGCGGAGACGAGGTTGCAGGACGACAGGCCGCGGATGATCTCCAGCAGCTCGCGGGAGGTCATGCCGCCCGCCTCCGGGGTGCCGGTGCCGGGCGCGTGGGCCGGGTCGAGCACGTCGATGTCGATGGAGATGTACAGCGGGCGGTCACCGATGCGCTGGCGCAGCTGGTCGGCGACCTCGTCGGCGCCGCGGCGGTAGACGTCGGCGGAGGTGACGATGCCGAAGCCCATCTTGGCGTCGTCGTCCAGGTCCTGCTTGCCGTACAGCGGGCCGCGGGTGCCGACGTGGGACAGCGCCTCGGTGTCGAGGATGCCCTCCTCGACGGCGCGGCGGAACGGGGTGCCGTGGGTGTACTCGGCGCCGAAGTAGGTGTCCCAGGTGTCGAGGTGCGCGTCGAAGTGGAGGAGCGCGACCGGGCCGTGCTTCTTCGCGACGGAGCGCAGCAGGGGCAGGGCGATGGTGTGGTCGCCGCCGAGGGTCATCAGGCGGGAGCCGTTGCCGATGAGCTCGTCGGCCGCGGCCTCTACCGTCTCGACGGCCTCGTTGATGTTGAACGGGTTGCAGGCGATGTCACCGGCGTCCGCGACCTGGGCGAGGGCGAACGGGGAGGCGTCCTGGGCCGGGTTGTACGGCCGCAGCAGGCGGGAGGCCTCGCGGATGGCGTTGCCGCCGAAGCGGGCGCCCGGGCGGTAGGAGACACCGGAGTCGAAGGGCACGCCGACGACGGCCACGTCGGCCTTGCCCCCGACCTCGTCGAGGCGGGGCAGCCGGGCGAAGGTCGCGGGGCCCGCGTAGCGCGGGATGCGGGAGGAGTCGACGGGGCCGCGCGGCTGCGTGCTCATGGGGGAGTGCCCTTCAGGTGGTCCTACGGTGCGGTACTTCGAGCGTACGGGGACGGTTCGGGCGCGAGCAGTGTACGTTTCATCCACTGTTGGCCTTGTCGATGTACGGAGTGGCCATGGAGGCTCCCCCCACCCCGCCGGTCCCCCTCGCCCGCCTCCTCACGGACGCGGAACTGGGCCTGCGGCTGCTGACCGGGCCCGCGGAGGCGGAGGTCCACGGGGTCCACGCCTCGGAGATGGCGGACCCGTCCCCGTACCTGCTGGGCGGCGAACTCCTGCTGACGGCGGGGGCCGAGTTGGCGGGCGGACCCGGGGGCGCGGGGCTCGTGGACGCCGGGACGTACGCGGCCCGGCTCGTCCGGGCCGGCGTGGCGGCCGTCGGGTTCGGCGTGACGCCGGTGCACGGGACGGTGCCGCCGGAGCTGGTGGAGGCCTGCGCGCGGCACGGGTTGCCACTGGTGGAGGTGCCGCCCGGTACCCCGTTCACGGCGGTCGGTCGGGCCGTGTGGCGGCTGATGGCGCTGGCCCGTACCGCCGAGCTGCGCCGGGTGACGG
The DNA here is from genome assembly GCF_040651775.1 of Streptomyces sp. NPDC048383. Lineage (NCBI taxonomy): Bacteria > Bacillati > Actinomycetota > Actinomycetes > Kitasatosporales > Streptomycetaceae > Streptomyces > Streptomyces sp. NPDC048383. The sequence continues at coordinate 33,413 of NZ_JBEZKS010000028.1, forward strand.
AGGCGCAGCAGTCCCTGGCGGCGGCGGCCGCCCGGCCGGATCCGGTGCCGGCGGTGCTGTCCCGGTTGGCGGCCGCGCTGGGTGGCCGGGCCGCCCTGCTGGCCCCGGCGGCGGACGGCACGGGCCGACCGACCGGCGCCGCGCAGCAGCCCGTCTCCGCCGGGGCGCCGGTCGGGGACGACGTGCGGGCGGCGCTGGAGGGGCTGGCGGCGCGGGTGGCCCCGGGGTCCGCCGCGACCGCCACCGACACGCTGGGCGGCACGCACCTCGCCGCGTACGCGGTGGGCGGCGGCCGGACGCTGGTCCTGGCCACGGGGGCCCGGGCCCCCGGGGACCACACGATCGCCTCCGTCGGCGCCGTGCTGCTGACCCTGCTCACGGCGGGCCGCCCGGCCGGGGACGAGGCGGCCGCCCTGACCCGGCTGCTGCTGGACGGCGATCCGGCGGCGGCCCTGTCCCCGGGCCCCTGGTACGCCGTGCACGCGCGGGGCGGCACCGGCCCGCAGGCCCTCGCCGCGGCGCTGGGCACCGCGTTGCTGGACCCGCGCCCCGACGGCGTGCGCCTGCTCACCGACCGGGAGCCCGCACCGCAGCCCGGCTGGCGGCTCGGGGTGAGCGCCGCGGCGCCGCCCGGGGGGCTGCGGACCGCCGACGCGCAGGCCCGGCGGGCCCTGGAGCGCGCCGAGGCGGCCCGGTCCCCGCTCGCCCGGCACACGGACCCCGGGCTGTCGGGGCTGGTCGGCGAGGCGGAGGCCCGCGCGCACGCCGCCGCCCTGCTCGCGCCGCTCTCCCCCGTCCTGCGGGGGACGCTGCGCGGCTGGCTGGCCCACCACGGCGGGTGGGACCGTACGGCCGCCGCCCTGGGGGTGCACCGCAACACGGTGCGCCAGCGCGTGGCCCGCTGCGCGGACCTGCTGGAGCGGGACCTGGACGACCCGGACACCCGGATGGAACTGTGGTTCGCCCTGCGCCGGGAGCCGCCCGCGCCGGCCGGCGAGCCGGCGGACCGACCGGACTGACGGGGGTGCGGCCCTGGCCGACCACCTCGCGAAGCCCGCGAGCCGGCTCCCCCGGGGCGGTCGCGGGTGCGGGTCGGCCGTCCGGCGTAACCCCGGGGCCGTCCGGCCGTCGTTGCCGGGCCGGGGGTGCGGGCGGGGGCGAGAGTGTGGGTCCGCGGCGAGGTGAGGATGGACCCCGAATGGACCTGGCTCTGGCCTTCGACACGCTGGCCCGGTGGCAGTTCGGCATCACCACCGTCTACCACTTCCTGTTCGTCCCGCTGACGATCTCCCTGTCGACCCTGGTCGCCGTCCTCCAGACGGCGTGGGTGCGGACCGGGAACGAGAAGTACCTCGGCGCCACGAAGTTCTGGGGCAGGCTCTTCCTCATCAACATCGCGATGGGTGTCGTCACCGGCATCGTCCAGGAGTTCCAGTTCGGCATGAACTGGTCCGACTACTCGCGCTTCGTCGGGGACGTCTTCGGGGCGCCGCTGGCCCTGGAGGCCCTGATCGCCTTCTTCTTCGAGTCCACCTTCATCGGCCTGTGGATCTTCGGCTGGGACAAGCTGCCGAAGAAGATCCACCTCGGCTGCATCTGGGCGGTGTCGATCGGCACCGTCCTGTCCGCCTGGTTCATCCTCGCCGCCAACTCCTTCATGCAGCACCCGGTCGGCTACCGCATCGACGAGGGGCGCGGGCGCGCCGAACTCACCGACTTCTGGCTGGTCCTCACCCAGAACACCACCCTGGTGGTCGTCCACCACACGCTCTCCGCCGCCTTCCTGACCGGCGGCGCCTTCGTGGCGGGCATCGCGGCCCTGCACCTGCGGCGCGGCCGGCACGTGCCGGTGATGCGCACCTCGCTGCGGTTGGGGATGGTGACGTTGCTGGTCGCCGGGGTGCTGGTCGCCCTCAGCGGGGACAGCCTCGGCAAGGTGATGGTGCAGCAGCAACCGATGAAGATGGCCGCCGCCGAGGCCCTGTGGGACGGCCAGACGTCCGCGCCGTTCTCCGTCTTCGCCATCGGCGACGTCTCCGAGGGGCACAACACGGTGGAGTGGTCGATCCCCGGGCTGCTGTCGTTCCTGGCGGAGGGCAACTTCACCGCGTACGTGGCGGGCATCAACGACACGCAGACGGCCGAGGTGGCGAAGTACGGACCCGGTGACTACCGGCCCGACATCCCGGTCGCGTTCTGGGGCTTCCGGTTCATGATGGGCTTCGGCATGACCTCGTTCGCGATCGGCGCCGTGGGCCTCTGGCTGACCCGCAAGAAGGTCCTGCTCGATCCGGGGCTGCGGACCGGCGAGGACGAGGTGCCGCACCTGGCCGTGTCCCGGAGCCGGACCCTGGGATCCCTGCTGACCACCTGGTACTGGCGCGCGGCGGTGTGGACCCTGGCCTTCCCGCTGATCGCCAACTCCTGGGGCTGGATCTTCACCGAGACGGGACGTCAGCCCTGGGCGGTCTACGGGGTGCTGCGCACCGGCGACGCGGTCTCGCCGAACGTCTCCCACGCCGAGGTCATCGCCTCGATGTCCGCCTTCACCCTCCTGTTCGCCGTGCTCGCGGTGATCGAGGTCAAGCTGCTGGCGAAGGCCGTGATGGCCGGCCCGCCCGAGCTCACGCCCGCCGACCTCACCCCGCCCCGCCGGGTCGGCGGGGACGACGACCAGGACCCGGACCGGCCGATGGCGTTCTCGTACTGAGGGCGGGTACCCGGGGCACGGGGGGACGGCGCGCCGAGGCACCGGGGGAAGGCGCCCCGGGGTGACGGACGGCACCGCCCCGTACCCGGACCGGGCGCCACCGGCTCTGGACAGGGCGGACAACCCGCCGGTAACTTATTCTGAGCAAGCGCTTAGGCACAAGCGGCGGACCGCCGCGACCGAAGGGAGCCGGCCCAGTGCGCCGTACCGTTTTCAACGAGGACCACGAGGCGTTCCGCGAGACCATCCGCGCCTTCATCGAGGCCGAGGTCGTCCCCGTCTACGACGACTGGTTCCAGGCGGGCCAGGCTCCCCGCGACTTCTACTACAAGCTCGGCGAGCTGGGCGTCTTCGGCATCAACGTGCCCGAGGAGTTCGGCGGCGCGGGCCTGGACACCCACAAGTTCGAGGCCGTCCTCTACGAGGAGACCTCGCGCGCGGGCGTGAACTTCGGCGGCTCCGGCGTGCACGTGCTGCTCGCCCTGCCGTACATCAAGATGCTCGGCAACGACGAGCAGAAGAAGCGCTACCTCCCGAAGTTCGTCTCCGGTGAGGAGATGTGGGCCCTGGCGATGACCGAGCCGGGCACCGGTTCCGACGTCGCGGGCATGAAGACCACCGCCAAGCTCTCCGAGGACGGCACCCACTACGTCCTCAACGGCTCCAAGACCTTCATCACCGGCGGCGTGCACGCCGACCGCGTGATCGTCTGCGCCCGCACCTCCGCCCCGCGCGAGGACGACCGCCGCTTCGGCATCTCCCTCTTCGCGGTGGACACCAAGTCCGAGGGCTACTCGATCGGGCGCAAGCTCGACAAGCTCGGCCTGCGCACCTCCGACACCGCCGAGCTGGCGTTCGTCGACGTGAAGGTGCCGGTCGAGGACCTGATGGGCGAGGAGAACAAGGGCTTCTACTACCTCGGCGCCAACCTGCCCTCCGAGCGCTGGGGCATCGCCTTCGGCGCCTACGCGCAGGCCAAGGCCGCCGTCCGGTTCGCCCAGCAGTACGTGACCGACCGCACCGTCTTCGGCAAGCCGGTCGCGCACTTCCAGAACACCAAGTTCGAACTGGCCTCCTGCCAGGCCGAGGTGGACGCCGCCGAGGCGGTCGCCGACCGCGCCCTGGAGGCCCTGGACGCCGGCGAGCTGACCGCCGCCGAGGCCGCCTCCGCGAAGCTGTTCTGCACCGAGGTCGCGCACCGCGTCATCGACAAGTGCCTCCAGCTGCACGGCGGCTACGGCTACATGAACGAGTACCCGATCGCCCGCCTGTACGCGGACAACCGCGTCAACCGCATCTACGGCGGCACCAGCGAGGTCATGAAGTCGATCATCGCCAAGTCGATGGGTCTGTAAGTCCCCTTGACCGAGCTCGACGAGAACGAGGCGCTCACCGATCTCCTCGATCTGCTCGACCTGGAGCAGATCGAGGAGAACATCTTCCGCGGCACGAGCCGGCAGTCCCTCGTGCCGCGGGTGTTCGGCGGGCAGGTCGCGGCGCAGGCACTGGTCGCGGCCGGCCGGACCGTGCCCGCGGACCGGACCGCGCACTCGCTCCACTCGTACTTCCTGCGCGCCGGTGACCCGGGCGCGCCCATCGTGTACTCCGTCGACCGGATCCGCGACGGGCGCTCCTTCACCACCCGTCGCGTGGTCGCCGTGCAGCACGGACAGCCGATCTTCCACCTCTCCGCGTCCTTCCAGACGTACGAGGAGGGGTTGGACCACCAGGCGCCGATGCCGGCGGCGCCCGACCCGGAGTCCCTGCCGACCGCCGCCGAGTCCCTCCCCCTGTACCGGGACGTCTTCCGGGACCCGGGGACCGTGGAGCGGCTGGTCGCGGCCCGGGCGGCGGTGGACCTGCGGTACGCGACGACCCCGCCGTGGGGCAGCGTCGGCGAGCCGGTCGAGCCGCGCTCGCAGGTGTGGTTCCGCACCGGCGGCAAGCTCGCGGACGACCCGCTGCTGCACACCTGCCTGGCCACGTACGTCTCCGACATGACCCTGCTGGACTCGGTGCTGCTCGCGCACGGCCGGGGCGGCTGGGCGGTGGGCGACGTGGTCGGCGCCTCGCTGGACCACGCCATGTGGTTCCACCGGCCCTTCCGCGCCGACGAATGGCTCCTGTACGACCAGGAGTCCCCCTCCTCGGCGGCCGGCCGGGGCCTGGGCCAGGCCCGGATCTGGACCCGGGACGGCCGACTGGCGGTCACCGTCATCCAGGAGGGCGTCGTGCGCGTACCGCGCGCCTGAGCCCGCCCGGTCGCGGCGCCGGGTGTCGCTGGCCTCGCGGCCCCGGGGCCGGACATACCGTCACGTCATGCCCGAACAACCCGAAAGCGTCGCCACGGTGGTCGTGGCCACCGTCACCAACCTCGGGATCGCCGCCGCGAAGGCGGTCGCCGGGGTGCTCGGCGGGTCCAGCGCCATGCTGTCCGAGGCGGCACACTCGGTCGCCGACACGGTGACCGAGGTCCTGCTGCTGACCGCCCTCAAGCGCAGCGCCCGACCGGCCGACGAGGCGCACCCGCTGGGCTACGGCCCCGAGCGCTGGATCTGGGCGCTGCTCGCCTCGATCGCGACGTTCGCCGGCGGCGCGGTCTTCGCGGTGTACGACGGCGTCCACACGCTGGTGCACGGCGAGGATCCGGGCGACCCGACGCTGTCCTACGTCGTCCTCGCGGTCGCCGCCGTCCTGGAGGGCTGGTCGCTGCTGGTGGCGTGGCGCCAGGTGCGCGGCGAGGCGCGGCGGATGCGGGCGCCGTTGGGCCTGTACGTGAAGCACACCCCGGACACGGCGGTGAAGGCGGTGCTGCTGGAGAACGCGGCCGCGCTGATCGGGCTTGCGCTGGCGGCGGGCGGCCTGCTGGGGGCTCAGCTGACGGGTTCGGGCGTGTACGACGGGGTGGCGTCGCTGCTGATCGGCCTGCTGCTGGTGTGGGTGGCGTGGGAGCTGGGGCGTTCGAACGCGCAGTACCTGATCGGGCGGCCGTTGCCCGCGGCGATGCGGGACGAGGTCCGCGAGGAGCTGCTGTCGGTGCTGCACATCGAGGCGGTGCTGGAGCTGACGACCCTGGTGCAGGGTCCGGACGAGGTGCTGATCGCCGCGAAGGTCGACTTCCACGACCTGGCGTCGGCCCGGCAGGTGGAGACGGCCTGCGAGGTGGCGGAGGCCCAGTTGCGCGAGCGCTTCCCGGCGATCCGCCGCGTCTACCTGGACCCGACGCCCTCCTGAGGGCCCGACGGCCCGTTCGGCCGCGCCGGCGGCGGGTCCCGCGGGGCGGCCCGGAGGGTCCGGCAGCCGGCCGGGGACCGCGCGGGTCGCCGGAGAGCCCCACCGGCTGCCGCGGCCCGGCGGCACGCTGATCGCGGGGAACCTCGTGCTCGGTCCGGCGGCCGAGGTCGGCCGCCCGCCGGCCGATCCGGCCCGTTGGGCGTACCGCTCCCTCAGCGGGACGGCGCTGTGCGTCGAGCGCTGGTCCCCGCGCCTCGGCCGGAGCCGGTTCAGGCGTCGAGCAGGCCCGCCGCCGCCAGCAGGTAGGCCGTCATGGGGTCGTAGAAGCGCGGGTCGCGGACGTGGTCGTCCAGCGGGACCGCCACCTGGAGGGTGCCCTCGGCCTCGCCGAGGAAGAGCGCCGGGTCGTTGCAGTCGGCGTAACCGGCGGCGTCGATGCCGCGCTGGGCCGCGCAGCCCGCCCAGCCGTGGTCGGCGACGACGAGGTCGGGCAGGTCCCGGCCGTCGGCGGCGAGCCCGTCGAGGATCGCGGCCATCGGGGCCGGGGAGTGGGTGTGCCACAGGGTGGCCCCGCGCTCCTGCACGGCGACGCCCGCGAACTGCCACACGGAGCCCTGGTCGGCGGTGAGGCCCCTTGGGATGACGACGATCTCGCAGCCGGCCGCCCGCAGGGCGTCGGCGGTGGCGCGGTGGACGTCGAGGAGGCCGCCGGGGTGGCCGGTCGCGAACAGGACCCGCTGGCGGTCCAGGGCGGCCTTGTGCAGGCGGGCGGCGAGCCGTTCGAGGCCGGACACGGTCAGCTCGGGGTCGATGGTGTCCTGGCCGAAGCGGTGCGAGGGGTCGTCCACGACTCCGCAGCGCTCGGCCATGACCGCGAGCACGTCCTGCTCGTCGCTCCAGCGGTCCCCGAGCTCCAGGCCCAGCCAGTAGTGGCGGTCCCCGTTGGCGAGCTTGCGGTAGTGGCTCAGGTTGTTCTCGCGCGGGGTCGCGACCTTCCCCGCGATCCGCGTGCGGACCAGGTGTTCGACGAGTTCGGCGCGGCTGGGTACGGGCGTCTCTATCGGCATGGCGCCCATTCTGCCGCCGTCGGACCGGAGCCGTCCGCTCCGTCCCGGACGTCGGACACCCGGGGTCAGTCCGACAGCGCCCCGAAGGCGCCGTTGGCCATGCGCCGCAGCAGGGACTCGGTGGCGTCGCGGCCGAGGGCGGCGAGGTGGGGGGTGGAGTTGAGGAGGCCGAAGACCGCGTGCACGGAGACGCGCACCTCCGCTTCGCCCACCCGGGGGTGCAGTTCCCGTACGACCGCCACCCACAGCTCCACGTACTGGCGCTGGAGCTGGCGCACGAGCTTGCGGTCGGCGTCCCGCAGCCGGTCCAGTTCCCGGTCGTGGAGGGTGATCAGCGCCCGGTCGTCGAGTGCGAAGTCGATGTGGCCCTCGACGAGGGAGGCGAGGAGCTCCACCGGGTCCCCGGCGGCCTCCTCGACGCGCCGCCGTCCGCCGGTCAGCAGGCGTTCGCTGATGCCGACGAGCAGTTCGGCCAGCATGGCGTCCTTGCCCGCGAAGTGCCGGTACAGGCCGGGGCCGCTGATGCCGACCGCGGCCCCTATCTCGTCCACGCCCACGCCGTGGAAGCCGCGCTCCGCGAAGAGACGAGCGGCCTCACTGAGGATCTGCTCGCGACGGGTCGGGGCGGCCGCTCTGGTGCTCATGGGAATCCATTCTAGACAGGGCCGTTAGCGCTCGTTAACCTGAGGGCGAGAGAGTTAACGCTCACTAACAGCATGCACCGAGCAAGGGAGCTCGACCGATGCAGCAGGCACCAGTGCTGACGAGCGCCGCGGACCCGGCGTCCGAGGCCTGGCGGACCAATGAGGCCGCCCACCGCGAGCTGACCGAGGGCCTGCGCGCCCGGCTCGACGCGGCCCGGCTCGGCGGTGGCGAGCGGGCCCGCGCCCGCCACACCGCGCGCGGCAAGCTCCTGCCCCGCGACCGCGTGGACACCCTCCTGGACCCGGGGTCCCCCTTCCTGGAGCTGGCCCCGCTGGCCGCCGAGGGCATGTACGGGGGCGCGGCCCCGGCCGCCGGGGTGATCGCCGGCATCGGACGGGTCAGCGGCCGCGAGTGCGTCATCGTCGCGAACGACGCCACCGTCAAGGGCGGCACGTACTACCCGATGACCGTCAAGAAGCACCTGCGCGCCCAGGAGGTGGCCCTGGAGAACCGTCTCCCCTGCCTCTACCTGGTCGACTCGGGCGGCGCCTTCCTGCCCATGCAGGACGAGGTCTTCCCCGACCGGGAGCACTTCGGCCGGATCTTCTACAACCAGGCCCGCATGTCGGGGGCCGGGATCCCGCAGATCGCGGCCGTCCTCGGGTCCTGCACGGCGGGCGGGGCGTACGTCCCGGCGATGAGCGACGAGGCGGTCATCGTGCGCGGCCAGGGCACGATCTTCCTCGGCGGCCCGCCGCTGGTGAAGGCCGCGACCGGTGAGGTCGTCACCGCCGAGGAGTTGGGCGGCGGCGAGGTCCACTCCCGGGTCTCCGGCGTCACCGACCACCTCGCGGAGGACGACGCACACGCGCTGCGGATCGTCCGGAACATCGTGGCGACCCTGCCGGAGCGCGGGGCCCTGCCCTGGTCGGTGGAGGCTCCCGAGGAGCCCAAGGTGGACCCGTACGGGCTGTACGGCGCGGTCCCCGTCGACTCCCGCACCCCGTACGACGCGCGGGAGATCATCGCGCGCGTCGTGGACGGCTCCCGCTTCCAGGAGTTCAAGGCCGAGTACGGCCAGACCCTGGTCACCGGCTTCGCGCGGATCCACGGGCACCCGGTCGGGATCATCGCCAACAACGGCATCCTGTTCTCCGAGTCCGCCCAGAAGGGTGCCCACTTCATCGAGCTGTGCGACCAGCGCGGCATCCCGCTGCTGTTCCTCCAGAACATCTCCGGCTTCATGGTCGGCCGGGACTACGAGGCCGGTGGCATCGCCAAGCACGGCGCCAAGATGGTCACGGCCGTCGCCTGCACCAGGGTCCCGAAGCTGACCGTGGTCGTCGGCGGATCGTACGGCGCGGGCAACTACTCGATGTGCGGGCGGGCCTACTCGCCGCGCTTCCTGTGGATGTGGCCCAACGCGAAGATCTCGGTGATGGGCGGCGAGCAGGCCGCCTCGGTGCTGGCCACCGTCAAGCGGGACCAGATCGAGGGCGCCGGCCGGGAGTGGCCCGCCGAGGACGAGGAGGCCTTCAAGGCCCCGGTCCGCGCGCAGTACGAGGAGCAGGGCAGCGCGTACTACGCCACGGCCCGGCTGTGGGACGACGGGGTCATCGACCCGATGGAGACCCGGCAGGTGCTGGGACTGGCCCTGACCGCGTGCGCGAACGCCCCCCTGGGCGAGTCGGGCTTCGGCATCTTCCGTATGTGACGTGAGGACCTCACTGATGTTCAGCACTGTTCTGGTCGCGAACCGGGGCGAGATCGCGGTCCGGGTCATCCGCACCCTGCGGGAGCTCGGCGTGCGCTCCGTGGCCGTCTTCAGCGACGCCGACGCCGACGCCCGGCACGTGCGGGAGGCCGACACGGCCGTCCGGATCGGCCCGGCGGCGGCCGCCGAGAGCTACCTGTCCGTGGAGCGGCTGCTCGACGCGGCGCGCCGCACGGGCGCCGAGGCCGTCCACCCCGGCTACGGCTTCCTCGCCGAGAACGCGGCCTTCGCCCGGGCCTGCGCGGAGGCGGGGCTGGCCTTCATCGGCCCGCCGGCCTCGGCGATCTCCCTGATGGGCGACAAGATCCGCGCCAAGGAGACGGTGCGGGCGGCCGGCGTCCCGGTGGTCCCCGGGTCCTCCGGCAGCGGCCTGACCGACGAGGAACTCGTCGACGCGGCGCGAAAGATCGCCATGCCCGTCCTGCTCAAGCCCTCGGCGGGCGGCGGCGGCAAGGGCATGCGGCTGGTCCGCGACGAGGCCGTGCTGGCCGAGGAGATCGCGGCGGCCCGGCGCGAGGCGAAGTCCTCGTTCGGTGACGACACCCTGCTCGTGGAGCGGTGGATCGACCGGCCCCGGCACATCGAGATCCAGGTCCTGGCCGACGCCCACGGGAACGTGGTGCACCTGGGCGAGCGCGAGTGCTCCCTCCAGCGGCGCCACCAGAAGGTGATCGAGGAGGCCCCCTCGGTCTTCCTGGACGAGGCGACGCGGGCGGCGATGGGCGCGGCGGCCGTGGAGGCGGCCCGCTCGTGCGGGTACGTCGGCGCGGGCACCGTGGAGTTCATCGTCCCCGGCGAGGACCCGTCCTCGTACTACTTCATGGAGATGAACACCCGCCTCCAGGTCGAGCACCCGGTGACGGAGCTGATCACCGGCCTGGACCTGGTCGAGCAGCAGCTGCGGGTCGCCTCCGGCGCCGAACTGGGCTTCGGTCAGGCCGACGTGACGCTGACCGGGCACGCGATCGAGGCCCGCGTCTGCGCCGAGGACCCTGCCCGCGGGTTCCTGCCCTCCGGCGGTACGGTCCTGGCCCTGTCCGAGCCGTCGGGCGGCGCGGTGCGCACCGACTCGGGTCTGACGGCGGGCGTCGACACCGGCTCCACCTACGACCCGATGCTGTCCAAGGTGATCGCGTACGGCCCGGACCGGGCCACCGCCCTGCGGGTGCTGCGCGGGGCGCTGGCGGACACCGTGATCCTGGGCGTCCAGACGAACACGGGGTTCCTGCGCCGGCTCCTGGCCCACCCCGACGTGGTCGCGGGGAACCTGGACACCGGCCTGGTCGAGCGGGACCTCGCCGAACTGCTGCCCGACGGCGTCCCCCCGGAGGTGTACGCGGCGGCGGCCCTGCTGGCGACCGCCCGTCCGGCGCGGACGCCGGGCTGGGTCGACCCGTTCGACGGCGCCGACGGTTGGCGCCTGGGCGGCACCCCGGCCTGGACGGTGCACCACTTCCGGCTCCCGGGCCAGGACCCGGTCGAGGTCCGCACCCGCCCGTCCGGGGCGGGCACCGACCTGCTGACGCCCACCCCCGACGGCGCCGCCGCCACCCCGGGCCACGGCCGGATCGTGGCCCGCGCCGCGGACCGGGTGACCGTCGAACTGGACGGCGTCACCCACACGTTCAGCTGCGCTCCGTCCCCCGAGGGCACCTGGCTGGGCCGGGCGGGCGACTCCTGGCACCTCCAGCGGCACGACCCCGTCGAGGCGAACCTGCGCGGCGGGACGCGCGGCGGCGCCGACACCCTGGCCGCGCCGATGCCCGGCACGGTGACCGTCGTCAAGGTCGCCGTCGGGGACAAGGTCGTCGCGGGTCAGAGCCTGCTCGTGGTGGAGGCCATGAAGATGGAGCACGTCATCTCCGCCCCGCACGCCGGCACCGTCACCGAACTCGACGTCGCGCCCGGCAGCACGGTGGCCATGGACCAGGTCCTGGCCGTGGTCACCGCCGACGAGGAGGCCGGCGAATGAACGGGCTGCCGATGACCGTCCCGGCCCCGGCCGGGCTGCCCGCGCGGGTGCGGATCCACGAGGTCGGCGCGCGCGACGGGCTCCAGAACGAGAAGACGGCCGTGCCCACCGAGGTGAAGGCGGAGTTCGTCCACCGCCTGGCGGCCGCCGGCCTCACCACCATCGAGGCCACCAGCTTCGTCCACCCGAAGTGGGTGCCGCAGCTCGCGGACGCCGAGCGGCTGTTCCCGCTGCTCGCCGACGTCGGGGCGGCGCTGCCGGTCCTGGTCCCCAACGAGCGCGGCCTGGACCGGGCGCTCGCCCTCGGGGCCGACCGGATCGCGGTGTTCGGCTCGGCGACGGAGACCTTCGCCGCGCGGAACCTGAACCGTACGGTCGCCGAGTCCCTGGCCATGTTCGAGCCCGTCGTGGCCCGCGCCAAGCAGGAGGGGGCGCACGTCCGGGGCTACCTGTCGATGTGCTTCGGCGACCCGTGGGAGGGCGCGGTACCGGTCGAACAGGTGGTGGGGGTCGCCAAGGCCCTCCTCGACCTCGGCTGCGACGAGTTGAGCCTCGGCGACACCATCGGCGTCGCCACGCCGGGCCACGTCCAGGTCCTGCTGGCCGAGTTGAACGGGCGGGGCGTGGCCACCGACCGGATCGGCGTGCACTTCCACGACACCTACGGCCAGGCCCTGTCGAACACCCTCGCCGCGCTCCAGCACGGCGTGACGACGGTCGACGCCTCCGCGGGCGGCCTCGGCGGCTGCCCGTACGCCAGGAGCGCCACCGGCAACCTCGCCACCGAGGACCTGGTGTGGATGCTCGACGGCCTCGGCATCGAGACCGGAGTCGACCTGGCCGCCCTCACCGCCACGAGCGTGTGGATGGCCGAACAACTGGGCCGACCCAGCCCCTCCCGTACCGTCCGCGCCCTCTCCCACAAGGAGTAGTCACCCCATGCCCCTCGACCACCGGCTCACCCCCGAGCACGAGGAACTCCGCCGCACGGTGGAGCAGTTCGCCCACGACGTCGTCGCCCCGAAGATCGGCGACCTGTACGAGCGGCACGAGTTCCCGTACGAGATCGTCGCCGAGATGGGCCGCATGGGCCTGTTCGGCCTGCCCTTCCCCGAGGAGTACGGCGGCATGGGCGGCGACTACCTCGCCCTCGGCATCGCCCTGGAGGAGCTGGCCCGCGTCGACTCCTCGGTCGCCATCACCCTGGAGGCCGGCGTCTCCCTGGGCGCCATGCCGCTGTACCTGTTCGGTACGGAGGAGCAGAAGCGGCAGTGGCTGCCGAAGATGTGCTCCGGTGAGGTCCTCGGCGCCTTCGGCCTGACCGAGCCCGGCGCCGGCAGCGACGCCGGCGGCACCCGCACCACCGCCGTGCGCGACGGCGACGAGTGGGTCATCAACGGTTCGAAGTGCTTCATCACCAACTCCGGTACGGACATCACCGGTCTGGTCACCGTCACCGCCGTGACGGGCCGCAAGGCCGACGGCCGCCCGGAGATCTCCTCGATCATCGTCCCGTCCGGCACCCCGGGCTTCACGGTGGCGGCGCCGTACTCCAAGGTGGGCTGGAACTCCTCCGACACCCGCGAGCTGTCCTTCAGCGACGTACGGGTACCGCTGGCCAACCTGGTCGGCCAGGAGGGCCGCGGCTACGCGCAGTTCCTGCGGATCCTCGACGAGGGCCGCATCGCCATCTCGGCGCTCGCGACCGGCCTCGCGCAGGGCTGCGTGGACGAGTCGGTGAAGTACGCGAAGGAGCGGCACGCCTTCGGCAAGGCCATCGGTGACAACCAGGCCATCCAGTTCAAGCTGGCGAACATGGAGACGCGCGCCCACATGGCGCGGATCGGCTGGCGCGACGCGGCCTCGCGGCTGGTGGCGGGCGAGCCCTTCAAGAAGGAGGCGGCGATCGCGAAGCTGTACTCCTCGACCGTCGCCGTCGACAACGCCCGCGACGCCACGCAGATCCACGGCGGGTACGGGTTCATGAACGAGTACCCGGTGGCCCGGATGTGGCGCGACTCCAAGATCCTGGAGATCGGCGAGGGCACCAGCGAGGTCCAGCGCATGCTCATCGCCCGCGAGTTGGGCTTCGGGGGCCAGTAGCGGCGTGACGGGGGCCGGGCGGCGGGTCCGCCCGCCCGGTCCCCGTCCCGCAAGGCCGTCTTCGCGCTTCCAGCAAAGGTTAGGCTAACCTTCCTGGCGAACGGCCCTGTGGTCACCTCGCACCCACGCACGAAAGCGGACTTCGACATGCCCAAGCCCCGGACCTCCCCCCTCTCCCGCCGCGGCCTCATCGCCGCCGGTGGCGCCCTCGGCCTCGTCGCGGTCCTGTCCGCCTGCGGGAGCACCGACGCGGCGAAGGACGGTACGGGCACGGACAAGGCCTCCGCCGCCGCGGGCCCGTGGAGCTTCAAGGACGACCTGGGCAAGGACGTCACGACCAAGTCCACGCCGAAGAACATCGTCGCGTTCACCGGCACGGCCGCCGCGCTCAACGACTACGGCGTCCAGGTCAAGGGCGTCTTCGGCCCCACGAGGACCGCCGACGGCAAGCCCGACGTCCAGGCCGGTTCGCTCGACATATCCAAGGTCGAGATCCTCGGCAACGTCTACGACGAGTTCAACGTCGAGAAGTACGCCGCCCTCCAGCCCGACCTGCTCGTCACCAACACCTGGGACGGCTCGTACTGGTACGTGCCGGAGGCCTCCAAGGACAAGATCCTCAAGCTGGCCCCGGCCGCCGCGATCTCCGTCGGCGGCGACGCCACCCTGGACAAGGCCCTGGAGCGCACCGCGGACCTCGCCAAGTCGCTGGGCGCCGACATGAACACCAAGACCACCGTCGACGCCAAGGCCCGCTTCGAGGCCGCCTCCGCGAAGGTCCGCGAGGCCACCAAGGCCAACCCGGGCATCAAGGTGCTCGTCGGCTCCGGCTCCGCCGACCTCTTCTACGCCTCCACCCCGAAGACCTCCGCCGACCTCAAGTACTTCGAGCAGCTCGGCGTCGAGTTCGTCACCCCGGACAAGGTCGAGGGCGGCTTCTTCGAGAGCCTCAGCTGGGAGAACGCCGGCAAGTACAAGGCCGACCTGATCCTCCTCGACAACCGCACCAGCGCCCTCCAGCCCGAGCAGCTGAAGGCCAAGCCGACCTGGGCCGAGCTGCCCGCCGTCAAGGCCGGCCAGATCGCCCCGCGCGTGACCGAGCCGATCTACTCGTACGACCGCTGCGCCCAGATCCTCGAAGACCTCGCGAAGGCCATCCAGAACGCGAAGAAGGTGGCCTGAGCCGACCGGCTCCGGCCACCGCCCCGGGAAGGAAGGATGTCGGGCCCACCCCGTGCCCTGATTCTTAGGTGAGGCTGACCTGAGCGCAACACACCGTCACGGGACCTGCCCCTGACGGTGGAGCAGGCCCGGGCGGGCGATCGATACGGTCCCTCGATCGCCCGCCCCTGCTTCGTTCCCTCGCGACTCCCGGACTCCCCGGCTCCCCCGCCCCCATGCGTCCCTCAGGACCAGGGGACGTCCGGCGCCCGGTGGTAGGTGATCTCCTGGGCGTCCAACCGCGGCCCCTGCGCCGCCAGCCGCTCGCGGTACGAGGTCCAGCCGAGCGCCCCCGCCGGCGACCAGCCCAACTCCGCCAACCCGAGCACCCGCGGGAAGGCCATCAGCTCCCAGTCGCCCCGCTCGGCGATGGTCTCCGTCCACAGCGGCGCCTCCACGCCGAGGACGGCGGATTCCGGGGCCCCGGCCAGGTAGCTCCCCGGGTCCCAGGAGTAGGACCGCTCCACCGGCACGTACCCGGCCCACGCCAGCCCCGGCTTCGTCGTCGTGTCGTACTTCATGTCCAGGTACGCCCGGTCCGCCGGGGACAGGATCACCGGATGCCCGGCCTTCGCCGCCGCCACCACGGCCGCCCTCTCCGCGGCCGGAGTGCGGTCGTGACCCCAGTACTGGATCACCGCGCCCGGCGCCGGCCGCCCCTGCGCGAGCTGGTGCCATGCCACCACGGTCTTCCCGTGCCGGGCCACGACCTCCTGCGCGCGGTCCATGAAGGCCGCGTAGTCGTCGGCCGGCGTCGCGTGCGCCTCGTCGCCCCCGATGTGCAGGTACTTCCCCGGGGTCAGCTCCGCGATCTCGCCCAGGACCTGGTCCACGAACTCATAGGTGCGCTCCTGACCCACGCACAGCGAGCTGAAGCCGACCTTGACCCCGGTGTAGCGCTCGCGCGCCTTCCCGTCGCAGTTCAGTTCCGCGTAGGAGGCCTGCGCCGCGTTCGTGTGACCCGGCATGTCGATCTCCGGGACCACGTCCACGTACCGGCGGGCCGCGTACTCCACCAGGTCCCGGTACTCCTCCTTGGTCCAGTGGCCCCCGGGGCCGCCGCCGACCTCGCTGCCGCCGCCGTACTCCGCGAGCCGCGGCCACGAGTCGATCGCGATCCGCCAGCCCTGGTCGTCGGTCAGGTGCACGTGCAGCGTGTTGATCTTGTACTGGGCCAGCTGGTCGACGTACCTCTTCACCTGTTCCACCGGGAAGAAGTGACGCGCGACGTCGACCATCGCCCCGCGGTACGCGAACCTCGGCGCGTCCGTGACCGTTCCGCCCGGCACGCTCCCCGTCCCGCGCACCGGCACCAGCTGACGCAGCGTCTGCCCGCCGCGGAAGAGCCCCGCCGGGGTCCGGGCGGTCAGCGTCACCCCGGAGGCGGTCGTCCGCAGCCGGTAGCCCTCCGCCCCCAACTCCCGGGCGCCCTCGTCGAGCAGCAGCCGGATCCCGTCGCCCTCCTGGCCGTCGACCACCGGCAGCGGCAGCCCGCTCGGCCCCCGCAGCTGCTCCGCGAGCAGCTCGCCGACCTGGCGGACCTCCTCCCCGGAGCCGGCGCCGGTACGGATGACCGTGCCGGCGCCGAAGTCGTACCCGGCGCCTTCGGCCCGCGCGGAGGCGGGCGCCGGCAGCAGTCGGTCGTAGGGGGCGAGGGCGGCGGGGCGCGGGCCGCCGGGTTTCGCGTCGTCGCCGTGGGCGGCGGTGCAGGAGACGGCCGCGCCGAGGACGAGGAGGGTGCCGAGCGTGCGTCGCAGGACTCTCATGCAGCCCAGGTATAGACCGAACGACGGGCATCCGGCGATGGGAGAATCGCCGGATGGCGGAAATCATCCAGAAGGACGGTACGTGGACCTTCGACGGGGACGCGGTGCGCATCGTGCCGGGCCGCGACAAGGGGGTGTCCCTGCTGCGCCAACACCTCGGCGAGGTGACCGTACCCCTGCGCGCGATAGCGGGGATCAGCCACGAACCGGGCCGCAAGGCGGGCCGGTTGCGCCTGCGGCTGCGTGACGGCGCGGACCCGCTCCTCCAGGTCACCGGGGGAACGCTGCCGGAGAGCTCGGACCCGTACCGCCTGACCGTGGAGCCGGACCGCACCGGGGTCGCGGAGTACTTCGTCGACGAGGTCCGCAACTCCCTGCTGTTGGAGCAGGTCGACCCCGGACCGTCGCACGCCTACCTGATGCCCGGCCCCGCGGTACCGATCTCGGTGAGCGCGGGCGACGGGACGGTGACCTTCGACGGGGACACGATCACCTTGAAGTGGAGCTGGACGGCGGAGGACGCCAAGACCGCCGGCGGACCGCGCACCTTCCGCACGGCGGACCTCAGGTCGGTCGAGTGGGTGCCCGCGCGGGGACTGGAGAACGGCTGGCTGCGCTTCTGCCTGACGGGCGTCCCGTCGGCCGGCCCCAGCAAGTACGACCCGTACACGGTGGAGATCTTCGGGCTGAAGAAGGACCCGCTGATGGCGCTGGCCGCGGCCGCGGTCGCCGTACGGATGCCCCACCCGGCGGCGACCTCCGCGGCGGCCGCCCCCGGCCCGGCCGCCCTCCCCGCGCCGACCGCGACGCCGGCGCCGGCCTCGGCTCCAACCCCGACCCCGGCCCCGGCCCCGGCCCCGGCCCCGGCGAGCGACGATCAGGACTCCCTGTTGCGCCGCCTGCGCGAGCTGGGCGAACTGCACACGACGGGCATCCTGACCGCCGAGGAGTTCACCCTGGCGAAAGCGGCGATTTTGCGCCGCTTCTGACCGACCCGAGCCGGAATCACCCATTCCTCTGGTCCAGACCAGCGAGATCCTGCCCGATTCCGGGCAGGATCTTTGCGTTCCGCCCGTTCGCCCGTCAATATCTACGAGTGCTCGACCGCCGCCCGTCGCATGACGACCTCGTCGACCACCTGGTGCGCAGCACCGCGCTGCAGCGCGGTGAGGCCGCCCGGGTGGTGCTCGACGTACTCGCCTACTTCGACGAGACGACCGAGGAGTTCGTCCGGCGCCGCCACCGCGAACTGCAGTCCGCCGGCGCGGTCAACGCCGAGATCTTCGAGCGGATCGCGGCAGAACTGCCGCACCGTGCCGTGGCGCCCCCGGAGCTGTCCCTCCGGCAGTTGCGCCGCATCGTCTACGGCTGAGCACGACAACCGAACTTCAGGAGGGGCAATACCGTATGTGCGGAATCGTGGGTTACATCGGCAAGCGCGACGTGGCACCGCTGCTGCTGGAGGGTCTCCAGCGGCTGGAGTACCGCGGCTACGACTCGGCGGGCATCGTCGTCAACAGCCCGAAGTCGGCGGCCCTGAAGGTCGTCAAGGCCAAGGGCCGCGTCCGTGAGCTGGAATCCCGCGTCCCCAAGCGCTTCGCCGGCACCACGGGCATCGCGCACACCCGTTGGGCCACCCACGGCGCGCCGAGCGACATCAACTCGCATCCGCACCTGGACGCCGAGAACAAGGTGGCGGTCGTCCACAACGGCATCGTCGACAACGCCTCGGAGCTGCGCGCCAAGCTGGAGGCCGAGGGCGTCGTCTTCGTCTCGGAGACCGACACCGAGGTCCTCGTCCACCTGATCGCCCGC
Source organism: Streptomyces sp. NPDC048383 (assembly GCF_040651775.1). Lineage (NCBI taxonomy): Bacteria > Bacillati > Actinomycetota > Actinomycetes > Kitasatosporales > Streptomycetaceae > Streptomyces > Streptomyces sp. NPDC048383. The sequence goes on from NZ_JBEZKS010000028.1 coordinate 51,720, forward strand.
TCGCAGGCCGAGACGCTGGAGGAGAAGGTCCGCGAGGCCCTCAAGGTCGTCGACGGCACCTACGGCATCGCCGTGATGCACGCCGACTTCGCCGACCGCATCGTGGTCGCCCGCAACGGCTCCCCGGTCGTCCTCGGCATCGGCGAGAAGGAGATGTTCGTCGCCTCCGACGTCGCCGCCCTGGTCGCCCACACCCGCCAGGTCGTCACCCTCGGCGACGGCGAGATGGCCACCCTGAAGGCCGACGACTTCCGTACGTACACCACGAGCGGTACGACGACCACCGCCACGCCCGAGACCGTGGAGTGGGAGGCCGCCTCCTACGACATGGGCGGCCACGACACCTACATGCACAAGGAGATCTCCGAGCAGCCCGACGCGGTCGACCGCGTGCTGCGCGGCCGGATCGACGACCGCTTCAACACGGTGCACCTGGGCGGCCTGAACCTGGACCCGCGCGAGGCGCGCGGCATCCGCCGGGTCAAGATCCTGGGCTGTGGCACCTCCTACCACGCGGGCCTCATCGGCGCCGGCCTCATCGAGAGCATGGCCCGGATCCCCGCCGACGCCGAGCCGGCCTCCGAGTTCCGCTACCGCAACCCGGTCGTGGACCCCGACACCCTGTACATCGCCGTCTCCCAGTCCGGTGAGACGTACGACGTGCTCGCGGCCGTCCAGGAGCTCAAGCGCAAGGGCGCCCGTGTCCTCGGCGTGGTGAACGTGGTCGGTTCCGCCATCGCCCGCGAGGCCGACGGCGGCGTGTACGTGCACGCCGGCCCCGAGGTCTGCGTCGTGTCCACGAAGTGCTTCACCAACACGGTCGTCGCGTTCGCGCTGCTCGCCGTGCACCTCGGCCGGATCCGGGACCTCTCCGTCACCGACGGCAAGCGGATCATCGAGGGCCTGCGCAAGCTGCCCGCGCAGATCCAGGAGATCCTGGACGGCGAAGAGGACATCAAGAAGCTGGCCGCCGAATACGCCGAGGCCAAGTCGATGATGTTCATCGGTCGCGTCCGCGGCTACCCGGTGGCACTGGAGGCCTCCCTCAAGCTCAAGGAGATCTCCTACATCCACGCCGAGGCCTACCCGGCCTCCGAGCTCAAGCACGGCCCGCTCGCCCTCATCGAGCCGGCGATGCCGACGGTCGCGATCGTCCCGGACGACGACCTGCTGGAGAAGAACCGTGCCGCGCTGGAGGAGATCAAGGCCCGCAGCGGCCGCATCCTCGCGGTCGCCCACCGGGAGCAGGAGAAGGCCGACCACACCCTCCTCGTCCCCAAGAACGAGGACGAGCTGGACCCCATCCTGATGGGCATCCCGCTCCAGCTGCTGGCGTACCACACCGCCCTGGCCCTCGGCCGGGACATCGACAAGCCGCGCAACCTGGCGAAGTCGGTCACCGTCGAGTAGCCGGACCGCGCACATGGGAACGGCCCCCCGGGATCCCCCGGGGGGCCGTTCCGCGTCCGCTCCCCTACCGCGCCTCAGCCCGCGGCGACCGCGCCGCGGCGCGAGGACCGGCCGAACGCCATCGGCCAGTGCGCCAGGACCGCCGTGGCCCCGTACCAGGAGAGCAGTCCGGCGACCGCCGCGACCCAGCCCGCCGCCTTGGCGAGGACGCCGCTGTCGGCGAAGGCGCCTATCGCGAGCAGCAACAGGGAGAGCGTGAAGAGGCCGTACACGCCCTGGCCGAAGAGCCCGCTCGCGGCCCCCACGGTGAGGGTCAGGCCGAGCAGGGCGAACAGGACGAGGAACGATCCGGCGGCATCCGCCGAAACCTTTCCGTCGGCTCCGGCGGCCCAGGTGAACCAGAAGGCGCCGAGGCCCGCGAACGCCGTGCCGTTGAAGCCGTTGCCGCCGCGGAACTCCAGGAGTCCGAGGACGAACAGGGCGAGACCGCCGACGTAGGTGGCGAGCGACACGGAGTTGGCCGCGGACACACCGTCGATGATTCCGGTGTGGCCGATACCGAACGCGAGAAGGGTGAGACCCAGGGCGATGTGTCCCAGGGTCGAGGTCGAGGCCGTGCTTCCCGCAGAGACACCATTGTCCACGGCGGGCTCCCTTCGATCTGCAGTTGTTTGCTGCGTCCCAGCAGCATTTATCTACCCTTTACATGGGGGTTCACAACCGCACAATCGGCATACGGTGGGTTACGGAATGACAACAACGGGTCGTTGCGCCCGCTTCGCCAGCCGCCCCGCCACGGAACCGAAGATCCGGCCCACGATCCCGTGCGTGGAGCCGACCACGATGGCGTCCGCCGAGTATTCCCGGCCGACCTCCTCCAGCTCGTGGCAGATGTCCCCGCCCCGCTCGACCAGGATCCACGGCACCTCGGCCAGGTAGTCGGCGCAGGCCAGTTCCAGCCCCAGCACCTCGGTGCGGTGGTCGGGCACGTCCACGAAGACGGGCGGCTCGCAGCCGGCCCACACCGTGGTCGGCAGCCGGTTTGCCACGTGCACGATGATCAGGCCGGAACCGGATCGCCGGGCCATCCCGATGGCGTACGCGAGGGCCCGCTCACTGGACGTGGAGCCGTCGAAGCCCACCACCACCCCGTGCCGGAAGGCAGGGTCGCAGGGGTGGCGCGTCTGTTCCACCGCGCGCAGGTCGGCCGAACCGGAGTCGGCGAGGGGTTTGCGCTTGCGGTCCGCGGGTTCGGAGAATTCGTGACCGGCCATGGATGTCTCGGCGAAGGATCCTCGGGGGAAGCGACAGGGACGATTTCGGCGACGCAGTGTGACGGGGTTTTGTCCGGGAAGCATCTTCCCGGGCCCTTACCCACCAGGGTACGGCGACACTCCTGTCCTGGCACGGGGCATGCCACCCTTGGAGAGCGTCCCAGGGAGCATGACGGAGGTCCGGCGCCTTGGCAATGGCCGCTGTCCCCTACAGGCAGTGACGAACGACCTCTCCGTCACCCCCGCACACAGTGACCGAGCGCTGTCGCGGGCGTTGGACAGGCGTCCGACCGTCCAGGAAGAGCCCGCAGGGAGTACGCCGTGCCCGGCCATCCGGTTCACCCCGTCCAGCCAGCTCAGCCGACGCAGTCCACCCCGTCCGCCCCTCCGTCCCCCTCCTCCGCGCATCCCCTGCTTCACCCGTCCGTGCCATCCGCCAGGGCGCCTCATGATGACGACCCGGCCGGTGACGTGGTCCGTTGGGCCGCCTTCAGCTGCCTGCTCGTGCCCGTCGTCCTCGTCGTCTACGGCACCTCCTACGGCGGGGCGGCCGTCGCGACCCTGGGGTTGGCGGCCGTCACCGCCGCCTGCCGGGTGCTGTTGCGGTACTCCGAGAAGGCCGAGCGGGCCGCCGCCCGGGTGCTCGCGGAGGAGCCGCTCGGGTCCGGGCACCGCGGTCGGCACTCGCGTACGGGGGGCGGCTCGCACCGCGGTTGCCACGGTTCCGGACCGCTGTCCCCTCACGACTGACCGGTTCGCACGTACACACCCGGTTGTTTTCAGCCAACTTCCCGACCGGGTGCCCCCCTTGCCGGAATGTCCCCCCAACCCCCCTACCACCAGCGACTACAGAGCCCCGCGGGCGTCGCGACCCTACGGGTACTGGCCATGGCCGGACGGGGCGCTTCCCACCCGGGTAGCGGAGTGGAACGCTTCCTGATCGAATGCTTTTCGCCAAGTTGCCAAGTCGACATAGCGCTGCGTGCTGAACTTGTCACGCCGACACCACGGGACGCAGTAGATTCGATCATGTATTTACGGCGGGGGATCCACGTGCAAGGCCGAGGGGAAACGTGCAGGTGCGACCAGACCAAGGAGTCGCGACACCCAAGGGGGGCTTAGCGCCATGAGCCAGGATTCCACCGCCGTCGTCGCGGACGCGGGGCGGAAACTCGCGGGGCGTCGCCGCAGGGAGATCGTCGCGGTGCTGCTGTTCAGCGGCGGGCCGATCTTCGAGAGTTCCATTCCACTTTCCGTGTTCGGCATCGACCGGCAGGACGCGGGAGTTCCACGCTATCGACTGCTCGTGTGCGCCGGGGAGGACGGTCCGCTGCGGACCACCGGCGGACTCGAACTGACCGCGCCGTACGGGTTGGAGGCGATCGCCCGGGCAGGCACGGTCGTCGTTCCGGCCTGGCGCTCCATCACTTCACCGCCGCCGCCCGAGGCGCTCGACGCACTGCGTCTGGCGCACGAGGAGGGGGCCCGGATCGTCGGTCTGTGCACGGGAGCCTTCGTGCTCGCCGCCGCCGGCCTGCTGGACGGCCGGCCCGCCACGACGCACTGGATGTACGCGCCGACGCTGGCCAAGCGGTACCCGTCCGTCCACGTCGATCCGCGCGAGCTGTTCGTCGACGACGGCGACGTGCTCACGTCCGCGGGCACCGCGGCCGGAATCGACCTGTGCCTGCACATCGTGCGCACCGATCACGGCAGCGAGGCGGCCGGGGCCCTGGCCCGCAGGCTCGTCGTCCCGCCGCGGCGCACGGGTGGCCAGGAACGCTACCTCGACCGGTCGTTGCCCGAGGAGATCGGCGCCGACCCGCTGGCCGAGGTCGTCGCCTGGGCGCTGGAGCACCTCCACGAGCAGTTCGACGTGGAGACGCTGGCCGCCCGCGCCTACATGAGCAGGCGCACCTTCGACCGGCGGTTCCGTTCGCTCACCGGCAGCGCGCCGCTCCAGTGGCTGATCACCCAGCGGGTGCTCCAGGCACAGCGGCTGCTGGAGACCTCCGACTACTCGGTCGACGAGGTCGCCGGGCGCTGCGGGTTCCGTTCGCCCGTCGCGCTGCGCGGTCACTTCCGGCGGCAGCTGGGGTCCTCCCCGGCCGCCTACCGCTCGGCCTACCGGGCGCGCCGCCCGCAGGTCGACGTGACGCCGGTGACGCAGCTGTCCGACGTACCGGTGCCGCACCAGCGCACCGCGCAGCCCCAGCGGGCGGCGGCGGCCCTGGCCGCCTCCGGTCCGAGCGTGACGGAGCTGTACGCGCCCGGCCGGGTGCTGCGCGAGCACGCGTAGCGTCCCCCGGGAACCGCATCCGACGAAGGTCCCCCGCACCGGCCGAGCACCGTTGTGGGGGACCTTCGGCATAAGGTGGGGCGCATGAACGATCGCATGGTGTGGATCGACTGCGAGATGACCGGGCTCTCGTTGACGGACGACGCACTTATCGAGGTGGCCGCACTGGTCACCGACTCGGAGCTCAACGTGCTCGGCGAAGGCGTGGACATCGTGATCCGCCCGCCGGACGCGGCCCTGGAAACCATGCCGGACGTGGTGCGCGAGATGCACACCTCCTCCGGGCTGCTCGACGAGCTGGCCGCCGGCACCACCCTCGCCGACGCCGAGGCCCAGGTCCTGGCGTACGTGCGGGAACACGTGAAGGAGCCCCGCAAGGCGCCCCTGTGCGGCAACTCCGTCGGCACCGACCGCGGGTTCCTGCTGCGCGACATGGGCGCACTGGAGAGCTACCTGCACTACCGGATCGTGGACGTGTCCTCGGTCAAGGAGCTGGCGCGCCGCTGGTACCCGCGGGCCTACTTCAACAGCCCGCCGAAGAACGGCAACCACCGGGCGCTCGCGGACATCAAGGAGTCCATCGCCGAGCTGCGGTACTACCGCGAGGCGGTCTTCGTGCCGCAACCCGGACCGGACTCGGACACGGCCAAGAGCATCGCCGCCAAGCACGTCGTGCCGGGCGCGTAGTACCTCCGGAGACGGGCGCGGGCAAAGGGGGGAGCGAGCACCCTCCCGGACCCTGTACGCTTTTCTTCGGCCGGTCGTTCTGCGACCGGACATGGTGGGTGTAGCTCAGTTGGTAGAGCACCTGGTTGTGGTCCAGGTGGCCGCGGGTTCAAGTCCCGTCACTCACCCTGCGGGAAGGCCTCGGTTCGCGGAAGCGGACCGGGGCCTTTCGCATGTCCGGCGGCCGGCGGGGCCGGTGGCCGCCGGCCCGTCCGTACGGCCGTGCCGTGGTGTTACGTGGACTCCCGCACGACCAGCTCGGTCGGCAGGATCAGCGCCCGCTCCCCCGGCTCCTCGACCGCGCCGTCCCGCAGGCCCGCTATGCGTTCCAGCAGCACCCGGGCCATGGTCCGGCCCATCTCCTCGATCGGCTGGCGCACGCTGGTCAGCGGCGGGTCCATGTGGCGGGCCACGACCGAGTCGTCGAAGCCGACCAGCGCGACGTCGCCCGGGACCCGGCGGCCGGCCGCGCGGAGCTCGCGCAGGGCGCCCGCCGCCATCACGTCCGAGGCGGCGAAGACGGCGTCCAGGGCGGGCCGCCGCTCCAGCAACTCGCGCATGGCCCGGCGGCCGGCGTCCTCGGTGAAGTCCCCGACCGCGATCAGCAGCTCGTCGACGGGGTGCCCGGCGGCGGTCAGGGCCTGCCGGTAGCCGTCGAGGCGGCACTGGGCCCCGTACACGTCGAGCGGGCCGGTGATGGTGGCGATCGTGCGGCGGCCCCGGTCGATGAGGTGGCGCACCGCGCCGGCGGCGCCCGCCAGGTTGTCGGAGTCCACGCTCGGCAGGGTCTCGGCGGCCGACCGCCGGCCGCTGATCACCGCCGGGATGCCCAGCTCGGTCAGCAGCTCCGGCAGCGGGTCCCCGGCGTGCACCGAGGCCAGCAGCACCCCGTCGACCCGGTGCCCCGAGAGGTACTGGGCCAGCCGGCGGCGCTCGCGGTCGCTGCCGGCGAGGGTGAGCACCAGCTGTACGTCGGTCTCGGCGAGGGTGGCGCCGACGCCGCGCACCACGTCGGAGAAGTAGGGCTCCGAGAAGAAGCGGGCCTCCGGCTCGGGGATCACCAGGGCGATGGCGTCGGTGCGGTTGGCGGCGAGCGCGCGGGCCGCCCGGTTCGGCACGTACCCCAACTCGGCGACGGCGGCCTCGACGACCTCCCGCGTACGGTCGCTGACCTTGGCCGATCCGTTGATCACCCGGGAGACGGTGCCCCGCCCGACCCCGGCCCGGACCGCTACCTCTTCCAAGGTCGGCCGTCCTCCACTGCGCCCGTGCCCGTTCATGGCTTCCTCCCGGTTGTGAATCTACCTCTTGACGACTGTGGGAGCGCTCCCACACTGTGTCACACGACACCCGGCACGTTCCGTCCTTCAGGGAGGACCCAGATGCGAGCCCGAAGAAATCTCCTCACCGCGGCCGGCGCGCTCGCCGCGACCGCTCTGCTGCTCGCCGGCTGCGCACAGGACCCGGACGAGGGCCCGAAATCGGGCTCCCCGTCGGGCGGCTCGGGGCGCACGACCCTGACCGTCGGCGTCTTCGGGGCCTTCGGCCTCCAGGAGGCCGGCCTCTACGACGAGTACATGGCGCAGAATCCGGGGATCCGGATCGAGCAGACCTCCATCGAGCGGAACGAGAACTACTACCCGCAGCTCCTGACCCACCTGGGCAGCGGCAGCGGCCTCGCCGACGTCCAGGCCGTCGAGGTCAACAACATCGCGGAGATCACCGCGACCCAGGCCGACAAGCTGCTCGACCTGGGCAAGGTGGCGGGGGTCGACAAGGCCGCGTACCTGCCGTGGAAGTGGGCGCAGGGCACGACGAAGGGCGGGGCGACCGTCGGACTCGGCACCGACATAGGCCCGCAGGGCATCTGCTACCGCAAGGACCTCTTCGCGGCGGCCGGACTGCCCACCGACCGGGAGGCGGTCGGCGCGCTGTGGGACGGCGACTGGAACAAGTACCTGGAGACGGGCCGCGCCTACAAGGCGAAGGCCGGGGACGGCAAGGCGTTCGTCGACTCGGCGTCGGGCGTGATGGCCGCCGTCACCGCGAGCAGCGCCCAGCGGTTCTACGACGAACGGGGCGAGGTCGCCTACAAGACCAATCCGGCGGTGCGCGGGGCCTTCGACCTCGCCGCCTCCTTCGCCGGCGACGGGCTGAGCGCCAAGCTCCAGCAGTTCACCCCGACCTGGGACCAGGGCTTCGCCAACGGCACCTTCGCGACGATCTCCTGCCCGGCCTGGATGCTCGGCTACATCCAGGACAAGGCGGGCCCGGCGGGCAAGGACAAGTGGGACGTGGCCCGGGCGCCCAAGCCCAGCAACTGGGGCGGGTCGTTCCTGGTGGTGCCGAAGGCCGGCAAGCACACCGAGGAGGCGGCGAAGCTGGCCGCCTGGCTGACGGCTCCCGCCCAGCAGGCCAAGCTGTTCGAGAAGCGCGGCAGTTTCCCGAGCGCGAGCGCCTCGTACGGGCTGCCGGCGGTGGCGGGCGCCCGGCACGCGTACTTCGGGGGCGCGCCCATCGGGGAGATCTTCGCGCGGGCGGCCGAGGGGGTACCGGTCACGGTGATCGGCCCGAAGGACCTGGTGATCGCCCAGAACCTGGCGGACATCGGGATGCTGCAGGTCGACCAGAAGGGCCGCAGCGCGCAGGAGGGCTGGGACGCCGCGGTGAAGGCCATCGACAACGCCCTGGACCGGTGAGGTCCCGGTGACCGACACGACCGCGGCTTCGGGCACGGCCCCGGCCCCGGCCTCCCCCGCCCGCCGCGTGCGGGGCGGGGAGGGCGGGGCCGGGGGCCGGGGGTCCGGGCGGGCTCAGGTGTGGCGCTCGCGCCGCTACCGGTGGGACCTGCGCTGGAGCCCGTACGCCTTCGTGGCGCCCTTCTTCCTCTTCTTCGCCGCCTTCGGGCTGTTCCCGCTGCTGTACACGGGCTGGGCGGCGCTGCACCAGGTCGAGCTGACCGACCCGGACGCCATGACCTGGGTGGGGCTGCGGAACTTCACCCGGCTGTGGGACGACGCCTTCTTCTGGAACGCGCTGCGCAACACCGTCACCATCGGGCTGCTGTCGACGGTGCCGCAGCTGGCGATCGCGCTGGGGCTCGCCCACCTCCTCAACTACCGGATGCGCGGCTCGGCGTTCTTCCGGGTGGTGGTCCTCACTCCGTACGCGACCTCCGTGGCCGCGGCCACGCTGGTGTTCGTGCTGCTCTTCGGCCGGGACTACGGAATGGTCAACTGGGCCCTTTCCAGCGTCGGGATCGGGGCGGTCGACTGGCAGAACGGGCCGCTGGCCTCCCAGTTGGCGGTGTCCGCGATCGTGGTGTGGCGCTGGACCGGCTACAACGCGCTGATCTACCTGGCGGCGATGCAGGCCATCCCCGGGGAGCTGTACGAGTCGGCCGCCCTGGACGGGGCCTCGCGGTGGCAACAGTTCGTCCACGTGACGGTGCCCTCCCTGCGCCCGACGATCTTCTTCACCTGTGTGGTCTCCACGATCGGGGCGACCCAACTGTTCGGCGAGCCGCTGCTGTTCAACGCGGGAGCGGGCGCGACGGGCGGCTCGGACCACCAGTTCCAGACGCTGGGGCTGTACCTGTACGAGCAGGGGTGGGTGAACCTGCACCTGGGGCGGGCCTCGGCGATCGCCTGGGCGATGTTCCTGATGCTGCTGCTGGTCGCGGGGGCCGCCCGGCTGCTGCGGGGACGGGGGGCGAAGCGATGAGGTCACTGCGCGCGGGCCGGCTGACGTACGCCGTGCTCGCCCTGTTCACGGTCGGATCGCTGTTCCCGCTGGTGTGGACGGCGATCGCGGCCTCGCGCAGCAGTACGCGGCTGGCGCAGACCCCGCCGCCGTTCTGGTTCGGCGGGAACCTGGGGCGCAACCTGCGGGTCGCCTGGACCGACGCCAACATGGGCGCCGCCCTGCTGAACACGGTCGTCGTCGCCGGTACGGTCGCGGCCGTGACCGTCGTGCTGTCGACGATGGCGGGGTTCGCCTTCGCCCGGCTGCGGTTCCGCGGGCACCGGGTCCTGTTGTCGCTGGTGGTCGGGACGATGCTGATCCCGCCGCAGCTGAGCGTGGTCCCGCTGTACATGTTGGTCGCCGAACTCTCCTGGACGGACCGGCTGCAGGCGGTGATCCTGCCGGCGCTGGTGTGTGCCTTCGGGGTGTTCTTCATGCGGCAGTACCTGGCGCAGGCGTTGCCGATGGAGCTGGTGGAGGCGGCCCGCACCGACGGGGCGAACTCGTTGCGGGTGGTGTGGCACGTGGTGTTCCCGGTGGCCCGGCCGGCGATGGCGGTCCTCGGGATGCTGACCTTCGTCATGACGTGGAACGACTTCTTCTGGCCGATCGTCGCGCTGACCCAGAACGGCAGCCCGACGGTGCAGGTGGCCCTGACGGGGCTGGGCCGGGGCTACGTCCCCGACCAGTCCGTGATCATGGCGGGTGCGCTGCTGGGCACGCTCCCGCTGCTGCTGGTGTTCGTCGTCTTCGGCCGCCAGATCGTGGGCGGCATCATGCAGGGAGCGGTGAAGGGATGAACGGCGTGGGGGACATGCGATTCCCGAAGGGGTTCCTCTGGGGAGCGGCCACGGCCGCCTTCCAGATCGAGGGCGCGGCCGGGCTGCGCGGGCCGTCGATCTGGGACACCTTCTGTCGTACGCCGGGCAAGGTGCACGGCGGTGACACGGGTGACGTGGCCGTCGACCACCACCGGCTGTGGCGGGAGGACGTCCGGTTGATGGCGGAACTCGGTCTGGGCTCCTACCGGTTCTCGGTGTCCTGGCCCCGCGTCCTGGCCGGCGGGATCGGCTTCTACGACGCGCTCGTGGACGAACTCCTCGCCCATGACATCGAGCCCTGCGTGACCCTGTACCACTGGGACCTGCCGCAGCACCTGGAGGAGGCGGGCGGGTGGCCGGCCCGGGAGACGGCCCACGCCTTCGCCGGGTACGCGCGGACCGTCGCCGACGTCCTCGCCGACCGGGTCGGGCTCTGGACCACGCTCAACGAGCCCTGGTGCAGCGCGTTCCTCGGCTACGCCTCCGGGGTTCACGCCCCGGGCCGTACCGATCCGGCCGACGCCCTGCGGGCCGCCCACCATCTGAACCTGGCCCACGGGATGGCGGCCGCGGCCCTGCCCTCACACGTCCGGACTGGCATCGCGCTCAACCCGAGCGCGGTGCGGCCGCTGACCGACTCGGCCGGTGACCTGGACGCCCAGCGCCGCATCGACGCCCTCGCGAACCGGATCTTCACCGGTCCCCTGCTGCACGGCGCCTACCCCGAAGACCTCCTCTCGGACACGGCGGCGCTGACGGACTGGTCCTTCGTCCGGCCTGGGGACGAGGCCCTCATCCACCAGCCACTCGGCTTCCTCGGCGTGAACTACTACACCCCGGCGGTGGTCTCGGCCTCCTCCGACGGCCCCCGCGCCGACGGCCACGGTGCCACCGGCCACTCCCCCTGGCCCGCGGCGGACGGCGTCGCCTTCCACCAACCGCCGGGCGAACGAACCGACATGGACTGGTCGATCGACCCGACGGGCCTCTACGACCTGCTGATGCGGTTCAGCGCCGAGGTCCCGGGCCTGCCCCTGATGGTCACCGAGAACGGGGCCGCGTACGCGCCGGACCTGCACGACCCCCGGCGCATCGGCTACCTGCGGGAGCACCTGTCGGCGATCCACCGGGCGATCGGCGACGGCGCGCCCGTCGGCGGGTACTTCCTGTGGTCGCTGATGGACAACTTCGAATGGTCCTACGGCTACAGCAAGCGGTTCGGCATCGTCCACGTCGACTACGAGACCCAGACCCGCACCCCCCGTTCCAGCGCCCGCTGGTACGCCCGCCTGGCCCGCACGGGCACCCTCTGACCGCCGGCGGTCGGTGCCGCCCGCCCTGGCCGCCCACCCCCGGCTGCCCACCCCACCGCTACGGCCTGCGGAAGTCGGCGGCGTTCTCCTCGGCCCAGGTTTCGAAGGACCGCGCCGGGTGTCCGGTGAACCGTTCGACGGTGTCGGTGGTGGCGGTCGGGAGGCCTTCGGCGGCAGCCCAGTAGCCGAGGAGCGCGTCGGCCATGGAGCCGGGCAGGTACGGGGCCACCTCGGCCTTCCACTGTTCGGGGGTGGCCTTCTCGTAGGGCAGGGTCCGGCCGAGGACGGAGCCGAGTATCGCGAGTTGGGTCGCGAAGGTCAGGGACTGCGGCCCGGTCAGGGTGTGGGCCCCGCCACCGCGGCCCGGGTCGGTGAGCAGGGCGAGGGCCGTCTCCGCGATGTCGGCCTCATGGATCGGGGCGGAGTGCGCTCCCGGGTAGGGCAGTCGGACGGGCCGACCGGCGACGAGGGACGAGGACCAGCCGCGGGCGTTCCCCGCGAAGGCCCCGGGGCGCAGCAGGGTGGTGTGCAGCGAGGAGGCCGACAGGACCTCCTCGACGGCGAGGTGGGCGGCTGCGAGGGGGTTCACGGCGGCGTCCTCCGTGATCACCGCGGAGGAGGACAGGAGCACCACGTGCTCCACCCCGGCGGCGCCGGCCTCCTCGACGAACGCCTCGATCCCGGCGGCTTCGGCGTAGAGGAAGACGGCGCGGATCCCGGCCAGCGCCCCGGCGAAGGTGGTGGGATCCGCGAGATCGCAACGCACGGCCTCGGGCGTGTCGGGCTCGCGCGAGGCGAGCCGGTAAGGGAGTCCGCGACCGGCGAGGAGGGTGGTGAGGGAACGGGCGACGGCGCCGCGGCCGCCGGTGACGAGGATCGACATGTCGATCTCCTGATCTGCTCGTGAGACTGATGGGTTCGGGTGACGACTTCGGTGTGCCGTAAGCTGAGTACGTGACGCAGATTCTGCGCGATACATTCTCTGCGCCACACAGTTAAATCTCAGGCATGGAGAGGCCGATGTCAACGGATTCCCCCCGTACGGGTGAGTGGAGCCGCGCCGAACTGCTCGCGCGCATCGTCACGGAGAGCCAGCGGCACTACGCCGACTACTCGCTCTTCAGCCAGGCCATGGCCGATCACGTCGGCCTGCACCCCACCGACCTCCAGTGCGTCGGCCTCCTGGACCTGGAGCCGGGGCCCGTCAGCACCGGCGACGTGGCCCGCCTCACCGGGCTGACCTCGGGGTCCGCCACCCGTCTCGTCGACCGGCTGGTCAAGGCGGGCATCGTCGAGCGGCGGGCCGATCCGCACGACCGGCGCCGCTCCCTCGTCGTCCTCTCCCCCGCCGCCCGCGACCGGATCCACCAGGCCTGGGACACCCCCGGCCGGGCCTTCGGGGCCGTACTGGACCGCTACTCCGACACCGAACTCGCGCTCATCGCCGACTACCTCCACCGCGCCGCCGAGGTCGGCCGGGCGCAGGCCCAGCGGCTGAACTCCGGCGACCCCGCCTGACCACCCCCTGCTCCGGGGCTACCAAGGCCCCCGTTCCGCGGCTACCGTCCCGCCCCACGGGCAACGACGCGCGCCGGAGACACGGGAGGATCGGCGTGCGGCTGAGGTTGCCCGGCCATGCCCGACGCCCTTCCCGACACCGCCGCCGGCCCCGGCCCCACGCCCGGCCCCACGCCCGGAGCCGGCCCCCGCCGCCGGCGGCTTCCGCGGGGTGTTCGCGCTCGGCGGCCCCGCCCTGCCCGTGTTCGCGTTCCTCGCATGGGCGGCCACCGGGCCGGCCCGTTCCACCAGCCCGAACAGGGCGATGAGGTGCGGGCGACGGCCAGGCCGATGCCGGCGACGGCGACGGCGAAGGCGGCGCGGACCGTTCCGGACACCGCCAGGAATGTTAGCGACAGCGCCGCTTGGACGCCGATCGTCCAGCGCAGCCGCACCGTCAGTTCGGCCGTACCGGGCCGGGCCACGGTCAGTAAGCCGGCGACGGAACTGGTCACGGAACGGATGGCCGAGGCGATGACGGTGGTGGGCAGCGGCCTGATCCTGGGTCAGGCGTTGGCGGCGGCCGCCGCCGGGCCGCTGGCCGCGGCGTACGGGTACCGGGCCGCGTTCGCCGTCTCCTGCGCGGCGGCCGCCGCCTCGACGGCCCTGGCCCTGGCCCTGGCCGCGACCCGTCCGGCCTGCTTCCGCCCCGGACCGGCATGATCCGCCCGGGAGGATCCGTACGGCATGACCCGCCCGGGAGGATCCGTACGGGACGATCCGCGCGGGATGCCGCCGGACGGACCGTCCCCGTACCGAAGGCGATGCGACTCAGGGCCTAACGCCCCCCGCCCAAGGCCGCGAGGCCCTTCGCCAGATCCTCGGCATTCATGACGGGAGCGACCTCGATCTCCGCGTTGAGCTGGAGGAAGAGGTCCTCCACCAGAGCCGGGACCATCGCGCTGTCCTGGAGGTCGAAGACCATCCAGCAGGAGCGCACGCCCTCGTGCAGTCCGAAGTAGGCGGCCTCCGGCTTGACCGTGTCCATCAGTTTCTTGATGGTGTGCGGCAGCGAGCCGGTCTTGATCCCCTCGTTGGCCGCGGCGGTTTCCATGTGGGCGCGGAGCATGACTCTCATGCGGGGCTCCTTCCGTCACGCCCACGCTCCGTGCGCTGCGGGCGCGGGGCAACATCTGAGCCCCCGTCCGGGGCCGGCCCCGGGAAGGAGCCCGGGAGGTCGGGGTCCGGGGAGGGCCGCCGGAACGACGCGGTCCGCCGTCGCGTGGGCGACGGCGAGGACGACGCCGATGGCGACGGCCGAGACGGTGAACAGGATCCACGCCCACAGGTACAGGTACAGGTACAGGTGCAGGCCGAGCAGGGAGCCGCCGTAGCCCTCGTTCCTCAGCAGGGCGTGCAGCAGCGTCCGGCGCCCGGCGGCGACGGAGCCGCCGATGACGGCGACCAGGGCCACGCCCCATACGGCCATGTAGTCCCGGCCGGTGACGGTGCCGTCACCGAGCGCCGTACGGATGGCCCAACCCGCCCCGTCAGTCGCCCCGCCGCTTGCGCCGCGTGCGGCGGCCGCCGGCGCCGCGGTCGCCGCCCCGGGCGCGGTCGTCGAGGGCGATCCAGACCCGGACCTCGGTCCCCCCGAGGACGGAGCGGCCCAGCCGGACGTCGCCGCCGGTGGATTCCGCGACCCGGCGCACGATGTCCAGTCCGAGGCCCGTCGAGCCGTCGCGGCCTCCGTCGTTGCCGCGCCGCAGGGCGGCGTCCGGGTCGGCGATGCCGGGTCCGGCGTCGGAGACGAGGACGATGACGGCGTCGCCCGCGTCGTGCACGTCGACGGCGAACGGGGTGGCCTCGGGGGTGTGCCGGAAGACGTTGCCGAGCATGGCGTCGAGCGCGGCGGCGAGTTCGGGCCGGGCGACGGGGATGCGCACGACGCGGTCCACGCCGGCGAGCCGCACCTCGCGGCCCTCGTCCTCGGCGAGCGCCGACCAGAAGTCCATCCGGTCACGGATCACCTCGGAGGCGTCGCAGCCGGCTCCCGCACCACCGGCCGCGCCCGCGAACCCCTGCGAGACGGGCCGCTGTTCACGGGCGGTACGGATGATCGTGTCGACCTCCCGTTCCAGCTGCTCCACGGCGGCCCGGGTGTGTTCGGCGGCCGGACCGTCGCCGAGGGAGGCCGCGTTGAGCCGCAGCACGGTCAGGGGCGTGCGCAGCCGGTGGGAGAGGTCGGCGGCGAGTTCCCGTTCGTTGGCGAGGAGTTCGACGACCTGGTCGGCCATCGAGTTGAACGCCACGGCCGCCGACCGGAGTTCCTTGGGCCCCTCCTCGGGCACCCGGGCTCCGAGCCGCCCCTCGCCGAGCTGGTGCGCGGCGTCCGCGAGCCGTTCGGCGGGCCGTACGAGGCGGGCGCCGAGCCGGTCGGCGACCGCGACCGAGCCGATGATCAGGGCGAATCCGACGCCTGCGAGGACCAGCCAGGCGGTGGTGACGCCGTTGCTGACCTCGTTCTCCGGCACCAGGATCTCGATGACCGCGATGTCCCCGGAGCCGAGGGCCGTGGGCTGGAGCACGACGGAGTCGCCGCCGCCGACGTGGGCGGTCGTCGCCCGTCCGAGGCCGCGCACCTCGGCGACGACGTGCGCGCCCGCCCAACCGTCACCGATGTCGACGGGCCCGGTCCCGCCGATGGCGGGTACGTGGACGGCCATCCGGCCGGCAGCGCCCATCTGCGTCGACTCGACGGCCTTGCGCAGTTGCACCGGGTCGGTGGTGATGGACAGGGTCGGCCCCATGGTGGCGGCCTGCCGTTCCGCGTTGGAGATGGCCCGGTCGCTGGCCATCTCCTGCACGACCATGCCGAGCGGGACGGCGAAGGCCACGACCACCATCACCGTGACGGCGAGGCACACCTTGACCAGGGCCCACCTCACGCCGGCGGCTCCAGTTTCACGCCGACGCCCCGCAGCGTGTGGAGGTAGCGGGGGCGGGCGGCGGTCTCGCCGAGCTTGCGGCGCAGCCAGGACAGGTGCACGTCGATGGTCTGGTCGTCGCCGTACGACTGCTGCCACACCTCGGCGAGCAGTTCGCGGCGGGCCACGACCACCCCGGGCCGGCCGGCGAGGAAGGCGAGCAGGTCGAACTCGCGGCGGGTGAGGTCGAGGACGGCCCCGTCGAGTTCCGCCTGGCGGCGCAACGGGTCGATGGCGAGCCCGCCGACGCGCAGCACCCGCGAGGGGGGTTCGGCGCCGGTGGCGCGGGCTCGGCGCAGGACGGCGGCCATCCGGGCGGAGAGGTGTTCGACGGAGAAGGGTTTGGTGAGGTAGTCGTCGGCGCCGTCGTTGAGGAGCCGGACGATCTCGGCCTCGTCGTCGCGCGCGGTGGCGATGATGACGGGGACGTCGGTGATGCCGCGGAGCATCTTGAGGGCTTCCGCGCCGTCGAGGTCGGGCAGGCCGAGGTCGAGTATCACCACGTCGAAGCGGTGGTGGGCGACCTCGCGCAACGCCTCCAGGGCGGTGCCGACGCTCCGCACGGTGTGGGAGGCCTCGGTCAGGTGCCGGATCAGGGCGGAACGTACGAACTGGTCGTCCTCGACCACGAGCACACTAGCCATGGCCGCACGGTAGTCCATTCGGGGGACCCCAGGAGGCGCCGGGCCACCTCTGGGGCGGGTGGTGCAGTATGTCCCCGATGCGTCGAGGACTTGTACATGCCATGGCCTGGATCCTGGCGACCGCCGCGGCCGTGACCCTGTCGTGGTGGGGCGTGCGCACCGTCATGTCCGGGACCGCCTACGATCCGCCGCTGGCCGTGCCCCTGACGACGACCCCGCTGTCCTCCTCGACGCACGGCACGCAGTCCCCGTCGCCGTCCCCCTCGCCCCCCTCGTCGCCGTCGCCGTCCGCGACGCCCTCCCCCTCGGCCTCCGCGTCGGATCCGGCCCCGGCGGCGAGGCCGAAGTCGCCGCCGCCGGCCGCCGCGCCGTCCCGGGGGCCGGAGGCATCGGGTCGGGTGAAGGGGTACTCGGTCACGGGCGGCCGGGTCGTCCTCGACCTCGGGACCGCCTCGGCCGAGCTGGTGTCGGCGACGCCGGAGGCGGGGTGGCGGATGCAGGTGTGGAAGCAGGACCTGTGGATCCGGGTCACCTTCACCCGCGACGGCCGGGAGTCGTCGGTGTTCTGCACCTGGCACGACACCGCCCCGCGCGTGGAGTTCGACGAGCGCTGAGCGGGGACGGGACCCGGCCGCCTACCGGAACACCGAGGGCGGCGGTTGCGGCGAGGCGACCGCCGAGGCGTCCGCGACGGGCGCGGCCCCGCCGGTGAAGTCGGCGAGGGCCCGGCCGTGTTCGACCCGGCCGGGGTGCGGGTCGCCGGCGACCCGGCGGGTGAACTCCGCGACGGGCAGCTCCCGGTCGGCGGCGACGAGCACCGCGTTGCCGAAGCGCTTGCCCCGCCACACCACCGGGTCGGCGGCCAGGGCCAGTTCGGTGAACCGGGAGGCGGCGGTGGCGATCTGGCTCCGCAGGTGGGTCAGCGGCGGACCGTCCGCGAGGTTCGCCACGTACCAGCCGGTGGGCGCCAGGGCCCGGCGTACGTCGTCCAGGAACTCGGTGCTGGTCAGGTGCGCCGGGGTGCGGGCGCCGCTGAAGACGTCGGCGATGACGAGGTCGGCCCAGCCGTCGGGGATCTTGGCCAGGCCCGCCCGGGCGTCCACGGCGCGGACCCGGATGCGTGCCTGGGGATCCAGCGGCAGGTGTTCGCGTACGAAGGTGACCAGGGCGCCGTCGATCTCGACGACCTGCTGGGTGGAGCGGGGCCGGCCGGCGGCCGTGTAGCGGGCCAGGGTGAAGGCGCCGCCGCCCAGGTGGACCACGTTCAACGGCTGCCGGGCGGGGGCGACGAGGTCGATCAGGTGGCCGATCCGGCGCTGGTACGAGAAGTCCAGGTACCCGGGATCGTCCAGGTCCACGTGGGACTGGGGGGCTCCGTCGATCAGCAGGGTCCAGGCGCGGGCGCGCTCGCGGTCGGGCGCCAGCTCCGCCAGGCCGCCGCCCACCTGCCCGGAGACCGGCTCCGCGCTCCCGCGCGGTCCGCCGCCGCCGCCCTTGCCACCCCTGTTGCCCTTGCTCTTGCCTGCCACGGCTCCATTATGGCTGGTCAGCGCATCAGCGACAGTTGTCGGCCGCTTCGATGAGCCGGGCGGCCTCGCCGAGCGCCGCGCGCAGCACCGCCGGGTCGGTGACCGGTCCGACGGCTTCGGGCGGGAGCAGCCAGCCGGTGCCGCCGGCCGTGGGCGAGGCGGCCTCGCCGAAGCGCATGCCGCGTCCGTTGGTCTGCGTACAGGCGCTGCCGGGCAGGTCCCAGCCGTCGGCGGTGCCCGGGGGGACGAGGAAGCCGAGGGTGGCGCCGGAGCCGTCGTGCAGGACGGGGCCGACGCCGGGGGCGGTGAGGCCGGCGCCGCGACGGATGATGTCGACGGCCTCCAGGCCCTGCCGGGTGGGGACGGTCACCAGGTCGGGGGCGTCGGGGGTGTCGATGACGGTCGCGCCGGTCTCGGGCGCGAAGTCCGTTCCAGTGCTGTCCATGCCGGCCTCCACCAAGGGAACCCCTCCTCGATCCGTATCCGCATGGGTCCAACGCACCGGAGCGTCAACGGATGCGGCGGCAAGACGCCGCAAAGGATGGCAGTTCATGGCGGATCACGGGTGAGATATCCGTTTTGTAGCCAAACATCGCATGAACGACCCTGCGTCGGCGGTACGTTCATGCGCGCCGGGGCCCCTCATGGGGCAAGTACAACCGGGATCCACTGAGATTGCCGAGCTTGTCCAGAGAGGCCACGTCCATGGCGGCGTTCCCCCACTCACCCAACTCCTCCTTCCGGCGGCTGCGCGCGGCGCGCTCCCCGGCCGAGTTCGCGGCCATGGTGCGCCGGGCCGCACGGGAGATCGGCGAAACGGTTTCCTGCGACGCCCGTTACATCGGCCGGGTCGAGTCGGGTGAGATCCGCTGCCCCAACTACGCCTACGAACGCGTCTTCCTGCACATGTTCCCCGGCCGCACCCTGGCCGACCTCGGCTTCTCCCCCCGCGAGACGGTGCGCGGGAGGTCGGCGCAGCGCGCCGCCCCCGAACCGCCCGCCCCCGTCCACCTCATCCACCGTTCCAAGGAGAGCGACGTGCTGCGTCGCGCGTTCATGGCGGGCGGCTCCGCGACCGTGGCGGCCGCTACGCTCAGCCTCACCCTGCTCGGCGACACCCGCCGGCTCCCCACCCGCGCCGGCGAGGCCGAGGCCGCCGCCGTCGAGGACGCCGTACGCCAGATCCGGCTGCTGGACGACCGGCACGGGGCGGACGCCCTGTACCGGCGCGCGGCCGGACCGCTACGGACCGCCTACGCGCTCCTGGACGCGGGAGCCACCCGGCAGTCCACCGAGGACCGGCTGCACGCGGGCGCCGGGGAGCTCGCCGTCTCGGTGGGCTGGCTCGCGCACGACTCCGGCCGCTTCGAGGACGCCCGCTCGCACTACGCGGAGGCGCTGGCCACCGCCCGGGTGTCGGGCGACTGCGGGCTGGAGGCCCACGCGTTCAGCAACATGGCCTTCCTGGCGCGGGACCGCGGCCGCCCCCGCGAATCGGTACGTGCCGCCCAGGCCGGGCGGCACGCGGCCCGCTCGATCGGCTCCCCCCGACTGCTGTCGCTGCTGGCGCTGCGGGAGGCCGGCGGCTGGTCGGGGCTGGCCGACCGCAGGGCCTGCGAGGAGGCCCTGGCCCGGGCGCACACGGAGTTCTCCAAGGGCCCCTCGGCCGCGGACCCGGAGTGGATGTCCTTCTTCGGCGAGGCCGAACTGGAGTCGCTGGAGTCCCGCTGCTGGGCCTCCCTGGGCGAGTTCGCGCGCGCGGCCCGGCACGCCCGCCGGGCCGCCGACCTCCAGGACCCGCACTTCGCGCGGAACGTGGCCCTGTACACCGCCGAACTCGCCGACGACCTGGCCCGCGCGGGGGCGCCCGACGAGGCCGCCTGGGCGGGGGGCCGCGTACTGGACCTGCTCACCGAGGTCCAGTCGACGCGGATCCGGTCCATGGTGGCGGGCACGGCCAAGACCCTGGTGCCGCACCAGCGTTCCCCCCGCGTGGGCGCCTTCCTGACCCGGCACGCCTCGGCCTGAGGGCCTGAGGGCCCGAGGGCCGGGCCGGCGGCGGGCCCGTCAGGCGTCGAGGTGCCCGGTGTCGTTCCAGCGTTCCAGCGCGGGGGCCCCGTACGCCCAGCCCAGGACGGACAGGGAGGTCGGGTCCAGCCGGATGCGGGCGCCGAAGGAGGCCTCGAAGCCGAGCCAGCGGGCGGCGAGGGTGCGCAGGATGTGGCCGTGGGCGAAGACGAGGACGTCGCGCTCCGCCGACCGGGCCCAGGCCACGACCTCGTCCGCGCGGGCCGCGACGTCGGCCACGGACTCGCCGCCCGGCACCCCGTCGCGCCAGATCAGCCAGCCCGGCCGGACCGCCTGGATCTCGGCCGGGGTCATGCCCTCGTAGTCGCCGTAGTCCCACTCCATCAGGGTGTCCCACGGCTCCGCCCGGATCCCGAAGCCGGCCAGGTCGCAGCTCTCGCTCGCCCGGACCAGCGGGCTGGTGCGCACCTGGAGGTCGTGCAGGTCCGACCACGGCTCGCGGGCGAGGCGTTCGCCCAGCAGCTTCGCGCCCTGCCTGCCCTCCTCCAGCAGCGGCACGTCGGTACGTCCGGTGTGCTTGCCGAGGCGCGACCAAGCCGTCTGGCCGTGGCGGGCCAGCAGGATGCGGGGAGCCATGTGAGTTTCTCCTGGTCCGTGGGGGTTCGCTCCGGTACGGGCGAATCCGTCGTCCGACCATCATCCATCACATGAACACAGGGCAACTCCTCCCCTCCCCGCAGCGTCATACACCGTATGACCAATCGACGGCGACCCACGTGGTGGGCGGAACTGCTGCTCCTGGCCCTCGTCTACGGCGCCTATTCCGGCGGCAGGCTGCTGGCGCGGGGCGACGTGGACCTGGCCGTCGACCACGGGCTGGCGATCCTGCGCGTCGAGGAGCTGCTGTGGATGGACTTCGAGCGGCCGCTGAATCGTCTCTTCTCCCAATCGGGAGTCCTCGGCATACCCGCCGACTTCGTCTACGCGTCCCTGCACTACCTCGTCACCCCGGCCGTGCTGATCTGGCTCCACCAACGCCGCCCCCGGCACTACCGCGCCGCCCGGACCTGGCTGGTGGCCTCCACCCTGCTCGGACTCGTCGGCTTCTCCCTGCTGCCCACCTGCCCGCCCCGGCTGCTCGACGCCTCGTACGGGTTCACCGACACGATGGCGCAGTTCAGCGCGTACGGCTGGTGGGGCGGGGAGGCCAGTGCCCCCCGCGGGCTCGGGTCCTTCACCAACCAGTACGCGGCGATGCCGAGCCTGCACGTCGGCTGGGCGCTGTGGTGCGGGGTGCTGCTGTGGCGGCACGCGCGGACGCCGCTGGTGCGGGCGCTGGGGATCGCCTACCCCGTCCTGACGACGGTGGTGGTCATGGGCACCGCCAACCACTACTTCCTCGACGCGGTCGCCGGCGCCGCCGTGATGGGCGCGGGCGCCCTGATCGCCCGCCGCCTGCTCGCGCTCCGCGACCCGGCCGGGACCGGCACGGACGCGACTCCGGACGCGGCTCCGGACGCGGCTCCGGACGCGGTCCCGGACGCGGTCCCGGGCGCGGCTCCCGGAGGTCGAGCAGTCGGTTTCCGCGGTAAGTCCCCGATTGTCGGTGGCGGATGGGACACTTCCGCCCGTGAGCTCCTTCCCGCCCAGCGGCCGCCCGCAGCCGACACCGCAGACGACGACACTGCGGCAGCGGCTCGCTGACCTGCGCGGCCCCGCCGTCCCGCCCCGCCCGCTCGACGCCCGGGCGCTCGCCGCGCTCGCCGCCAACCCCGGTTGCGGCAGAAGGGCCCTGCTCGACGGCGCGGGCGTGGACAAGACGGCGCTCGCGGCGGCCCTCGGTTCGCCCGCCTCCTTCGGCCAGTCCCAGTTCGCGATCGTGCGCGGGAACTCCTTCGAGGCCAAGGTCAAGGGCGACGGCGGCGCCGAGCTGCTGCGGCTGGTGCACGAGCGGCTCGGCGGCGGCGCCGAGGCTCCCGGCCCCGACGCCCGCGTCCCCGACCTGACCGCCGCCGGGCCCGAGGGCCGCGCCGCCCGTACCGCGCTGGCGCTGCGCGAGGCCACCGCCGCCGGGGCGTGGACGCTGCTCGACCATCCGATGCTGGCCCTGGAGGTGGCGGGCACCCCCGCCTACCTGGAGCCGGACGCGGTCGTGGTGCACCCCGACGGCCGCTGGACCGTGGTGGAGATCAAATCGTTCCCGATGATCGACGGGGCGGCCGACGCGGCGAAGGTGGGGGCCGCCGCCCGGCAGGCCGCCGTGTACGTGCTGGCGCTGGAGCGGACCGCCGGGAAGCTGGCCGAGGCCGAGGTGGGGCACCGGATCGTGCTCGTCTGCCCGAAGGACTTCTCCAACCTGCCCACCGCCGCCCTGGTCGACGTACGCCGCGAACACGCGGTGACCCGGCGGCAGTTGGAGCGGCTGACCCGGGTCGAGGACCTCGCCGCGGCGCTGCCCGAGGGGCTCTGCTTCGATCCGGCCCGCCCCGCCGAGGAACTGGACGAGGCCGTCTCCGCCGTCACCGCGGCCTACGCCCCCGAGTGCCTGGCCGCCTGCGAGCTGGCCTTCCACTGCCGCGAGCGGTCCCGCGCCGCGGGCGACCCCGGCGCGCTGGGCCGTTCCGTACGGGGCGAGCTGGGCGGCCTGACCACCGTGGAGGCGGCCCTCGCGGCGGCTGCCGGGGCGGGCCCCGCCGACGATCCCACCGCCGCCGCGCTGCACCACGCGGCCCGGCTGCGCGCCGAGGCCCTGGAGCAGGCCGCGGCCCGCCCCCCGCACCACGCCCCGGAGACCCCCGAATGCCCCTGCTGAGCACCCTGGCCCGGCTTGAGGCGGTCCGCGCGGGCCGCGCCCAGCCGCTGGCGACCGTACGGCACCGCCACCTGAGCCCGCGTCCGATGGTCTTCGTACCGCTGACCACCGCGGGCGAGGCGGGCGCCCCGCTCGGCGCGATGGTGGGCACCGATCGGCACGAGCCGCGGGTGTTCGTGATACCCCAGCCGCGCGACCGCGACCTGCGCTGGGCGTTCCTGGCGGAGCTCGCCGTCCACGTGCTGGCGCACATCGACGCGTACGCGGACACCGTCGAGCCCGCCGAGCGGACGGAGACCGACCCGGAGAGCGGCAAGCGCGTCAAGGTCGAGACCGAGCTGTGCGTGGACGCGCCGCAGCTGATCGTGCCCAGCCGCGCCGGCGTCGAGTACGTACGGCTGCTCGGCCGCTCCATGCGGTTCCGGCGCACCGCCGAGGAGGATCCGGAGAACCCGTACCCGGCGCCCTCGCAGGTGCCGATGCTGGGCCGCTGGTTCTCGCACCTCGCCGAACGCTCCCGGGTGCCCGGCTCCTCGATGCTGCTGTCGGCGACCGATCTGCTGTCACGGCACTGGGCCACCGGCCAGAGCAACCTGGAGGACCAGCACCTGGGCGCGCTGCTGGGCTGGATCGACCCGCCCGGGGGCACCTCGGGCGCGCGGGCGGCGTACGAGGCGGAACTCACCCGGGACGGGCGGGGCCAGTTGTCCTGCCCGCCGGCCGGCCCGGCCACCGATCCGGCGTTCGACAACACGCTGCTGGCCCCGGCCATCGCCCGCTTCGACGCGGCCCGCTCGGCCCTCGCGGCCGGGACCGGCGGCGAAACCCCGGTGCGGGAGGCCGAGGGGACGGTGCGCGCCCTGGTCGTCTCGCAGATGGAGCGCGCCTGGCGGGACACCTGGCGGGCGCTCGACCTGGTGCGCGCGCTGCCGCCGGGCGAGCGGACCGAGGAGCGCTGGACCCGCGACCGCTGGTCCTACACCGGTCACCGGGACCGCGTCCGCGCGGGCGAGCCACCGCAGCCGCGCCGCGACGACGCGGTGACCGCGGCGCAGAAGCTCGCCACCCGGGAGACCGAGCAGGTGCGTCTGGACGCCCAGGAGGCACTGGACGATCCGCTGGTCATGGCGGGTCGGCGGCTCGCGGGCGAAGCGTTCGCCGGTGAGGTCACCGAGGTGGTGATGGAGTGGACGGACTCCAAGCGGCCCAGTCCGCGCCCGCTGGTGACGGTGGCGACGGAGGACCGGCCGCAGCTCGCCGAGGACGGCGGCGGGAAGGTGTACCGCTCGCTGGACGGCCGCCCCCAGTCGGCGCTGTTCGTGCGCCGGGAGGACGACGGGCACCTCGTGCTGCGACTGCTGGACAAGATGGGCCGTACCCGGGAGCCGGAGCCGGGCTCGGTGCCGGAGAAGGGCGACCGGATCTGCTGGACGCTGTTCGAGCACGACGCGCGCGGCGGACCGAAGCTGCCCGATCCGGAGAACACCCCGTGGACGCACGGAGGGCCGCCCGGATCGGCGGCGTCCGTCCCCGGCCCGCTGCCCGACGCCGTGACCGACGAGGACATCCTGTGACCGCCTTCGACCCGGGCGCGGCCGCCGCCCAGGCGACCGCCGCCATCCTGCGCGACACCCTGCACGGCACCGAGCGGGGCGTGGTGGTGGATTCGCCGCCCGGGGCCGGCAAGTCGACGCTCGTGGTGCGCGCCGCGCGGGAACTGGCCGCGGCCGGGCGCCGGCTGATGGTGGTCGCGCAGACCAACGCGCAGGTCGACGACCTGGTGCTGCGGCTGCACGACAAGGACCCGGAGCTGCGGGTGGGTCGGCTGCACAGCAGCGACGGCGACGCCTACGACCCGGCGCTGCGCGAGCTGCCGTCGGTCACCCTGTCGTCGAAGCCAGGTGACCTCGCGGAGTTGCCCATCACCTTGTCGACGGCGGCGAAGTGGGCGTACGTGAAGGACGCCGAGCCCTGGGAGCACGCCATCGTGGACGAGGCGTACCAGATGCGCTCGGACGCGCTGCTGGCCGTGGCGGGGCTGTTCGAGCGGGCGCTGTTCGTGGGCGATCCCGGGCAGCTCGACCCGTTCAGCGTGGTCGGCGCCGAGCAGTGGGCGGGCCTGTCGTACGACCCTTCGGCGTCGGCGGTCTCCACGCTGTTGGCGCACAACCCGGGGCTGCCGCAGCACCGGCTCCCGGTGTCGTGGCGGCTCCCGGCGACGGCCGCGCCGCTGGTCTCGCGCGCCTTCTACCCGTACACCCGGTTCCGGAGCGGCACCGACCACGGCGACCGGCGGCTCTCGTACGGGGTCGCGGGCGACGGTTCGGGCCCCGACCGGGTGCTGGACGAGGCCGCCGAGGCGGGCTGGGGGTTGCTGGAGCTGCCCGCGCGGCACACCCCGCGCACCGACCCGGAGGCGGTCCGGGCGGTGGCGCTGGTGGTCCGTCGGGCCCTGGACCGGGGCGCGGTCACGGTCGACGAGCAGTCCCCGGACCCGTCGCCGCTGACGGCGGACCGGATCGCGGTGGGGACCGCGCACCGCGACCAGGCGGCCGCGGTGCGCGCCGCCCTGACCGCGCTGGGCGTGTCCGGGGTGACCGTGGACACCGCGAACCGGTTGCAGGGCCGCGAGTACGACCTGACGGTGGTGCTGCACCCGCTGTCGGGCCGCCCGGACGCCACCGCGTTCCACCTGGAGACGGGCCGGTTGTGCGTGCTGGCCTCCCGGCACCGGCACGCCTGCGTGGTGGTGGCCCGGGCGGGCATAGCGGACCTGCTGGACGCCCACCCGTCGACGGAACCGGTCCAACTCGGGGTCACGGTGAAGTTCCCGGACGGCTGGGAGGCGAACCATTCGGTGCTGGCGCACCTGGCGGAGCACCGGGTGGCGTGGCGGCCCTGACGGGGCGTCGCCCGGGCCGACTTTGACATAGTGCGCGGCCCGCGTTTCCCCAGGTGAGGCGCCCCCGGCCACAATGGCGGCCGTTCAGCACGGCGCGGCCGACCTCGGTCGTGCCGGGGCACCATCACGGCACCACCCACGGGGAGTTCATCCATCATGACCCGCCTGCTCGTCATCTCCGCCGCCACCCGCCCCACCTCCAGCGGCCGTCCGCTCGCCGCCTGGGTGGCCGACCGGGCCCGCGCGCACGGCGCCTTCGAGGTGACCCCGGTGGACCTCGCCGAGATCGCGCTGCCGTTCCTGGACGAGCCCGAGTACGCCTCCACCGGCATCTACGCCCACCAGCACACCCGCGACTGGAGCGCCCTCGTGTCCTCCGCCGACGCGTTCGTCTTCGTGCTGCCCATGTACAACGGCGGGTTCACGGCCCCGTTCAAGAACGCCGTCGACTTCCTCTACAGCGAGTGGCGGGGCAAGGCGGTCGGCGTGGTCAGCTACAGCGCGGGTCCGACGGGCGGCGTCCCGGCCGCCGAGATGCTGCTGCCGGTCCTGACCCGGCTGGGCATGCGGGCGGCCGGGCGCTCCGCGTCGGTCCCGGGTGTCAACGCCCTGATCGGGGACGCGGGCTTCGAGGCCCCGGCCGGGCTGGTGGAGCGGCTGGACGGGGTCCTCGACGACGTCGCGGCGCTGGCCAAGGAGCCCGTCGCCGTGTGACGCGGGGCACTCTTGCGCGACGTTGGACAATGGAGGGTGGCCCGGAAGGATTTCGCACGCGCAGCAGGAGGACACGCATGGCAGAGCCCGAGCGGACCGAGCGGAGGCTACGGCCCGCGCCGTTGCTCTTCGAGCCCTCGGCGGCCGCCACGGACCCGGAGCACTTCTTCGACCTGGAATCCATCGAGGATCCGCGTGAGCTGCTGGCCCGGGCCACCGAGCTGACGCTGGCCTTCCGGGCGGCGCACGACCGGGCCGTGGAGTTCCAGGCCCTGGCGGCGGCTCAGCTGGCGGATCCCCGGCGCTTCGACCGGATCCCGCCGGAGGCGATCGCGGAGGTCGCGGAGTGGACCGAGGACTACGCGCGCAAGATGATCGAGTTCGGCGAGGACCTCCAGCGCGGCGCCGCCCCTGAGGGACCGTAGGCGTACCGACGGCCGGGCGGGTGCGGATCCCGTACCCGCCCAGCGGAGGCACCTGGCATATGCGCGGCGCAACATACCCCAGTGGCACCCGCCCTGTCCCGGTTTTCGGTAACTCCCTGGAACGGTGGCATCACGCCCGGTAGACCTGGGGCATGACGACGCTGACGACGGCCTCCACCGGTCCCTCCCTCGACGGCACGGACGGACGCCCCGCGTCCGCGACCCACGTCACACCGCAGGGCGCCGCCTGGCTGGCCTCCGCGTCCGCCCGGCCCGAGCACACCCTCGCCGCCTGGCTGGCCCGGCCCACCACGCCCGCCGCGCTGCCCTGCGGGACCGCCTTCGACGTCGTCAACGTCCCGCTCGTACGGGGCCGCCGGATGCTCGACCTGCTGTGGGAGCGGGGCCCCGGCTCCGGCCCGGTCGCCGTGCACCGCGGCCGGATGCTGCTCTTCGCCACTCCGGGGACGGCCCAGCGGTTGCCGGCCCTACTGGCCTGGGAGGAGTGGAGCCCGGCCGCGCCGGCGCCGCTGTGCCACGGTCTCGGCGACGCCGTCACCGTGCCCCCGCTGGCCGCCGTGCCCGGCCCCTCCCGGTGGCTCGTGGCGCCCGATTGCCGACTCCCCCGGCTGCCCGGCCCGGACGCCCTGCTGTGGGCGTTCCTGCACGCCGGCCGGGGTGCGGCGACGATTTTTCCTTCGCCGGATCCTGATGCTAATGTCTACGACGTCAGCACGCGCCGCTAGCTCAGTTGGTTAGAGCAGCTGACTCTTAATCAGCGGGTCCGGGGTTCGAGTCCCTGGCGGCGCACAGACGGAAGAAGGCCCCCCACGCGAGTGGGGGGCCTTCTTCGTGTGCCGTCCCGGGCGGCCGGCTATGTGGTGATCTTGACCGTGTAGGCGCCGGACCGGGTGCGGTCGGCGACCTCGATCGTGATGCCCTCCCCGGGCACGGTGAAGGCCTCGCCGACCTCCAGGGGCGCGTCCGCCAGCGGCGGGTACACCGAGCGGTCCCAGCAGGCCTCGGTGCGCGGGTGCGCGTCCAGGACCTCGATGGGGCCACCGCCGGACGACGCCTCGTTGCGGACCCGGTAGACCAGCACCCCCTCGGTGCAGGTCTCCCCGTCGTTGCCGACGGAACCCCGCGCCTCGACGGCGATCGCGCTGCCGGGGCCCGTACGGATCACCGCCAGCCGGGTGCCGCCGGTGCTGCCGGGGGCGGGGGCCTGGGCGAGCGGCTGGAGGGTGTGCATCGAGGAGCCGGACCGTACGCAGTCCACCTGCGAGCGGTCCAGCCAACCCAGCTTCCACTTGTGCCACGCGAACAGGTCGGGGGCCATGCCGAACTGGCTGCCCATGACGTCCCAGTCCCCGACGTACGTGTCCCAGTCGCCCTTGCCGTCGGAGGGGCGGTGGTAGAGGTCGGGCAGGTCGAAGACGTGTCCGGTCTCGTGGGCGAGGACGTTGCGGTCCGGGGGGTGCCGCTCGAAGACGGTGACGATCCGGCGCAGCGGCGTCCCGTCGGCGGTCGGCGGCCGGTCGAAGTTGACGACCTTGGTGGCGTCGGAGTCCACCCCGGGCGCTTCCGGATCGGCGACGAAGTAGACGACGTCGTAGGCGCTGAAGTCGACCTCCGGGTCCGCGACGGCGACCGCGTCCCGCAGGTAGGCCGCCCGGTCCTCGGGGGCCCAGTCCCGCCTTATCCCGTACTCGGTGGACGGCTTGGGCATCCGGATCCACTGCTTCTGCGGGTGCGGGACCAGCCGGAACCGTCCGTAGGAGGCCCGCTCGAAGAAGTCGCTGGTGGCGGGGAAGTAGTCGGAGGTCAGCTGGTCCGGGGTGAGGCCGGTGCGGTGGTCGGGGAAGGAGAGGAACACCATCACCGCGTTGAGGGTGCGTTCCGGCTTGGGATAGGCGCGGTTCCAGGTGTCGAGGCCGAGCGAGTGGTGCGCCGCCGTACGGGTCAGGGCGCAGGGGCCCGCCTCGGAGTCGGCCGCGGCGGGGGCGGCGATCAGCGACATGGCCGCGAGGGCCGCCATGGAGGTGAGGACCGCCGCGGCACTTCGGGCGCGGGAGCCGTCCACTCCCCCGGGTGTCTGCTGTCGCGGCACATCGACCTCCGGTGGTGGATTGGTGACCTTTCATCCACTTTGAGGCGATTGTCTTACTAATGCCTTGTTCCGGTGCCCCACACGAGTGAGCGCTAGGGCAAGACGGTGACCCCCGGGGTTCACGCACACGCATACGGAACGTCACGATCGATCACCGGGGATCAGGTGCGGGTCACGGCTGCTCACAGGTGTGCGGAAACGATCAGCCCGGGGTGGTCGGCGGAGCATCCGACAGGGCGTCAGCACGGCGCCGTCGCGACGAAGGACCGTGTTCCGTACGGCGACGCCGCTGGATAGGGCCTCCCGGCAGCCTCTATGATCGGCACACTTTCCTGCACGGACACTCACGAGCACTGCGGGAGCCAACGGTGAGCGGAACCTCAGAGGGGACCGGTTCGGCGGCCGACAGCATCCGATCGGCCCTTACGGAGCGTCACCCAGTAGTGCCGGCCGTGCCCGGCATGGCGGCGGCGCCGGACCGGTTCGCGCCGGAACCCCTCGACTACCGGGCCGCCTTCGACGCGGCCCACCTCGCGATGGCCGTGGTCGGCCGCGACGGCGACGTCATCGCCGCCAACCAGGCCCTCGCCGGGCTGCTGGGCGGTGAGCCGCGCGCGCTGATCGGGCAGTCGGCGGCCGACCTGGTGGACCTGGCGGCCGAGGCCCGGACCTGGCAGGCGTACCAGGAGGTGTTGCGCGGACGGCAGGCCCGGCTGCGCTGCACGCGCCGCCTCAAGCACCCCGACGGGCACTCCTTGTGGACGGAGGTCACCCTGGGGCCGGTCCCCGGCACCAGGGACGTGCTGCTCTCGGTCGCCGACATCAGCGACCGGCGCGACCTCCAGGCCCGGCTGCGCCACCTCCAGATGCACGATCCGGTGACCCGGCTCCCCAACCGGGCGCTGTTCTTCGAGCGGCTCTCGGCCGCGCTGGAGGCCTCCGCGTACGGGAAGGGCGGAACGGGCCGCATCGGCCTGTGCTACCTCGATCTGGACGGTTTCAAGGCCGTCAACGACACGATGGGGCACCGGGTCGGGGACCGGCTGCTGACGGCGGTCGCGGCCCGGCTGACCCAGTGCGCGGACCAGTCCGGGTACGGGCGCACCGGCGGCCACTTGGTGGCGCGGCTCGGCGGCGACGAGTTCGCGCTGCTCGTGGAGGACTCCACCGGCACGGACCAGCTCACGGACCTGGCGCGGAGCGTCCTGGCCGCCGTACAGGAGCCGTTCGACCTGGCCGGACAGCGACTGTCGGTGTCCGCGTCGATCGGCGTGGTGGAACGCGACGCGGAGGGGACGACGGCGACCGGGCTGATGCAGGCCGCCGACACGACGCTGTACTGGGCGAAGGCGGACGGCAAGGCCCGCTGGACCCTCTTCGACCCGGAGCGCAACGCGCACCGGATGACCCGGCAGGCGCTGTCCTCGACGCTCCGACCGGCGGTGGAGCGCGGCGAGTTCGAGCTGGAGTACCAGCCGCTGGTGGACCTGGAGAGCGGCGCGGTGCGCGGGGTGGAGGCCCTCGTGCGCTGGAACCACCCGCAGTTCGGCACGTTGACGCCGAATCGGTTCATCGGCATCGCCGAGGAGGACGGTTCGATCGTCCAGTTGGGCGGCTGGGTGCTGCGGACCGCCTGCCGGCAGGCCCGCCGTTGGCAGATCGAACAGCCCAGTGACGCACCGGTGTTCGTGTCGGTGAACGTGGCGGTGCGGCAGGTGTGGGATTCCGACCTGGTCGGGGACGTCGCGGAGATCCTCGCCGAGACGGGGCTGGCCCCGCAGCTGCTCCAGCTGGAGCTGACGGAGTCGGCGGTCATGGGCTCGGCGGGCCGCCCGCTCCAGGCCCTCCAGGCGCTGAGCGACATGGGCGTACGGATCGCCATCGACGACTTCGGCACCGGCTATTCGAACCTGGCCTACCTGAGCCGGCTGCCCGTGTCGGTCCTGAAGCTGGACGGCTCCTTCGTGCACGGCTTCCGCTACGAGGACGGGGCGCACCCGAACCCGGCCGACGAGACCATCGTGGAGGCCCTGGTCCAGCTCGCCCACCGGCTGGGCCTGACCGTCACCGCGGAGTGCGTGGAGACCGCCGGCCAGGCCGCCCGCCTGCGGCGCGTGGGCTGCGACACGGGCCAGGGCTGGCTGTACTCCCGCGCGGTGGCCCCGGACGTGATCGCCCGCATGATCGGCCGCCAGGCCGCGGCCCCGCGTCCCGCGGTCTGAGGGGGCGCGGGGCGACGCGGCGCCGGGCCGCGCGCCGCGGGAGCGCGGCATCGGGCAACCGTGTGACACACCCCGCCCCGCACCCGGAATCCGGGGCGGGGCGGGGTGGCGCTCGGCGCGGGGTGGGGGGAGATCAGCAGGCGCCGAGGTCCTTCCAGACACCCCATTCACCGGTGGTGCCGGGCGCCTCGTTCTGGGTCCACCACTGGGCCTTGTACTTGCGGCCGTTGTGGGAGACCTCCGTGCCGCCGGTGTAGACGCTGCCCGCGACGTAGGCCGGGACGGAACCGCAGCCGGTGGGCGGCGTCGTCGGAGGCGTGGTCGGCGGGGTCGTCGGCGGGGTGGTGGGAGGCGTGGTCGGCGGGGTGGTCGGCGGCTGGGTGGTGCCGCCGAGGGCGTCCGAGATCTGGTTCAGCAGGGTGGTGTTGTTGTCCAGACCGAGGAGGGAGTACATCATCGCGCCGGCCAGGCCGCGCTGCTTGCCGTAGTCGACCCGGGCCTGGATGGCCTTCTGGTTCAGGCCGGTGAAGAACTCGCCGTCCTTGTAGAAGTAGGCGGACTTGGCGCCCTCGTCCCAGAAGGTGGTCGCCGGGTTGTCGACGATCCCGCCGAGCTCCTTGTAGTGGGCGATGCCGGCCTGCTGGCTGACCGGGCGGACGTTGGAGGCTCCGGTGGCCGACTGGGCGAGACCGTTGTTCGCGCCGGCCGGGACGCCCTTCCAACCGCGGTAGTAGAACTCGTAGCCCAGGGTCAGCTTGTTGGCGGGGAAGCCGCCGGCGATCCCGTAGGCCGGGTTGCCGTCGATCCAGGAGTCGATGGCGTTGTCGACGCTGTACTTCTGGGTGCCCGGGGCGATCGGGTCGGTCGGGTCACCGGCCGGGGAGTAGAGCGGGGACTGGTGGTAGGTCGGGCCGTCGCTGTCCCAGGCGCCGTGCATGTCGTACGTCATGATGTTCGCGTAGTCGAGGTACGCGCCGATCTTGTCCGTTTCGATGTACTTGATCTTGTCCTGGCCGGCCGGCAGGGCCGCCGTCAGCAGGTACTTCTTTCCGCCGTTGGCCGTGCCCTCGGCGTCGAGCTGCTTGCGGAACTCCTGGAGCAGCAGGGTGAAGTTCTGCTTGTCCTCGGGGCCGTAGTGGTTGCCCAGGTGGCCGCCGGAGGAGCCCGGGTACTCCCAGTCGATGTCGATGCCGTCGAAGACGCCCGCCGCGGTGCCGGGGCCGCCGAAGCCGCCCTCCACCGGGAGGTCGCCCTTGATGTACTGCTTGATGCAGGAGGCGACCAGCTTCTTGCGGGAGGCGTCGGTCTTCGCCGCGTCGTGGAAGAACTTCGAGTAGGTCCAGCCGCCCAGCGAGATGTTGATCTTCAGGTGGGGGTACTTGGCCTTCAGTTCCTTGAACTGGTTGAAGACGCCCACGATCGGCTGGTCCCACTTGTCGGCGACGCCGTCCACGCTGTCGGCCGCGCTGAAGGACTTCTGGTAGTCGGCGTAGCTGTCGCCCGCGCCGTCACCGGCGTTCGGGTTGTTGTCGTCCCCGGCCGCCTTGTTGGCCTCGAAACAGGTGAGGTCGGTGGGGTGGATGTTGCCGAATGAGTAATTGATCACGTCCAGCTTCCCCGCGATGCCCCGGGTGTCGAGGTGCTTGGGGTAGAAGGCGTTGCCGTAGACGCTCCACTGGTCGTAGTAGGCGATGCGGACACCGCCGCTGCTCACGGTGGTGGAGGCGTCCGCGGCCTGCGCGGTACCGAGTCCCGCGAAGGAGGCAAGCGCTCCGGCTGCCAGCGCGGCCGTGGCGGCGGCCGCGATGAGGGGTTTACGGATGTGCATGAACTGCCTCCGGGGGGTGGGAGGGGAGGGCATCGGCTTCAGGTGAGAGAAGTGATAGCGATCACCGACCGCCCCAGTCAATGGTTTGGACCAAAGAAGGACTAGACCACTGAGCGGCCAAATGTGCTCGTCAGAGACCTGAGCGCACACGAAGAACCGCCCGCCACCCCGGGTGACGAGCGGTTTAAGACTCCCTTAGGCCATGCTCCGGCAAGGTTTCGGCAACAAACCAGCCAAACCCCGTTCTCGACCGCTCAAGACGAAATCGAGAGGTCCGTCGGCATGCCGTACGCATCTGCGACGAGCCCGTAGGACCGCAGACGGACGTCTCCGCCGTGGGCGTTGGCCGTCAACATCAGCTCGTCGGCGCCCGTCCGCTTCACCAGCCCGTCGAGCCCGGAGCGGACCTCGTCGGGGGTGCCGTGGACGATGTTCGCGAGCCAGCCGTCGACGAACTCCCGCTCCGGCGGGGAGAAGGGGTACGCCGCCGCCTCCTCGGGCGTCGGGACCAGCCCGGGCCGGCCGCTGCGCAGCCGGAGCATCGACAGCGCGCCGGTCAGGACCTGGGCGCGGGCCTCCCGCTCGGTGTCGGCGGCGAGCGCCGAGACTCCGATGACGGCGTACGGGGCGTCCAGGACGGCCGACGGCCGGAAGCTCTGCCGGTACAGGTCCAGCGCGGGCAGGGTGCCGGCGGCCGAGAAGTGGTGGGCGTACGCGAAGGGCAGGCCCAGCTCGCCGGCGAGGCGGGCGCTGAAACCGGAGGAGCCGAGCAGCCAGACGGGCGGGCGCCCGGCGGGCCCCTGCACCGGTCCGGGGACGGCGTGCACGCGGGCGTACGGGTGCCCGTCGGGGAAGTCGTCGTCGAGGAAGCGGAGCAGCTCCGCGAGCTGCCGGGGGAACTCGTCGGCGGCCTCGTCGAGCCGCCCGGAGCCGCGCAGCGCGGCGGCGGTGCGCGGGTCGGTACCCGGCGCCCGGCCGAGTCCGAGGTCGACGCGGCCCGGGGCGAAGGCCTCCAGGGTGCCGAACTGCTCGGCCACGGTCAGCGGGGCGTGGTTGGGCAGCATCACCCCGCCCGAGCCGAGCCGGATGCGGGAGGTGTGGGCGGCCAGGTGGGCCAGGATCACGGCCGGTGAGGAGCTGGCGACCCCGGGCATGGAGTGGTGCTCGGCGACCCAGTGCCGGTGGTAGCCGCGGGACTCGGCGAGCCGCGCGATCTCCACGCTGGTGCGCAGCGACGCCGTCGCCGTGCTGCCGCTGCCGACGGTGACGAGGTCGAGGACCGACAGCGGCACCGGCGCCCCGCCCCGGACGGTCCCGCGGATCGGATCCGCGGCCCCCCGTCCCTCGCCCGTGTGCCGGCCCGCGTCCCCGGTGTCGCTCATCGTCGCTCCCGTCCCGTCCCGTTCGTCTCGTTCGGTGGCTCTACGAAGTAATCGAACGGTCCCGGTGCCCCCGGGCATTCCCGGCAGACCGGGACGCGTTCATGCATCTGGCATATGCCAGATGAGTTACGCCTGATGGAGGGACTTGATTAAGCCATCAATCTCATCAACACACGCTCCACGTGGGCCTCTTGATGGCTATCGTGGTAGAGCAAGCGGTAACAACCTGGTAGGGGGAAACCGTGGCGCTGAAGCCCGAGCCGACCGCGCCGTTCCACTCGGTGCAGTACGCCCTGCGCGTACTCGAAACGATCGCCCGCCACACCGGCGGCGTGACCGACGTACAGATCGCGCGTGAGACAGGCCTGCCCGCGGCCCATCTCGCCCCGATGCTGCTCATGCTGCGCCGGGAGGGGTACGTCCTGCAGGTGTCGGACGGCGCCTACGCCATAGGGGACTCCCTCGTCCTGCTCGGTTCCGGGATCGACCGGCAGCAGGCTCTCCAGGAGAAGCTCCAGGAAACCCTGGACCGGCTGCGGGATTCGGTCGGCGCGGCCGTGTACATCAGCCGGTACGTGGACGGCGAGGTCCGCATCACCCAGTTCGCGGACAGTCCGCGCACGCCGAAGGTGCACGAGTGGGTCGACTTCCGTTCGGCGGCGCACGCCAGCGCGGTCGGCAAGTGTCTGCTGACGCAGCTCGACCTGAACGGGCGGCGCGACCACCTGTCGCGGCACAAAATCGCCCGGCTCACCTCGAAGACGATCGTGAACGAACGGATCCTGTTCTCGAAGCTGGACAGCCAGCCGGCCACCGTGCCCATGCTGGACCTGCAGGAATACGCGGTCGGGACGGTCTGCGCGGCCGTACCGATCACCGCCGGAGCGGCCGTGGGCTGCCTGGCGCTGTCGCTGCCCGTCGAGCACGCCCACCGACTGCGCGCCGCGGCCGACACCCTGAACCGCAAGGCAGCACCGCTGCTGCTGTCGCTCACGCTCTGAGGGGCGCGTCCCGGTTGGTCCACCGAGGCCGGAGAGGCCGGAGAGGCCGGAAAACACTTCGGGCGGTTCCCGGTGAACCGGAAACCGCCCGAAGTACAGGTGCGCCGCCAGGGACTCGAACCCCGGACCCGCTGATTAAGAGTCAGCTGCTCTAACCAACTGAGCTAGCGGCGCCTGACAAAGAAAATACTACCTGGTCCCCGGGGGTGCTCAAAACCATTACCGCGCGCGGGCGCACGCGCCGGCAGCCGCCGGGAGGCGTCCCGGGGCGGGTCCCTCGCGCCGGCCGAAACGCGTCTGCGTCCGGCGCCCGGGTCGGCGGGGCGCCTGGGACGAGTGGTGCGGGCGGGGTGGGTGGGGCTGATGGGGCGGGGTCAGTGGTCCAGGAGGGCGCGCCGGCCGTGGGCGTCGTACGCCGTCAGCAGGGCGCGGAGGTCCGGGGCGTCGAGCGGGCGGTAGCCGGGGGCGCCGGGCGGCCGCCACCAGACGGGTTCCGGGCAGCGGAAGCCGGTGCGGCGCAGGGCGACCCGGTGGACCTTGTTCGTCGCGGTGACGGGCAGGGCGTCGAGGATCCGCAGGTAGCGGGGGGTCATCTTGGTGCCGAGGTCCGGTTGGGCGGCGAGGAAGCGGGTGAAGGCGTCCGGATCGAAGGCCTCTCCCCCGCGCAGTGCCAGGGCGGCCATGACCTGGTCGCCGGCTGCTTCGTCCGGGACGGCGTAGACGGCGACGGCGGCCGCCGCGTCCCAGCGGGCCAGGATGTTCTCGATCATCGCGGCGGCGAGGTTCTCGCTGTCGACGCGCAGCCGGTCGTCCGTGCGGCCCGCGAACCAGAGGAAGCCGCCGGGGTCGCGGAAGAAGAGGTCCCCGGTCCAGTACCAGCCCTCGCGGGTGCGGGCGGCGTCCGCGTCGGGGTTGCGCCAGTAGCCCTCGAACCGGCTGCGACCCCGGTTGACCAGTTCGCCTATGGCCTCCTCGCCGTTCAGCAGGCGGCCGTCGGGATCCAGCAGGGCCGGGGGGCATTCGCGTCCGGTCTCCGGGTCGATGACGGCGAGGTCGTCGCCGGCTCCGGCGCGGCCGAGGGCGCCCGCCGGGGTGTCGGGGGTGCGCTGGACGGAGGCGCCGCCCTCGGTGGCCCCGTACCCCTCCACCAGCCGGACCCCGAACCGCTCGGCGAAGCGGGCCGCGTCGACCGCCCCGGCCTCGGTGCCGAAGCCCAGGCGCAGGGTGTGTTCGCGGTCGTCGGGGCGGGGGCCGGTCGCCAGGAGGTACTGGACGGCCCGGCCGACGTAGGTGAAGTAGGTCGCTCCGTAGGCCCGTACGTCGTCCAGGAACGCGGAGGCCGAGAAGCGGCGGCGCAGGGCGACCGCGGCGCCGCCGGCGAGGGCGGGCAGCCAGTCGGCGATGACGGCGTTGCCGTGGAAGAGCGGCATGCAGACGTAGTGGACATCGTCCGGGCCGACCGAGAAGTGCCGGGCCAGGGAGTGGCCGGCGGCGGCGAGCCGGCCCTGGGTGCAGACGGCGGCCTTGGGGGCGCCGGTGGAGCCGGAGGTGAAGTAGAGGAGGAGCCGGTCGGCGGGGCCGGGCGGGCGGCGTACGGCCGCGTCGCCGGGCGCGGCGCCGGCGTACGGGGCGAGCAGGGCCTCGTACTCCTCGGTCCCGGTGACCAGGATCCGTACGCCGGGCAGGTCGAGGCCGCGCAGCAGCGGCAGGTGGGCGGCTTCGGTGACCAGGATCCGGCAGTCGGTGTGCAGGATGTCCCGGGCCAGCTCGGGGCCGCGCCGGGTGGGATTGATCCCGGCGACGGCGGCCCCGGCAAGGGCCGCCGCGCCGAGCCAGAACGGGAACTCGGGGGTGTTGTCGAGCAGCACGCCCACGTGCGGCTGCGCCCCCGGCGCCAGCAGGTCGACGAGCAGGGCCGCCCGGGCGGCGGCCTCCCGGGCCGCGCGGTGGTGGCTCAGCGCGGTGGGGCGACCGTCGTCGTCCCGGTACTTCAGCCCGGGCCGGTGGTCGTCCCAGCCGCGCGCCACGAGTTCCGCGACGGTTCCGGGTGCGTCGGATGCGTGGGGGGCATCGGGTGCAGTCGTCGTCCGCATGCCGCCGGAGGTTAGCTGACGTTCCGTCAGAATTGAACGTCGGAGCAGGAGTAGAAGGCCATCGGGGTGTCGTGGACGGTCCACACGGCCAGGATCATGTGCCGGCCGGTCTTCCCGCTCGGCATGGCGCCCTGGTGGGTGGTGGTCATGGCGGGACGGGCGCCGTTGTAGGCCACCGTCAGGAAGGGCTGGAGGTCGAGCGCGGAGCGGGTGAGGGGCCGGCTCGGGTCCCAGCCGTTCTTGGTGACGTAGTACTTGATGTCGGTGGTGGCGTGGTTCGCGGTGAACTGCCAGCGGAAGCTGTAGCCCTGCCCGGCGCTCACGCTCGTGGCGGGCCAGGCGCCGCCGCGCGGGTCGTCGAGCTGCGCGAACTCGGGGTGACCGGCGGCGCATATCGTGCCGTCGGAGGGACCGAGACCCGGGAAGCCCTTGGGGCCCTCCGCGCTCTGCGGCTCCCACTGGATGGGCCCGCAGTTGGAGACGGTCTTGTTGGCGCAGAGCTTCTGGCGGCTGATCGGGGTGTCGGTGTAGCCGTGGCTGCTCGCGGTGGGCGCGGTGACCAGGGCGGCGGCGGCGAGGAGGCCGAGGCCGAGCACGGTGGCGCCGGCGGCGCGGCCGGTGCGCGCGGGGCCGCGGGGCGGCTCGCCGCCGTCGGAGTGCGCGGACGGGTCGGGGCGGGTGGGCATGCGGAAGAGACGCATGATGCTCCTTGGACGTGGGGGGACGCGGGGATACGTGGGGGTCGCGGGGGTCGTGGGGGATCCGGCAGGGAGCGTGCGCGCGCGTGGGGAGGGTGACGAGCTTCTAGGTCTAGACCAAGTTCCACAGTATTGACGGGAGTTGGCCATGTCTATACCAATGCGAGAACGGGTGGTCCGGTCATGACCGGCCACCCGTTCCCTTTGGTCCGGTCCATGGGACGGACCGGTGTTCCTGTTGCCCTCGTTGCTCCCGGTGTTTGCGGTGCTGCCGGTGTTTGCGGTGCTGCCGGTGTTCCCGGTGTTTGCGGTGTTCCCGTTCGGTGTTACTGCTCGGCGCGGCCGGTGTAGAAGGCGACGGTGAGGTCCTTCACCAGGGCCTTGCGCTCGTAGTCGTCCAGTTCGACGATCCCGCGCGAGGTGAGTCGGT
Organism: Streptomyces sp. NPDC048383; assembly: GCF_040651775.1. Classification (NCBI taxonomy): domain Bacteria; kingdom Bacillati; phylum Actinomycetota; class Actinomycetes; order Kitasatosporales; family Streptomycetaceae; genus Streptomyces; species Streptomyces sp. NPDC048383. Next base: position 90,609 of record NZ_JBEZKS010000028.1, read on the forward strand.
GGACGGTGTCGTCGACCGCGTCGACCACCGAACTCAGGACGGCGTCCCGGTGCTTGGCGTCGATCGCGGCGACCCGGCGACGGCGCATGGCCTCCGCGACCTCCGGGGCGTACTCGATCCGGGTCGGCTGCGCCGAGAACACCTCCACCCCGACGGCCTCGGTCTCGGCCGCCAGCATCCGGGTAAGCGCGTCGCCGACGGCCTCGGCGTCGCGCAGAGTCGGGGCGTCCTCGTGGAAGGCGTCGGCGGGGAGCTGGGACAGCACCCGGGCCATGGCCGACTCCACCTGCTCGGCGAGGTAGTCCGTGTGGTCCTCGACGGCGAGGGTGGCCCGGGCGGTGTCCTTGACCTGCCAGACGACCTGGACGACCACCTGGAGGGCGAGGCCGCCGGAGTCCACGGCCGGCATCGGCTCACTGCGCCAGTGCCGCAGCCGCACGTCGACGCGGCGGCGCAGCAGGAGGGGGCTGACCCAGGTCAGGCCGGTACGGCGGACCGTGCCGCGATAGCGCCCGAACAGGGTGAGCACCCAGGCGTGACCGGCCTTGGCCCGGCCGAGGCCGCCGAGCGCGAGGAGGGTCACGATGCCGAGGAAGGCCAGCGGGGGCCAGTGCGTGACGCGGAGGCCGCGGTAGGGGCGGGGGGTCACCCCGAACGCCTCGGCGAGGGCCGCCGGCACGGTGCCCGCCCGCCACAGCAGGGCCGCGCAGCCGGTCATGGCGAGCGCGCCGACGGCCAGGGCGAACCAGCCGGGGAGCACCGGGCCGCGGTGCTCGCGGAGCCGGTCGTCGCCCCGGGGGACGCGGCGGCCGGCGGGCAGCCGGGTGCTGCCGCCGGGACGCCGGGCCGGGCTCGCGGCGGGGTCGGCCGGGTCGGCCGGGGCCGGCGTGGTCGGGGTCGGGTGGGCGCGGAACGGGAGGTGGACGGGGATCTCCGTCACCGCGGCTCCGCGCGCGGGGCGGACGTGGGGCAGGTCCTGGGTGTCGTCCTCCTCCCGCGTCGCGTCCATGCCGCGGGCGACGGCCCGGGCGACGAGCCCGGCCACGTCGGGGGTCGGTGTCGGGTGGACGGTCCCGTCGGGGCCGGGGTCGGGACCGGGAATCCCGCTTCCCCTCGGGGGGTCGGCGGGCGCCTCGGCCGGCCAGAGCTCGCTCCGGGGGTGGCCGGGGGCCGCCTCGGGCGCGGGGTGGGGGATGTCCAACCCCGCCCCGGACCCGGCCGTTGCGGCCTCCGCCTGAGCGGGGGCCACCAGCACGTCACCGCGCGGGTCGGGGGCACTGGGGAGGCCGGCGTGCTGGGGCACGGGGACGCCGGTGTCGCTGCCGCGCGGGTCCGGGGTGGCCGGCAGGCCGGCGTGCTGCGACGCCGGGATGCCGGTGCCGCTGCCGCGCGGGTCTTGAGCAGCCGTGACCCCGGCGTGCTGGGGCACGGGGACGCCGGTGTCGCTGCCGCGCGGGTCTTGAGCAGCCGTGACCCCGGCGTGCTGGGGCACGGGGACGCCGGTGTTGCCGCGTTCGGGCGCGCCCGGGACGCCGTCGTGGCGGGGGGCGACGTCCGTGGCATTGCCGTGGGGGGTGATGGAGCTGCCCCTTTCGCTGCCCCGCCGGTCCGAACCGGTCGAGACCGCATCGCGACGCGAGGCGTAGCCGGCCGTGTCGCTGCCGCTCCAGTCCAGAGACACCGGGATCCCGTGGTGGCGGGAGCCCGAACCCGCCGTGCCCGCGCCGCGGGGGTGCTGAGCAGACGGGGTGCGGGCGTGCTGGGGGGCGGAGTTGCTCGTACCGCTGGCCTGCCGGTCCGGGAGGCCGTCGTGGCCGGAGCCCGAGCCGGCCGTGGCCGCGCCGCGCGAGTCCTGAGCAGGCGCGATGCCCGCGTGCTGCGGAACCGAGTCGCCCGTACCGCTGGCCAGCCGGCCCGGGAGGCCGTCGTGGCCGGAGCCCGAACCGGCCGTGGCCGCGCCGCGCGAGTCCTCAGCAGACGCGATGCCCGCGTGCTGCGGAACCGAGTCGCCCGTACCGCTGGCCTGCCGGCCCGGGAGGCCGTCGTAGCGGGAGCCCGAACCCGCCGCGTCCGCGCCGCGCAAGTCCTCAGCAGACGCGATGCCCGCGTGCTGCGGAACCGAGTCGCCCGTACCGCTGGCCTCCCGGTCCGGGAGGCCGTCGTGGCGGGAGGACTGGCTCGCCGTGTGCGCGCCGCGAAGGGGCGGTGAGGCGGAGTTGCCGGCGGTCGTGGCTTCGGTCGGCTGCGGCGCGGGGCCGAACGGGGTCGCGTCGCCCGGCTCCGGGGCGGTGGGCAGGCCGCGGCGCGTCGGCGTGGAGGTGGACGCGCTGTCGCCGCGCGGGGTCGAAGCGCCTTCTCGACCCGGTACGGAGGGCGGGTTGCCGTCGGTCGGGTACGGCTCCGCCGGGCTCCCCTCCCGGTCCGGTGCGGAGTAGGACCGGCCCCGACCGGCGGTCGGGACCTCGATCCACCGGCCTCGGCGCGGAGCCGGGGCCTCCGGCTCGGCGGGGTCCGGCCGCGCCACCGGAACGCCGGCCGGCGCCGCGTCCTGCGGGTGGGGCCGCGCCGGGTACGCCGCCGGCCCGGCGAAACGGCCGCCCGCCGGGGGCGGAGCCTGTCCCTCCGGTACGAGGACTCCGCCGGTCAGGGGCTCCGCCCCGGAGGCTCCGGCCGGGACCGGAAGCTGGGCCTGCGCTCCCGCGTACTCCTGCACGCGGCCCTCGGCCGGGACCCGGCCGGGGTACTCCGCGCCGGAACGGGCCGTGGCCGGCGCGGCCTCGGGCCGTCCCGCCCGGGCGGCCTCCTCCGCCGGGCCGTCGCGCCCTGCGCGGTACTCCGACGACCGGTCCGCGCCCCGGGCACGGGCCTCGTCCGCCCCGGAACCCGACGCGGCCGAAGCCGCATCCGCGAACGCCGCCGCCCGGGCCGCGTACGGGGCGGCGGACTCCGCCTCCAGGGCCGCACCCCGCGCCGGGTCCGCGTACTCGGAGCGGTGTTCCGACTCGCGGTCGGCAGCCGACGTCCGAGCCCCGATCGAGGCCGGCTCGGGCCGGACCCGTCCGAACGGATCGGCGGCGCCGACCGCGTACGGGGACGCGGACCCCGCCTCACGGGAGCGACCCCGTGCCGGAGCCGACGCCCGACCGCCCGCAGCGGCAGCCCCGAACTCCTCGGACCGACCGGCCACGTACGAACCCGCCTGTTCCAGCGACCCCGCCTCACGGGAGCGACCCCGTGCCGGAGCCGACGCCCGACCGCCCGGACCGGCAGCCCCGAACTCCTCGGACCGGCCGGCCGCGTACGAGCCCGCCTGCTCCGTCGGTTCCGCGAACCGGGACGCGTAGCCGGCACCGGGCTGCCACAGCTGCGCCGGGGCCCGCTCCGACGACCGGTCGGGCGTCGCCCAGGACTCCGCCTCGCGGGAGTGACCCCGCGCCGGGGTCGACGTCCAGGCGGCGGGACCGGCGGGACCGGCGGGACCGGCGGTCGGGACTTCACCGGATCGGGGCGTGCGGTCGGCGGCCGGCGCCGACGCGGGCCCGGACGCCGGGTCGGCGGCGAAGTCGTCGCCGGGATGGGACGCGGCAGGCGTCCCGGCCGCGGTCGGGGGTCGCGTCGCGGGGGTGTGTCGGGTCGGGGGCAACGCCGGGGGGACGTGGAGGGTGCCCGTCGTGGACGTGGTGCGCGTGGGGTACATCGTTGCCTCCGTCATGCGAACAGCCGCCGCCAGGTTTCCGGGCCCGGGTAACCGTCGGCCGAGGAGCCGCGCCAGCCCTGGGCGCGCTGGAACGCCTCGACGTTGCGGCGGTCGGCCTCGCTCCAGCGGGCGCTCGGACCGGACGTGTAGTGCTTGCCGAAGCCCTTCTTCACCAACTGCCGGCCGAGGGCGCCGATGGCCGGATGGGACGTGCCCGGGCGGAAGACCCGCGCCCCCGGGTACGCCGCCACTCCGCCCGGCCCCGCGTGACCGATCGGAACCGTCGGAGCGGTGGGCGCGGTGGGGCTGGTGGGGGTGGTGGGGGTGGTGGGGGTGGTGGGGGTCGTCGTACCGCCGGGGGCCCCCGGCGGGATGTCCTTGCCGCCGCGTTCCACCAGCAGCCGCCAGGTGTGCGAGCCGGGGACGCCGTCGGCGTCGGTGCCCGTCCAGCCCTGCGCCCGCTGGAAGGCCTGCGTGGCCTGCCGGTCGGAGTCGCTCCACTTCCGGCTCGCGCCCTGCGGGTAGAAGCGGGACGCGCCCCGGCCGATTAGCATCGCGCCGAGCTCGGCGACGTGCGCGTTGTCCGCGCCCGGTCCGAACTTCGACGTCCCCGGGAAGACCGTCGAGACGACGGGGGACGGTCCGGGCTGTGGCGCGTCCGGCACGATCCCGCCCGCCACCCCGGTGAACCGGTACGGCAGGTACTTGGTCGCGTTGTTCCAGTACGCGTACGGCGTGGCCTGCTTCCGCGTGTTCGGGCGCGTCTGCTCGTAGGCGATGTAGTGGGTGCGTGTCGCGTCGGCCCAGCCCCCGAACAGGGTCACGTGGGAGCCGTTGTTCGGGTTCGCCGGGTTGTGGAAGAGCAGCATGTCCCCCGGCAGCAGCTCGTCCTTGGTGATCGGGGTGGCGAACGTGTGGAGGCTGCCGGTCCACTCGTTGGTGCCGAGGTTCCAGGCCATCGAGACGTAGCCCGAGCAGTCCTGCCGGTAGCCGTCCGTCCAGTACGCGGACATGCTGTAGGGGACCTTGGCGTCCAACCACCGCTTCGCCCGGTTGATGATCGTCGCCCGGTCGATGCGTCGGACCGCCGACGGGGCGCCGGGCAGGCCCGGCGGGCGCGTGACGGTCGACGGGCGTCCGTGCAGCGGGGCCCGGCCGCCCTGCGGGGTGTCGGGGTCGTCCAGGGTCACCGGCCCCGGGCCCGGGGCCGGTGTGTGCAGGGCCACCGCGGATCCGCCTCCGCCCAGGACCACACCGGCCGCGGTGGCGAGCACCAGCGCCCGGCGGGCTCCGCGTGCGGCCGGGTGGCCGCCGTCCCGGAGCGGTATGGCCCGCCCGCGCGCGAGGGCGCGACGCCTCTGCGCGCATCCCGGGCACGCGCAGTCGCCCGCGGGTTGGTAGTCCTCGAAGACCGGCATCGGCATCGGTGCCGGCGGCTGCTCGTGCACCGGAGGCTGCGTCGTCATGCGGTTCCGTCCACTCCCCTGCTCGTCCACTGGTCGGCCGGGCACGCATCTGGCGGGGCATCAGATTCGGCTCGACCAGACATATCGTGCACGATAAACACCCCAAACATGGGTTAATCGGACAGCGCGGGCGCGGCTGGTCACGAGCAACCCTTGAGGTGGGGTAGAGTTTTCTCTGTCAGCAGGCGCCGCTAGCTCAGTTGGTTAGAGCAGCTGACTCTTAATCAGCGGGTCCGGGGTTCGAGTCCCTGGCGGCGCACGACAAGGAGAAGCCCTCCACAGCGAAAGCTGTGGAGGGCTTCTCCCGTTGCGCCGTGCGGGTCACTTCGTGCGGAGCCTCAGACCGCGGTGCCGGAGCGGACGCCCGCGCCCGTCAGGTAGGCGGAGACCACCACGTTCGCCGAGTACTGCTTGGCCGCCTTGTCGTAGGCGCCGCCGCAGGTGACCAGCCGGAGTTCGGCCCGGCCGCCGACCCGTGGCCCGTACGCCTTCTTGGGGTCGAAGCCGGTTCGCTCGTACGTCTTGACGTCCTCGACGGTGAACTCGGCGACCGTTCCGTCCGCGCGGGCGACGCGGATCTTGGCGCCCGGTTTCACCGTCGCCAGGCCGAAGAACACCGCCGGCTTCGACTTCGTGTCCACGTGCCCCACCATCAGCGCCGTCCCGGCCGCACCCGGCGCGGCGCCCGCGCCCCACCAGCCGACCGTGCCCGGCAGTTCGTACGGCGGCGGGTCGATCGACCCCTGGGAGTCCAGGCCCCGCGAGATCACCGGGGCCTGGACGCCTATGGACGGTACGTCGATCCGGGCGGGCATCGCCCCGGACATCGGGGCGTGGGCGGCGGGCATGCCCGCACCCACCGGGCCGCCGCCCTGCCCGGCCTGCGGACCGGACGGCACACCGGTGATCTCCTTGCCCCACAGCCACAGGCCCAGGACCAGCACCGACCAGGCCGCGAAGGTCAGCAGCCGGCCGCCCGCGGTGGCCCGGTCCTCGCTCATCCGCCGCTGCGGCGACGGCGCAGGGTCAGGGCGCGGCCCGCGACCGCCAGGGTGGCCACGGCCGCGAGGGCCGCTCCGATCAGGGTGTGCGGCAGGCCCGGGCCGTCGGCGCCGTGGCCCTTCTTCGTCGCCGCGGCGAGCCGCGTCGTCTCGGCGAGCTGCGCCGACATGCCGCCGCCGCCCGCGTGGACGGGCCAGATGGGCGAACGGTACGGATCGGGGCGGTGGTGTTCGCGGTGGCGAACCTCGATCGAGCCCCGCAGCTCCTCGCTGCCGCCCTTGCCGCCCTTGTCACCGTGGCCGCCCTTGCCGTCGCACTTCACGCGGATCTCGTGCCAGCCGGCCTCGGCGTGCGAGCGGACGATCGCCTCGCCGTACAGCGCCTGCCCGTCGCGGCCGTCGGACAGGCGGACCTCCGACACGAAGACGGAGGAGTGGGCCAGCCCCCAGCCGCCGTGACAGCCGCGCACGCGCAGCTTGACCAGTGCTCCCGGCTCGGCCGGGTTCGGTTCCGCGGAGACTCCGCCGCGGTCCCATTCGTTGGCGAGGGCGGTGGGGGCGGTCACGACGGAGCATGCCGTCAGGGCGACGGCCACCCCCGCGACACGGAGAGCGAACAGTGAACTGCGCATGGTGAACCTCCTCTACGAGGAGATTCACGCGCGACGCGCCGATCCGCATCCGGAGCGGCGCTCTCTTGGCCCGTATGTGTCAGCCGTTCGCGCCAATGCCGCGCATGGGCGCGGCCGGTCCGGAGGCCGGCGCGGCGCTCAGACCAGGTCGACGAGGTCCGCGATCGAGTTGACCGTCTTGGTCGGCCGGTAGGGGAACTTCTCGGTGTCCTGCGCCGTGGTCAGGCCGGTCAGCACGAGGAAGGTCTGCATGCCCGCCTCCAGTCCGGCCAGCACGTCGGTGTCCATCCGGTCGCCGATCATGGCGCTGCTCTCGGAGTGCGCGCCGATGGCGTTGAGCCCGGTGCGCATCATCAGCGGGTTGGGCTTGCCGGCGAAGTACGGCTTCTTGCCGGTGGCCTTGGTGATCAGCGCGGCGACGGCGCCCGTGGCGGGCAGCGGGCCCTCGGTGGAGGGGCCGGTCTCGTCGGGGTTGGTGCAGATGAAGCGGGCGCCGCCGTTGATCAGGCGGACGGCCTTGGTCATGGCCTCGAAGCTGTACGTACGGGTCTCGCCGAGCACCACGTAGTCGGGTTCGTGGTCGGTGAGGATGTAGCCGATGTCGTGGAGGGCCGTGGTCAGGCCGGCCTCGCCGATGACGTAGGCGGTGCCGCCCGGGCGCTGGTCGTCGAGGAACTTCGCGGTGGCGAGCGCCGAGGTCCAGATGTTCTCCACGGGTACCTGGAGGCCCATCCGGCTGAGTCGGGCCTGGAGGTCGCGCGGGGTGTAGATCGAGTTGTTCGTCAGCACCAGGAAGGGCTTGCCGGACTCGCGCAGCCGCTTGATGAAGGCGTCGGCACCGGGGATCGGGGTGCCCTCGTGGATGAGGACCCCGTCCATGTCGGTGAGCCAGGATTCGATCGGCTTGCGCTCTGCCACGGGACTGTTCTCCGCTCTGCGGGGCCTCTGACCTCGGAGGCCTACTGGCCTCGGGGGCCTCTGGTCTGAACCACCCTATCCGTGTCGGGGGGGGGGGGGGGGGGGGCGGGCGGCCCGGCGGGGGGGGGGGGCCCCCGGGGGGGGGCGGG